>DBWJ01000052.1:2141-27998 GCA_002308955.1 Lachnoclostridium sp. UBA1241 | reverse complement strand
GCGATGAACCTCGGCGCGGACGATTTTATTCCGAAGCCCGTCGATCCGATGGTGCTGACGGCCAAGGTTTCGGCCATACTTCGCCGCGCGTACGACCTCGGCGAAATGCCGCAGGAGCTTGAGCACCGCGGCCTTCGCCTGAATCTCGGAGACAATTCCGTAACGGTCACCGGCGAGCGCGTGGAGCTCACGAAGAATGAGTTTCGGATACTGCGCACACTGCTTGAAAACAAGGGCAAAATCGTCTCCCGCGACCGCCTGATGACGGCGCTCTGGCAGGACGACTGCTACGTCGAGGAGAATACTTTAACGGTAAATGTGACGCGTCTCCGTAAGAAGCTGGAGGCCCTTGGTCTTGCCGGTTACATCACCACGAAGGTGGGCAGCGGGTACATCGTGGAGTAGCCGCGAAAGCCGCCGCTGAGCGGAAGTTTTTTGGAGTAGCCCGCGAAAGCCGCCGCTGAGCGGAAGTTTTTTGGAGTAGCCCGCGAAAGCCGCCTCTGAGCGAAAGTATTGCGGAGTAGGAAAGAGAGAACTATGGGATTTTTCGCAGAATTTCTACGTGACAGGCTGTGTCCGATTCTCTGGGGCATCGCCTCGGTGATTATCTTAGCGCTCGTAGTCTGGCTGTACGGCATCCCCGGAGAGGCGGTCGGGTACTCGGTTTTGCTTTGCACCGTGTGCGGACTGGCGGTGGGTTTTGTCGACCTGATCCGGGAACTTCGGCACCACCGCGCGAGACTGCAGTGCATCCGGACCGCAGCATATGAACGCAACGAGCTGCGGGATGAGTATGGCGTTGCGGCCCATGATTACGCTGACCTCGTGCAGGAGCTCTGGCGGCGCATTGAGACGCTTCAGGAGCAGCAGTACGCGGAGCGTCGCGAGGCGAAGGACTACTACACCATGTGGGTGCACCAGATTAAGACGCCGCTTGCGGTGATGCAGATGATTGTGAAGTCGGAGGACACCGAGCAGAACCGCGCGCTGGCAGCAGAGCTGTTCCGCACGGAGCAGTATGTGGACATGGCGCTCGGGTACATCCGGCTCGGCGAGGATGCTTCGGACCTTGCCGTCCGCGAGTGCGATTTGGATGAGCTTATAAGGACGTCAATCCGGCGGTATGCGCCGCAATTTATCGCGAAGAAGCTCACATTCTCTTATGAGCCGGCAAATGTGAAGGTCGTAACCGACGACAAATGGTTCACCTTCCTTCTTGAGCAACTTCTCTCAAACGCGATCAAGTACACCTATGAGGGCGGTGTGACCGTGACGCTGACGGAGGACGCGAAGGTGATTGTCCGTGACACGGGCATCGGCATCGCGGCGGAGGACGTGCCGCGCATCTTCGAGAAAGGCTTCACCGGCTTCAACGGCCGGACGAACAGCGACGGCAGCACGGACGGCGGCCGCGCCACAGGCCTCGGCCTTTACCTGTGCCGAAAGGTCGCGCACAAGCTGAATGTCGGGCTCTCCGTAGAGTCGGAGGTCGGCAAAGGCAGCACGTTCACGGTCGATATGAAGAAGGAAGAGATTGTGGCAGAGTAGAAAGTCTGCTGCGGTGCGGAGCTGTGGAAGAGCTGCGGCAGAACTGTGGCAGAGCTGCGGCAGAGCTGTGGCAGAGCTTCGGCAGAGCAGTAGCGGAGTGTGCAAGGCAGCGTGGTTGCGACGGAGCAATATTCCGGTTGCATTTCACGCCGGTATCGTGTATGATGAATTCGTAAGCGGAACGCGAGGCATTCAGATGCCTCCGCCGCACAAACGGAAATATAGCTCAGCCGGGAGAGCGTCCGCCTGACGCGCGGGAGGTCATGGGTTCGAGCCCCATTGTTTCCATCTTTAAAAGTATGAAGTCCGAGCCCGGCTTTTTGGCCGGGCTCAAGTTTTATCCGATGGCAGGGCGTTTTTTGGTGTATATTTTGGTATTCAGGATGAGAATCACACTATTTCTGAAGAATCTTACGAATGTGTGAAACATTCGCGCTGAGAATCACACTATTCCTAAAGAATCTTATGAAGGTGTGAAGCATTCGCGCTGAAAATCACACTGCTTCTGAAGAATCTTATGAAGGTGTGAAGTATTCTCGCTGAGAATCACACCGGAACAGATGATTCTTCGGAAAGTGTGAAATATCATGCTCAAAAATCACACCACACCAGGCATGTTATCAAAAGGTGTGAAATATCATGCCGGAGATTCACACCAGCATAGGTAAATCCCCGGACAGTGTGAAATCCCAGGCAGAATCATCACACTAATCAGAAGAACCATAATTCTGGTGTGAAATCACCGACAATTCCATAACACCGAAAGAGCACAGGAGGTCAATCGGTGTTATTACCTTACAAAAATGTCACAGCAACACGGTAAAATGTAACCGGATTCGATGTCTCATTTCAATCGAACAAGCTATAATCGCCTTAGAACGAACAAAGCGGCGCGCAGCAAAGCGGCAACAACCGCAGCGCAACGCCGCCATCACGGAGGGAAAACGGTAATATGTCTATTTTGGAAGTCAGTAATTTGCAGAAAATCTACACGACGCGCTTCGGGGGGAGCAAGGTCCAGGCGCTGTCGAATGTAACATTCAGCGTTGAGAAGGGCGAGTATGTCGCAATCATGGGTGAGTCGGGCTCCGGTAAGACGACGCTCCTCAATATCCTTGCGGCGCTTGACCGGCCGACGGCCGGCAAAGTCATGCTTGAGGGCAAGGAGCTCTCGGCAATTAAGGAAGCAGAGATGGCAACGTTCCGAAGAGAGAATCTCGGTTTCGTTTTTCAGGAATTCAACCTTCTGGATACTTTCTCGATTCGGGACAACATCCTGCTGCCGCTTGTCTTAAACGGAGAGAAGCCGGCGGAGCTTGAGGGAAAGCTGATGCCGATCGCGGAAGAGCTCGGCATCGCGGACCTTCTGAATAAGTTCCCGTACGAGGTGTCCGGCGGACAGAAGCAGCGTACCGCGGTAGCGCGTGCGCTCATCACGAATCCGAAGCTGATCCTCGCCGACGAGCCTACCGGCGCGCTCGACTCGAAGTCAACCGATGACCTCTTGAGGGTGTTTCGCGAGATTAACGCCAAAGGTCAGACCATCCTCATGGTAACGCACTCGACGAAGGCTGCAAGCCACGCCTCGAGAGTACTGTTTATCCGCGATGGGGAAGTCTTCCATCAGATTTATCGTGGGGACTGCACGAACGAGCAGCTGTACCAGAAGATTTCGGACACGCTCACACTCCTTACGACGGGCGGTGAGCAGCGATGAAACTGGGACTCTTTCTGCGGCTTGCGTGGCAGAACATCAAGAAAAACCACCAGCTGTACATCCCGCACATCCTTGCGGGGACGGGCCTTACGGCCATCTTCTACGTCATGAAGACGTTGGCTTCTGACGAGCGCCTTGAGAAAATCAAGGGCGGCTACGCGATTCCCAGCATCATGATGATCGGAATCTGGGTTGTCATCATTCTTTCGGTCATTCTCGTGTTCTTCACGAACAGCTTTCTGATGAAGCAGAGAACGAGAGAGTACGGCATGTATAACGTGCTCGGCATGGAGAAACGTCACGTCGGACGCATCATGTTTCTTGAAAACCTGATTTCGACGGTGATTTCGATCGTAACCGGCATTCTCTCGGGCATTCTCGTGTACAAGCTTTGCTGCCTGTTTATCTGTAAAATGCTACACGTAAGCACCATCCTCGGTTTCTATCTGGATTGGGACAGCGTGCTGAAGACGGCCGGATTCTTCGCGATTACTTATCTGGCGGCGTTTCTTTGGAACCGCATCCGCCTCGCAAGACTCCGCCCGGTAGAGCTTCTCGCAAGCTCCGGTGTCGGCGAACGGGAGCCGAAGACGAAATGGCTGCTTCTTCTGATCGGACTTGCGACACTCGGGGTAGGCTACTACCTCGCTCTGAAGGCGGAAACGCCGCTTGAAGTCATCAAGGATTTCTTCATCGCAGTCATTCTTGTCATCATCGGAACCTATGCTTTATTCCTTGCGGGATCCATCGCTCTTCTGAAGCTTCTTCGCAGAAAGAGAGGATTCTACTATCGTAGAACAAATATGATAGCCGTGTCCGATCTGCTGTACCGCATGAAGCAGAACGCGGTCGGACTTGCCTCCATCGCGATTCTTGCGACCGGCGTTCTGGTCATGATTTCCACGACCGTCAGCCTGTACGCGGGAACGGAGGACTCCCTTAAGGATTTATACATGGACGGCGCCGCGGACCTGTTCGTTGAGGCGGAATACGTGTACCGGGACGACGAGGAGAAGAAGACGTACTTCTATCAGGTGCCTGAAGAGGATATCCTTGACATGGCGAATCAGGTCGCCGAAAAGTACGGGACAAGCATCACGAAGCTTACCGCCGTAAGAAACCTGAGTGAGAACTATCTCCTAGAAAAGGACGGCAGCACAAGCGTCTATATTGCGGACAGCTCGTTGAGCATGCCGCCGAAGAATGCAGCAGTATTACTTTTTATGCCGGTGGAAGATTATCGGAACATTACCGGCCTGGATGTGCAGTTTGGTGAAGGGGAGATCGGCTGGGCGCCGCTTACGAAAAATGCAACGGACCTGACCGAAAGAGTATCCGGGACGATTCAGCTCGGATCGAAAACTTACAAAGTCGGAAAGAAGCTTTCTTACTTTCCGCAGAGCATGGAAACGTCGGTCCTGGATGTCTACGGAATTCTGCTTCCGGACATCGATGCCCTTGAGGACGTGAGCGCGCAGATTTCGAAGGAACTCGACTGGTACGCAAACCGGGTTTCCTACACGTACGCTGTCAAGGTAGCCGACGCAAAGAAATTCGGGGAAAATGATACGGAACAGAAATCCTACTCGGAATTTGGGGAGCTGGTTGAGAGATACGCGGAAGCCACGATGGAAGGCGCAAGCTCCCACATAAGGTGGGATACCTCCTGGGCGATGCGCGACGAGATGTACGCGATCTACGGCTCGCTGTTCTTCCTCGGAATCCTATTAAGCATCGTATTCCTGTTCGCGACGGCGCTTATCATCTACTACAAGCAGATTTCCGAAGGCTACGACGACCGCGGCCGTTTCCAGATTCTTCTGAAGGTCGGCATGACGGCCAAGGAGACGAAGGCGACGATCCGCCGCCAGATCGTTATCGTATTCTTCCTGCCGGTAATCACCGCGGTGATCCACCTGACGGTTGCCTACCCGGTAATCCGCAAGCTCCTCGCGCTTCTGATGCTCAGCAACAACAAGCTGTTCCTTCTCTGCACGGCGCTTACGGCGGTTGCGTTCACGCTGATTTACATGATTATCTACCGTCTGACTGCAAGGACATATTACCGCATCGTACGTTAAACGGGCGCGGAAGAAAGACGACCTCTCGGGGCCGTCTTTCTTTCGTTTCAAAGGAGAGTGTGGCATTTGCCGAAATCACCCGAAAATGAACGAAAACGCCCCGCGCTTCTTGCACAATAAGCCCGTTTATGATAAAGTATCTTTGTTATGAAAAAGTGGATGAAACGGGTAACCGGATTCTTTAAACTGATCCATCTGCCTGTGATTCTTCTTGTCTTCGGTTTATACCTCATTCTATGCCTGGCGTGCTTCCTTGTCCTTCGGCACTCGGGCGCGGATACGTCGTTCTGGGACATCGTCGTGTTCAACTTCCTTGCGATGACCGGTAACGACTACCAGTTTGTGGAAACCCCGGGAACGCGTCTTGTCGGAATCCTTGTACTGATTCTCGGCATGGTGGGGTTTTCGTCCGTTATCGGATACATTTCGTCGGCATTTGTCGCGAAAAGACTGAACATGGAACGGGGAGTGAAGAAGATGCAGAAGATGAAGGATCACATTCTGATCTGCGGATGGAAAAATGACATCAAGCCCTTGATTCTCGGCATTCTCCGCAAGAACAAGGATCGCAAGGCGTCGGACATCATTCTGATTAACAATGCCGACGACGTGAAGATCCAGAACCTGCGGGACGACGAGGATTTGAAAGGGCTATTGATATTGCGCGGAGATTTCACGGAGGAGCAGACGCTTCTCAATGCGAACGTCCGCGAGGCATCGAAGGTTTTGATCATCGGCGAGAACCAGGAAAACCTCGGTGAGGAGCTGGTGGACTCCCGTGTGTTTGCGGCGACGCTTCTTGTCCGTAAATTAAACGGCAAATGCCATATCTGCGCGGAAGTCCGCACGGAACGGTATAAGAATTATCTGGAGAGCCAGAACTGCGCGGAGATTATCTTCGTTGACGAGTACACGCGCTATATATTGAGCACCTCGACGAATTACAGCGGCATGTCGAAGGTGATGTCCTCATTTCTCGATAACGGCGACGGCGTGTCGGTGCAGATTGCCCCCATCGGGAGCAAATGGGAAGGCAAGACTTACGGCGAACTGTTCGCCTGGTATAAGAAGAACCGCGTGCTGCTTCTCGGGATTCTCGAGAACATGGGCGTTGAGAAGGAACTGAAGCATCAGATTCTTTCCGAGGCGCAGATGTCCACCAACTACGGTGAGATCATCCAACGTCTGAAGTCCGTTAAGAGCATGGAGACCAACTGCCCGCACCTGAATCCGAACGACGATTACGTGCTCGGAAAGAACATGGGCGCTATTATCTTGGGCGACGAAGTCTGAAAAGGAGGGCATCGGAATGGATTACACGGAAAGATTAAGAGCATTCCCGCTCCTTTCGGGCATCTCCGATGAGGACCTTCGGATTCTTGCCGGACTTCTTAAGGAGAGACGGACGTCGGCCGGGGAGAACATCATCACCGAGGGCGAATCCGGGGATGAGGTATACGTGCTTCTTGAAGGCATAGTGGATATCATTAAGACGACAATCTTCGGCGACCGCTTCGTTGTGGCGACGCTTGACGCGAACGCACACTGCGTGTTCGGCGAGATGGCAATGATTGACAGCGACAAGCGTTCCGCGACGGTGCAGGCGAAGACGGACTGCCTGACGCTTTCGATCACGAGAGCCGACTTTGACCGCTTCTGTGACGAGCACCCGAAGAGCGGCGTCGTGCTTCTTAAGATGATCAGCACCAATCTGGTGCGGAATATCCGTACGGAGAATAACAATCTGCGTCTTGTGTACCAGGCGCTGATTGAAGAGATTGAGACCGAATAAAAAATCCGGGAGACGATTTTATGCTGTACAAAATGGATGAACTGCTGCTGATCGAGCACCTGACATATCTTCCCGATGTGGCACCGCTCTGTACGGTCCTGAACGCAAGTGACCGCACCGTGCAGGAATACCTTGACCGGTTTGATATTTCGAAACTCGATGACGAGTTGATTTACAACTCGTGCATGAACGGCTTTGACTGGAGAAACATTATCCTTGCGCTTCGGAAGAAACCGAACATTCTGAACGCAATGATCAAAGAGCCGCATCTTGACATGGCGTACGGCGGAGGCGGCGGTATTTCCGCGGTCTTTTTGAATGAGGAGGAGAAGGAGGCCGTTGTCGCATTTCGCGGAACAGCCGACTACGAATGGGTGGACGACTTCGAGGGCGCCAACCAGGTGGATTCCCTGCAGCAGATCAACGCGCTCGAATGGTACAAGATCGTGTACCGGAAGCTGCATCTTGAGAACTATACCGTTACGGTAATCGGACACTCGAAGGGCGGCAACAAGGCAAAGTATATTACGATTTTAAATGATACGCCGGCGCGCTGTGTGTCATTTGACGGACAGGGCTTTTCGGATGAGTTTATCGAGCACTACCGCAAGCGGATTCTGAAGCGGCAGGGCATCATTGAGAACCATAACGTCGACTTTGACTACGTCAACATTCTGATGAACGATGTGGGTTCAAAGACCTATTACATCGGCTATGATTACGGCCGGTACGGCGTTGCCGAGAGCCATGCGCCGAACACGTATTTCGACTTCGGCGAGGACGGCGAATACACGCTCCGCGTCAATCCGAACGGACAGCGTCCGGAGATGCAGATTATGGATCAGTTCATCAACAGTCTGATCCGTTCCGGCGTCAGCGCGAAGGAGAAGGCGGAGACGAACAAGCTCCTCGGAATGCTTGTTGAGCGAGCCTTTCTGATTGACGGAAAGGACTCGATCATGGAGTACATTAATTTCCTGTGCTCCCTTGTCGGGGACCCGACCTATTCGGACAACACCGCGTATATTCTTGCGTTCTGCATTAAGTACTCGCAGCAGAATCCGGACTTTTTGAAGGCCATCCGGGATATCGTTTCGAACTTTAAGATGGAAGACGCCCTGAAGATTGTCGACATGCTTTCGGACTTTGTAACCTCAAGAAAGCTCGGCGCGGCGCTTAATCTGTCGAACTTTTTAATCCGGCACGTGAACAGCGTAGTCGTGAAGCAGGTGCAGAACATATGCCGCAGAAAGTACGGGATCGAGCTTACCGCGGATCAGGTTAAGGGCGTTCTGCAGATTGTCTGCATGACGAAGGAGATGCTTCCGACGCTTGAACTGCAGATGGACGGCTCCGACATCATACTAGCGGACGAGCCCGAGGAGGACGTGCCGTTCGAAATGCCGACCGGCCTCAACATCGTTGTGCTTGCGGGCGGACTTTCGAACGAGCGGAACCTGTCGCTTCGAAGCGGCTATGTGGTTTCCGAGCAGTTGAAAGAGAAGGGACACAGGGTCATCCTGCTCGATGCCTTCATGGGCTACGAGGAGAGAGAACTTTCCATCCCATTTGCCTTCGATGACACTGAGAAATTCTCCCTGGCTCCGGGCAACATCTCCGATGAGATTCCGGATCTCTGGGCGGTCCGCAAACGCCGCCGCGACCAGTCCGGATCGTACTTCGGACCGAACGTTTTACAGATCTGCAGACAGGCCGACCTTGTCTTCATCGCGCTGCACGGCGCGAACGGCGAGAACGGTAAAGTCCAGGCCGCATTTGACCTGTTGGGCATCGACTACACCGGCTGTGATTACTTCTCGTCGGCGGTGTCCTCGAACAAATCCGTTTCCAAGCAGCTCCTTACGGAGGCGGGAGTTCCCGTGCCGAAGGGCTTCTGCGTATATAAAAAGCTGGAGGTTACCGACCCCGAGACGCAGGGTCTGCATTACCCTGTGATCGTGAAGCCGAACAACGGGGGAATCGGCCTCGGCATCTCCGTGGCAAATGACATCGTTTCCTACAAGAAGGCGATTAAGGAAGCGTTCCGCTGGGAGAGCGAAATCCTCGTGGAAGAGTATGTGATCGGGCGCGAGTTCGCGGTCGGAACGATTGAAGGAAAGGCGCTTCCCGTTGTTGAGGTGCTTCCGTTTGAAACCCGCGATAAGGATACCGGCATGAACGCCCGCGGCGAACAGGCTCCGAAATGTCCGGCCGACATTCCGGAGGAACTTGCGAAGACCCTTCAGGCAACCGCCGAAAAGGTTTCCGAGGTGCTCGGCGTAAAAGCCTACGCGAAGGCGGATTTCATTGTCCGCGAGGACGGCTCGTTCGTATGCCTCGAGTGCGATTCCCTGCCGCAGCTTTACCAGGACGCCCACCTCGTTGTAGCGGCGAAGGAAGCCGGCATTCCGTTCACGGATCTTTGTGAGAAGATTATGGAAATGAGCCTTCGGGAGAAGGGCTGAGTATTCTTGTGTGCCGTAAGCATATCGGCATGCAATTCGGAAGAAGAGAACAAGATTAATTATGTGTAACCGTGCGAACAACCGAACCCGGACTTTGGCATTCATCATAGCCTTTATGATGCTTGCCTGCGTGCTGTGCTCGTTTTTCCTGACGGCGGCCGAAGCCGGACATGACTGTTCGGGCGAAGACTGCCCGATCTGTTCCGTGCTCGAACTGTGCGAGCGGACGGGCAAGCGGATACGGGAGTGCGGTGTCGCATTTTTCGTAATTATATGCCTGTTTCCGATGCTTGCGGAAGGGTTCGTGAGCATCCGTGAAGAGAGCGGCTGCATGACGCAGACGCCGGTATCCCGAAAGGTTCGTTTGAATCGTTGATACAGCCTCCCAAGGACAAGCCATGCCCTGCGGGCGGGTTTGCTTTGGTATCGATGATTTTTGATTTTTGGAGGTTTTATTGTGAAGAAAATTCTATCAATTCTATTGATTCTGATTCTGTCCGTCGGATGTTTTTCCGCCTGTGGCTCTAACGGGGGCCGAAGAGACGGGAAGCTCCGCATCGTGGCAACCATCTTTCCGGAATATGACTGGGTAAAATCGATTCTCGGTGACCGCGCCGCGGACGTGGAGCTGACACTCCTTTTAGATAACGGCGTGGATCTGCACAGCTATCAGCCGACGGCGGACGATATTCTGACGATTTCCGACTGCGACCTGTTCATCTATGTCGGCGGCGAATCCGACCGCTGGGTGGAGGACGCCCTGAAGAATCCCGTCAACAAGAACCGTGTCGTCATCAACCTGATGGACGTGCTCGGAAGCGCCGTCAAGGAAGAGGAGATTGTGGAGGGCATGCAGGAAGAGGATGAGCATGACCACGAGGACGGTGACCACGAGGACGGTGACCACGAGGACGGTGACCACGAGGACGGTGACCACGAGGATGGCAACCATGAGGATGGTGACCATGACCACGATGAGGAGGGTCCCGAATACGACGAGCATGTATGGCTGTCGCTTCGGAACGCAGCAATCATCGTGAAGAGCCTTTCCGAGTCCCTTCAGAAGCTTGACCCGGACCATGCGGAAACCTACCGCAAGAACACAGAGGACTATCTCGCTAAACTCGCAGCGCTTGACAGTCAGTATAAGGCAGCAGTGGAAGGGGCGTCCGTGAAGACGCTTCTGTTCGCCGACCGTTTCCCGTTCCGTTACATGACGGACGATTACGGGCTTAAGTATTATGCCGCATTTGTCGGGTGTTCGGCGGAGTCGGAGGCAAGCTTCGAGACGATTGCGTTCCTCTCGGAGAAGGTCGACGAGCTGTCGCTCCGCTCGGTCATCACAATTGAGGGGACCGACCACCGGATTGCCGAAACGATCATCCGGAACACGAAGACGAAGGACCAGCAGATCCTGGTGCTTGACTCCCTGCAGTCCGCGAAAGCCGAGGACATCAAAAACGGTGTCACCTACCTTTCCGTTATGGAGAAAAACCTGAGCGTGCTTAAGGAAGCACTTAGGTAGGAGGCGGAAAATGGTACTGATTGCCGTACAGAATCCATTCACGAACGCGTTCCCGCGGCTGCAGAAGTACCTGCAGTATGATTTCGTGCGGAACGCCGTGATTGTCGGAGTATTGATTGCGCTTTGTTCTTCTTTGATCGGCGTCGTGTTGGTGCTGAAGCGGTTCTCTTTCATCGGGGACGGGCTGTCGCATGTGGCATTTGGCGCAATGGCCATAGCGGCCGTGATGAATCTGACGAATAACACCTATCTGGTGCTCCCGGTGACGGTAATCAGTGCCGTTCTGCTGCTTCGGACAGGGCAGAACACGAAGATCAAGGGGGACGCCATGGTTGCCATGATTTCGGTCGCGACGCTGGCGTTCGGATACCTGATTATGAACATTTTCTCGACGTCGTCGAATCTCTCGGGCGATGTCTGCACGACGCTGTTCGGTTCCACGTCAATCCTGACGCTGACCCCGCAGGACGTTAGGATCTGCATGGTGCTGTCGATTGTGGTTGTCGCGGTGTTCGTGCTGTTTTATCATAAGATTTTTGCGGTCACATTTGACGAGGTTTTCTGTAAGGCAACCGGCATGCGGGCTGAGCTTTACAACCTGCTCATCGCGATTGTCGTTGCGGTGATCATCGTGCTTGCGATGAACCTCGTCGGCTCGCTTCTGATCTCGGCGCTCGTGATCTTCCCGGCGCTGTCTTCGATGCGTCTGTTTAGGAGCTTCCGGGCGGTGACCATAGGTTCAGCCGTGATTTCGGTCATCGGCGCGTTCATCGGCATCCTGCTTTCAATCCTCGCCGGCACTCCGGTGGGCTCGACGATTGTGGCGATGGATGTCGTGCTGTTCTTTGTCTGCTTCTTCGTGGGAGCGGTGAAGAGAGGGTAGGATTTCCGGTTTAACCGGTAAGTTGCGGAAGCGATTCCGGTTTTATTGTTTCGAAGGCCCGGGCGGGCCGCTCATTAGGAAAGAAGGATTATGATTATGAAACATATGCGTAGATTACTGTGTGTCGTGCTGTGCCTTGTGATGCTTGCGGCTTTGGCAGGATGTGAGAAGAAGGGCGGAGCAAGAGGCTCCTCGCAGAACAGCGTGGATGACATTCTCCGGCAGGGAATGGATGCGGAAGACAAGCAGAAGGATGTGACGCCGGGAGAGAACAACGGGGCGAACCCGGGCGGAAACAACGGCGATAATAACGGAACGAACCCGGGCGGAAACAACGCCGATAATAACGGAACGAACCCGGGCGGAAACAACGGAACGGATAATCCGGATGTGACACTTCCGACTGCGATTCCGACCGAAGTTCCGACCGGTGAACCGGAAGGAAACATTAAGGACCCGGATCCGTCGGTGGATGTCGATTTGACATGTCTGTCTTCGACGATGGTTTATGCGGAGGTTTCCAACATCGTTCTGTCGCCCGAGAAGTACATCGGCAAGACGGTGAAGATGGACGGTCTGTTCGCTGTTTACCACGACGAGGAAACCGACAAGTACTACTACGCGTGCCTGATCCAGGACGCCACGGCATGCTGCCAGAACGGCATTGAATTCGTTCCGGCGGACGCGCGGAAATACCCGGATGATTTTCCGGAGCTCGGAACAAACATCACCGTGATCGGTGTCTTCGACACCTACGAGGAGGGCGGATACACCTACTGCACGCTGCGGGAAGCAAAACTGATCGGATAAAGCGGTCTCATCGGGGGCTTTATGAGGTCCATAGGGGCTTAGTGAGGTACATTCTACAGCAGTTAGATTAAGAGGGTGTGTAGCATTTTCCGAAGCAGTTTTGTGTTAATCGGGGATGCTCCGCTTTCGAAGGTGTAAAAAACGTCACGCCCCGGGATTAAACCGTTCTCAATACAAGTGTTCTCGCGTCGCAGAAACGCATGTACATAGATTTCATCATCCATGCGCCCACAGTGTTCAAGATAGCAGACTGTGCGGGCAGGAAGCCGCAGAATAGTGAAATCAGGATGAATCGTGTAACCGTTTTTCAGGGGAAGCGGGGCCTCATAGCGGTACGGAATTCCGAATTCATCTAAAATGTCTGCGATCAAGACTTCCGATTTGGAGCGAACTCTGTCGCCACGCGCAGAATAGAAAGAAGGGTCATCCTCGGAGAAAGACTTTCGGGCGTAGGGCTCCTGAAGCCATGCAGTTTTGTAGTCTTCATCCCCCATGACCAAGGGGGTCACTAAAGCCTGGCGGTAGGAATTCAGGGAGCGGTAGATATCCTCCGGGCGAGGGGAAGGACTGCCGTTTTTCTTCTCAATATGGTTTAGACTTTTCAGTTCCTGCAGTACGGATTCTTCTAATCGAATCAGATAATCTTTCTGGGCAAGCGCAGCCGCAAGCCGGGATTCCGTGGATTTCAGATAACGGCCGTAAGATGCCTCGGAATTATCCATGACATGATAATAGTATGGCTTCTTTCCGCCATGAACCCGAAGGCTCCCTTCAGGCATATTCTTTTTGTCCTGCTGAATCTGTTTGAGAAGGCGTTGCAGGTATTCTTTGCGGTTTGCGTGTTCCTGGCTGTTTGGGTATTCCTGGCTGTTTGAGTATTTCTGGCTGTTCATATTGTGTACTCCTTTGATTATTTACTTTGTATATATCAGCATTGCGTGAGAATATCTCGCAATGCTTTTTTTGCGAAATTAACACCAAGATGAGCCTTTGTGTGGAATAGTGTTATGACTTTCGAAGAAAAATAACACTGAAAATGGGAGCGAGATTTGTAGTGTGAAAAATCCAGAGGAAAGTTCACACTGGTGTGATTCTACGGAAGAAAGGTGTGAAGGATCCGGGTTACATTTAACACCGAGTCGATAAGAACACTGTCTGGTGTGAAAAAACGGGAGAAATAAAAACACTAAAAGAGATAACTTCTATTTGGGTGTGAAAAGAAGCGCGGGGGAATAACATCAGATAATAACTCGAACATAGATGGTGTGAAAAGGACTTCTAAAACCTAACACCGAATATCGAGAAACTCTACAAAGTGTGAAGAGCGTAACAAAACAATAACACTAAACTGTGAAAAAAGCAAGAGAGTGTGCTGACACCGCTTCCCCGGCAGCCCCTTACTTCATTCACTTCCGCCCTTTCCGTTCCCAGAAGTCCCCAAGTACATGGGGCAGGGTGGAGCGGTTTACGCGGAGGCAGTTCTCCCACTCGCGGGGGAAGAGGTCGCGGTAGGCGGACTTCATGAAACGGTCGTCAAGAAGAAGGATGGCACCGACATCGTCAGTGGTGCGGATTACGCGGCCGGCGGCCTGAAGAACCTTGTTCATGCCGGGGTAGAGGTAGGCGTATTCGAAGCCGGCGTCACAGCGCTCGGCGTAGTATTCACGGAACATCTCGCGTTCATTGCAGACCATCGGCAGGCCGGGGCCGACAACAACGGCACCGATCAGGCGGTCGGCAGTCAGGTCGATGCCTTCGGAGAAGATTCCGCCCATCACGCAAAGGCCGAGAAGCGTGTCGTCATGCTCTTCGGAAAACGCGCGCAGAAACTCCTCCCGAGCGGTCTCGGACATCGAACTTTCCTGCTGCAACAGGCGAAGTCCGGGCGTTTCGAAAAGAATATCCGCAACCGCAGTCATATAGCGGTAGGACGGGAAGAAGACCATATAGTTGCCCTTCTTCGCGGCGCAGAAATCGGTGATGTAGCCGGCAATCTTACGGAATTCGTCATCCGTCCGGCGGGTGTAACGCGTGCTGACATCATCGGCGACAAGCACAAGCCGGTTATCGGAATCGAAAGGTGACTCTGCGTAAACCGCATAATCCTCCGTGCCGCCCGAGAGCTGCTGCTTATAGTAACCAATCGGCAGAAGCGTCGCCGAGAAGAAGACGGAACTCCGGCAGAGCGAGAGCCGCTGCTCAAGCTGCCGCGACGGATCCATGCAGCGGATGCACACATAGAACCGGTTGTCCTCGCGATAATCGCAGTAGTAGCGATAGTGGTCGTCCGACTCGTCGTACATCGCAATGAAGTGGCGCACGTTGAAGAACAGCTCGGTTGTAAGCTCCGGCAGCGACGAATTATTCTCAGAGGCATAGGTGTCGAGAACGCCCATAAGCCGCATCAGACTCATATATAATTCATCAAAACTCTCGAGCACCGCAAAATGCTCATGATCCTGCTTTATCTTAAGCATCGCCCGGTTGCACGCCTGAAGCGCCCTGGCGGCCGGCGCGTAAAATGTCATCTCTGTCTTCGCAAGCAGAAAATCTTCCTTCACCAGCACCGCGGAATACATATCTCTGGCACGTTCCACGAGGTTGTGCGCCTCATCGATCAGCATCGCATAGTTCTTACGGATCTCCCCGCCGAAGAATCTTCGGAAGTAAACATCCGGATCAAACGCATAATTGTAATCACAAATCACGGCGTCAGCGAACAATGCGACATCAAGGCTCATCTCGTACGGACACACCTGATAACGCTCGGCATATTCGAGAATCAGGGCTCTGGTGAAGAGCTTCCCTTTCTGGGCGGCTGTGCTCTCACCAGCCACACTCCCACCAACGGAAATGTTCTCGCTGCCGGCCGTGCTCTCACCATCGGAAGCACTTCCGTCACCAACTGTGCCATTATCATCGGAAATGCCTTCGCTATTGTTTTCTACTAATGTAGAAAGCATCGCATAAATCGCCTCATTCACCCGGTCAAAATGCCCTTTCGCCCTAGGGCAGGTCTCCGGGTTGCAGTCCGGCTTAGGAAGCACGCACATTTTCTCCTTCGCGGTAACCGTGATTGGAAGGAAGACGAGTCCGTTGTCGTTTAAGAGCGTAAAAGTCTCTTCGGCGACCGTCCGCGTGATGGTTTTCGCGGTCAGATAGAAAATCTTCTCGGTAAGTCCCTCGCCCATGGATTTGACGGCGGGGAAGACAGTCGAAATTGTCTTGCCGACGCCGGTGGGAGCCTCCAAGAAGAGCTTCCGTTCCCGAAGGATCGTCCGGTACACATCCTTCACTAAAGAGTCCTGCCCGGGCCGGTACTCAAACGGGAATCCAAGCGTCCGTATGGACGCGTCGCGGGCAAGCCGGTGTTCGGTTGTCCATTCTTCGAACTTCGCGTATTCGCGGCACAGCGCAAAATACCACTCCGACAGTTCTTCCTTCGTGTAAAACTCCGTAAAGTAGCGCCGCTTGCCGCTCTCCAGAGTGACGTAGGTCATCTGCACGGCAATCCGCTCGATTTCCTCCTTCATGCAGTGGAAGAACGCGTAGCATTTTGCCTGCGCAAGATGCTCGGGTAACGGCGCGGTCAGCTTGTTGACGTCGCGGAGCATCGTCTTAATCTCGTCAATCGCGCAGGGCACGTCACTGAAGACAAGCGCCTCGTTCGGAAGGTCGGCGCGCATCGTGTCATCAATCGTGATAATGCCGTCGGCGCGGCCCTCAACCGTCAGCGAAAACGTGTGTCGCCCGTAGGTGACAAGACAGGTATGGGAAAGCATGACCTCGGCCGCGTAATTCGGCCCCTGCTCTTTCTGGATGCGGCGGTGCATCTCGGCACCCTCGCGCATCGTGTCGGGATCCTTGCGTCCGGACCGGCTGTCAAGGTCGCCGTTTCGAAGGAGAAATTCCACGAAATCGCGCACCGAACAGCGCACCGGTATGGTTTCCATATTGTCAAACATAACCTGTTTCATGGCGTCTCCTTTCTTATGTTCCGCATCCTGCGGGCACTTTTTATTCTACTTTTTTTATGGGCTTTCGTCAACAATCCCTGTTGCCTTTTCCGCCGGGAATTGATACAATGAATTGAAGGGTGTTTCCGTCGGAAGCGGCGGATTCGAACAACCGCACACGCGAAAAAGGAGAAATCAAATGGCAGATTATAAAGAAGATCTTGATCACGATACCGTAACGCTGTTTTTAGATAACGACGAGGAAGTGGAGTGCGACGTCATCGCAATCTTCCCGGCGCGCGACGGTGAGTACATTGCGCTTGCTCCGCAGAAGGAGGATGAAGAGTCGCAGGTTTATCTGTACCGCTTCAAGGAGAATCCGGACGATGAGACGAGCCCGATCCTCGAGAATATCGAAGACGATGAGGAGTTTGACGAGGTGTCCGAGGCGTTCTACGAGTACATGGACGAGAACGATTACGAAGACCTTGACGAGCTTGGCGCAGACGAGCAGTAGGCAGCACTTCCAGACATGCATGCGGCGTCGTTCCGGCGCGGCACACTCTGCAAGTTGCAGTCAGTCCGTTGCAGCATACTCCGCAAGCACCAGACTTCCGTCCTCCCTGCACAGCGGGAACGGAAGCGCCTTCGGAAGAAGGGAACCGTCGAATCGGACGCGGATGTGCGTCCGGTCCTTTAAAAGAATTGTACCCGGGCCGTAGCGGGTGTGTACAACCCTTGCGCCCGGAATCGTTAAGCTGTCCGGCAATCGGATTTCTCCGAGGAACCGGGACGGCATCAAAGTATGGCTCAGGCGCTTTCGGACGCTGTACAGCGTGAGCGTTTCGGAAGCCCGTGTCATCGCAACATAGAAAAGACGGCGTTCCTCCGCGATATGTTCGGGGAGGAGCGCTTTTTTATGCGGCGTGATCAGCTCGTTGCAGTCGCATAAGATGACATGTTTAAACTCGAGTCCCTTGGAGCGGTGAAACGTTAGAACCGACACGCCCCGGCCGGCCTTCGCCTGCTCCGCCGCAAGCCTCCTGCGGTCATCCTCCTTTGAGACATACGAAAGAAACTCCGGAATCGTACGGAACGGTTTCGACAGATTCATCAGTTCATCCAAAAGATCCATTGCTTCGGAAGCATCCGGAAGCGTCTCCGAAATGTAGCGGTTGTACCCGACGATGTGCCGGATGTAATGAATTGCCGCGTACGGGTTCATCACGCAGATCCGGTGCAGGTCGCCCTCAAGCTTCTGCAGCCGCTCAACCACGTAATCTTTCCCCCTCCGATGCAAAATCGTATACACATCCGTCAGGTTCACTTCCTTCGCGGCAAATGCCACACGCTCCGCATACCTCACCGGCTTATTCACAATCGAAAGCCAGTCGCTCCGCGCGTGTCCGCCCGCTGCAATCCGCAGATAAGAAAGAACCGGCGCCACGCTTGAATGTAAGAAGAGCGACGGTGGGAGAGCATGGCAGCAGAACGGGATCGAAAGCCGTTCGAAAAGAGGCAGAAGTCCCCGCATTTCCGCATTGGTGCGAAACAGTACGGCAATGTCATTCGGATCCGTCCCGGAGTCAAGAAGCGCACGAATCCGGCCTGCGACCTCCGCGTACTCGGAATCCGTATCTTCGCATACCGGAAATGTGATCGGACGAACCGTTCCATTTGCCGCCGTAAGATGCTTCTCGTAGCGGTCACGGTTGCACGCGATCAGTGAAGAGGCTGCCTTAAGGACTTCCTCACTGCAGCGGTAATTTACCGAAAGCGTGACCAGCTTTGCGTCCGGGTAGTCCTTCGGAAAGCGCAGCATAATCTCCGGCGACGCGCCGCGGAAACCGTACACGGACTGGTCATCGTCACCGACCGCGAACAGGTTACGGGACTTGCCCGCAAGCATGCGGACCACTTCGTACTGCATGGGATTGATATCCTGGAATTCATCCACGAGGATGTAGGAATATTTGCTTTGCCAGACGGCGAGAATATCGGGACGTTTCGAGAACAGATCACAGGTCAGAGAAAGCATGTCTTCAAAGTCCACCAGATTGCGGTGCCTTGCGCGCTCCGCATACTTCCCGAACACCGGGAAGAACAGCTCACGGCGGCAGGAGCGCGGCTCGTACGCGGAAGGGTCGGGCGCCCGCGAACCTTTATAGCGCGTGATTTCCTCACGTATTGCCTCAAGCATCTCAGGCTCCTCCGCAAGCTCAGGCTGCAGTTCGGTAAGAATGTCACGAAGCATTTCATGGGACACGGAATCCCGCAATATGTGCGTCGGGCTCAGGTTATATTCATTTTGCAAAATGTGAAAGAAGACGGCGTGAAATGTGCCGAAGGTGACGCCGGGATACTGATCCCCGGAATCCCTGAGAAACCGTTCCCGCATCTCGGATGCGGCGGCTCTTGAGAATGTGATAACAAGAATATTATCGGGGCGGACATTCAGTTGTTCAATTAAGTGCCGCACCCGGCGGGTAATGACATAGGTCTTACCCGAGCCGGGGCCGGCGAGAACAAGCATCGGTCCCTCCCCGTGGCGGATTGCCTCCGCCTGGGCGGGATTGCTGTTCATAAAGTACTCCTTTGGGTGCCGCGCAGGGAAGCACGACATTCGTTTGAAGAAGCTGTGGCATTTGCCGCAGAAAGATTACTGCGCTGCCTCCAGTTTCTCGATTCCCTTCCGGATGCGCGCAAGGCTCTCATCCTTACCGAGAATCTCCATAATCTCATATGCGCCGCCGGGGGTCATCTGCTTGCCGGATACGGCAGTACGCAGAGGCCACAGGCAGACACCGTTTTTGATTTCCTTCTCGGCGACGTAGTCCATGCAGACTTTCTCGATGCCGGCGATGGAATAGTCATCGAGTGCCTCGAAGCGGGGCAGAAGATCTTTGAGAACCGCGAGGGCAATCTCGCTGTTCGTCTTCATCTTCTTATGCGTGTACATCTCGATGTCATAGTCCGGAAGCGCCTCGAAGAAATCAATCTTCTCGGCAATATCCGGAAATACTTCGATACGGGTCTTCACGAGGTCCGCAATCTTCTTAAGATCACAGTCGCGCTTTACAACCGCGCTGATGTAAGGAAGCGCATAGTCGTAGTAGCGGTCGTTGTCCATCTTCTTGATGTACTCGCCGTTCATCCACTTAAGCTTAGTCATGTCGAATACGGCAGGTGACTTGCTGATGTGGTGATAATCGAACTGCTCGATGAGCTCCTGCAGGGAGAAAATCTCCTCGTTGCTCGTCGGGCTCCAGCCGAGAAGCGCGATGAAATTGACGATCGCCTCGGGAACGAAGCCCTGCTCGAGAAGATCCTCGAAGGACGAGTGGCCGCAGCGTTTAGAAAGCTTCTGGTGGTTCTCGTCGGTGATCAGCGGGCAGTGGATATATACGGGCTCCTTCCAGCCGAACGCCTGGTAGAGTCTCGTGTACTTCGGCGTGCTCGAAAGATACTCGTTGCCGCGTACCACGTGGGTGATCTGCATCAGGTGGTCGTCGACCACGTTCGCGAAGTTGTATGTGGGGAAACCGTCGCTCTTGATTAAGATCATGTCGTCGAGCTCGTCGTTGTTAACGGTAATGTCGCCGTAAAGCGCATCGGTAAATGTGGTCGTTCCCGTCGTAGGAATGTTCTGACGGATAACATACGGCATGCCTGCTGCCAGGTTGGCCTCAATCTCCTCTTTGGAAAGAGAGAGGCAGTGCTTGTCGTATTTGCTGATCTCATTACCCTGGGAATCCTTAACGCCCGGAAGGTTCTCGAGACGCTCCTTCGTACAGAAGCAGTAGTAGGCCTCACCTTTTTCGATGAGCTCCTTTGCGTACTTCATGTAAACGCCGGTCTTCAGGCGCTCGGACTGAACGTACGGACCGAAGCCTTTGTCCTTATCGGGACCCTCGTCATGCACAAGGCCGGTCTCGGCCATGGTACGGTATATGATATCCACCGCGCCTTCCACGTAGCGCTGCTGGTCGGTATCCTCAATCCGAAGGATAAAGTCGCCGCCTTCGTGCTTTGCGGTCAGGAACTCGTAAAGCGCGGTGCGGAGGTTGCCGACATGCATGCGCCCGGTCGGACTCGGGGCAAATCTGGTACGAATCTTCATAGTAATAACCTTCTTTCGGTCAAATAGTGTTTTCTATCATATTTCAAAAGAAGAGCAATGTCAACATCTCTCGCGGTATAAAATGCGACGGAAAATCAGGAACACCGCCAGAAGAATGCCGGTTATAATATATACGGTTTTCAGTTTCGCGACGGCAAGCCGGAACGGATGGATCACATAGACGGCTCCGTAATCGGGAACCAGCTGATTGTAGCGTAAGCGTCCGCTGTCGGTAAGATAGTACTGACGGCTTGTAAAGAAGCCTGCTTTTTTTCTGGTTCCGGAAAGCTGTTCGGAAGGGCCGGCATCGAGGCGGTATTCGGAAGACAAACCGGAAAGAGCTTCCTCCGCGTCCTGAAAGACCGGAAGCGAGCTTTCTACCCAATTAAAGTTCATGTGACAGGATGCGGTTCCGTTGATGGTTCCGTGAGCGTTTCGTGAGATTCCGGGAACGGTAGGCGCAGATACATACCCCATTCCGTACACAATGCCTCTTGTGTCAAATTCGAAAGGCTCCGCGTCAGCGGGGATTTCAAGATCTTTATTTGAAAGTCTGTGGACGAAATAGAATCCGGAGTCTTCCCGAAGGGCGAAGGATGTAATGTAGACAATGTTTCCTTTTCGAAAACCGGTAATGACTCCGTCAAAACAGCCCTTCAGCAGATTGGTCTTCTCGGTAAGCCGCATTAGCTCGGCATACATGTCATCGTCAACCGGAGCATAGTAAATATCCTGATAGTTCATAGGTTTTCCGGTGACTGTGGTGTAGACGACGGTCCGATCCGTTTTGTCCGTTCTGTCCATCATATCCGTCACATCATACACCTGCGAGATATAAAAGGCAAAATACTGCTGCGGAAGCCGGATTGTCTTCCCATCTGCAGTATAAAGAGCGCCGGCCCGCCCGATTGTATTGTCGTAAGGATTGTCGTGGGAAAGCTGGGCATAATACCCGTAGAGATACTTGTTGAATAAGTCCGCCTCGGAGAGTTCTCCGCTTTCGAACTTCTGAATGTCAGAATCCGTCAGAACGGGATAGAGCGGATAATTCCCTATATTGCTTACTTTCTGAAAAAACCGCCGGTTCTGAGAATGGACTTCGAACGCCGTCAGTATTGCTATGG
This sequence comes from Lachnoclostridium sp. UBA1241, assembly GCA_002308955.1. GTDB lineage: Bacteria > Bacillota > Clostridia > Lachnospirales > Lachnospiraceae > ISDg. The sequence continues at coordinate 5,977 of DBWJ01000052.1, read as the reverse complement.
CGGCAAATGCCACCGCTGTGACCAAGGCGAATAAACGCCATGGCATTTTCCGATTTTTCTTTTTCATTTCTCCCTCACTTTCGCACAGCCATGTGCGTAACAAATTTATCTTCCATATAAGCGTAACACAACGCGTCAGGGGCGTCAAGACGCGCCTGCGGGATTGCGTCACGGACGAATTTGTGAAATTTTTTAAAGTGAAGTTAAGATTTTCGTGTCATAATGAGCGAAAAAGAAAAAGGGGGACTCAACTATGCGGATACTGCTTGCGAGAATCCGCGCCATTACGAGGAATCAACCGGCGGCGGACACCAAGCTCAGGATGGGGAATATCTCCCTCGACCGCTCGACCTTCGAACTCACCGGTTTTCCCCTGACTTACCGGCTTTTATCCGCTTTCGCTTATCGATTTTAGACCTATATGCCTTTGGCGGAAAATTTGGGTTTACGGCCTTACCAGGCATTTGAACCCAAACGCTCTGATTGACCGAAGTGGGTCTATATTTTAACTAGGCATATAGACCCATACGCAGCCGTGGAAAGATTTGAGTCTATAATCCTACCGTCCGTGTTTTTCTGTTTTCAACCCAAATCATCAGACCATGCGATATAGGTCTATTATCTCCCAAATCTAATCGACTCAAATGTCGTGTTCTTGAAGTTTGAGTTTAGCCTTCATATAGGGGGATGAACCCAAATTAACAGAAACGTCAATTTGGGTCTAAATCGCTTAAGAAGAGTAGACGGAAGTATTTTATTCCTATGAGTGAAGTCGGCATTATTAACAAAACCACAGACCACAGTTTGTAGACTTTGACAATTGACTTATGAGACCACAAGTATTAGTCTTGTGGTAGGGTGAGAAGGATCGAGTGATTCAGTAGCTTTTCAGGAGGCATCTATGGAGAACCAGGGATTGTTGTTAGGAGAAATCGAAGGCAGTTTTGCGGATATGATTTGGGAAAGGGAGCCGATTTCGAGTTCGGAGTTAGTGCATCTCGCAGCAGACGCGTTTCATTGGAAGCGTACTACAACGCACAATGTAATCTCGCGGCTGTGCGAGAAAGGGCTCTTTAAAAGAGATGAGAAAGGTATTGTGTCGGCGTTGATATCGAAGGACGATTATCAGGCGCAGCAAAGCGGCCGTTTCGTCGATATCGTGTACAAAGGCTCCCTGCCGATGTTTGTGTCCGGCTTTGTCCGCACCCGCAAACTGACCGACCGTGACATCGAAGAGATTGTAGCAATGTTAAAGAAGGAGAAAGATTCGTAAAGCCGGAGGAGGTGAAGGGCATGATTCAGCAGTTCTTTATGACAATTCTGAACATCAGCATTCGGTCTGCGTTTCTGATCGCGTGCCTTTATCTGATTCGCAAGGCTTTCAACGGAAGGGCGAATCGCGCGTTTCGTTTCCTGTGGATTCTGGTGGCAGTCCGACTACTGATTCCTTTTACGATTGCCGTTCCGGGATTACCGGTTTTTGATGGGGCAATCACCAACACAGCGAAGAGCAGTATTGTGACATCAGGGCAGGAATCTTCGGCAGAAACTCCGAACGCAGTTTCAGAGCAGAATCAGGGGCTTCGGGAGAAAACTGATGTTCCTCAAATTACTGACACAGAGACACCGATGGAAGCGGAAAATGCTAAGCTTTCATCGGAAACCAAGGCAACCCAAAGCAAAGGCCTGCAGCTGCTTTCGATTATCGGCGTTCTGTGGGTCGGCGGAGCAATCGCATTTGCCGTATATAATCTGGCTTCATTCATCCGACTTCGAAGACAACTTGCGGAAAGTGTCGAGACGAACGGAGTGATGCGCTGCGACCATATCGGGACATCCTTCGTTTTCGGACTGTTCCGCCCGCGGATTTATGTTCCGTCGGATTTGGAAGAGGAGTACCTGCCGACAGTGGTTATGCACGAAAAGGTGCACATCCGAAGGGGCGACTATCTCGCAAAGGTGTTTTACACATTCGTATTGATGCTTCACTGGTTCAATCCGATGGTTTGGCTCGCCTTTCGAGTGTTTGACCGGGATATGGAGCTTGCCTGTGATGACGCGGTTACAAGGCAGATGAACCGTGAGGAGCGAAACAACTATCTCAGGACAATTCTTGCGTGCAGCAGTATGCACGTTACGAGAGCAGGCTATCTGACCGGATTTGCCGACGGAGATATTAAGGAGCGGATTCGGAATATAGACAGACCGAAGAGATACGCCCGCATCATATGCGCTGTATGTATGGCAGTCGGTGTCGCGGCAATGCTTGTATCCTGCGCATCGGGGAAGAAGGGAAAGGCGGAAGCGGAGAACGAACCTGACAGCTTTATTCGAAAGACGCTCGTGTGCGGAGAAAACTATTGTGCGGACATTCAACCCGACGGAACCGTTCGGATTACCCTGGTTACGGAAGCCGGCGGAACCTGTGAAATATATCCGGAAGAGGTAAAAGAGTGGAAGGATATTGTTTCGTTGAGGGCGGAATTTGGAATTCTGTACGGATTTGACCGCACGGGGAAGATTCATTACTCATCCATGACGATTGAAGAACTGGAGGGCTATGCGGAATCCGGAAACATTCCGATGATTGTGCCGCAGTCCCAACTGATGTACGCAATTCCGAAGATAAAAGAGATTCTGAATAATAAAGAGTTGATAGATGCGAACCCGTTTGCATACGATATGCAGAAGTTTTTAACGAAGGACGGAAATCTGATTGTATTGAGTCTGGTTTATCCGGAGGAGGAAACCGGTATCAACATATCGGAAAATGACATAATCGCCTTTGAAGAAACCATCTTTTTGAGAAAAGACGGAACGATCGGAACAACAGATCAAAAAGCGAGTGACTACAAAGGATATAAGAAACTGAAGGAACTTGACGGAGTCTGCGGTATTGCCGAGAACGCGAACAGTGTTTTCGCATTAAAAACCGACGGAAGCGTTACCGCGGGGAATGCCGGATATGTATCGGCAGTCAGCCAATGGAAAGACGTAAAAGCTATTCGGGCTTTCGGCTACTACATTGTTGCTTTGCATACAGACGGACGCGTTTCGATAGCTACGACAGCAAGCAGCATGCCGGACGACGAATGGACGTGGACGGTCCGGTTCTGGAGAGACATCGTTGAAATCGACGCAAGCGAAAGACTGATTGCCGCCAAGAAAGCTGACGGGGAGATACTGACAGTACTTCCCTACAGGCAGGCCGGGTCGGCAAATGAAGTCGAGTACATGTGCAGAATCGGAGAACTGCCTCTTGATGAAAGTGTGGCATTTCTCGCGGATACGGATATTATGGTCCCCGCTTTTCCTCTAAGCAGAGAGGAGGTTGCGGAATTTGTTGCCGAGACGGTATCACAGGTGATAAATGAAGGAATGTATGCCAGCCCGTACAGTTTTACTGTTGTTTCGGAATTTGTGAGCGAGATAATCGATGCCACAATCAATTATTATAACAATAAACAGTGAGGAACAGAAATGATTACAGTATCGGAAGCAATCCGGCGTGCAAAGGAAATCGGCGGCAGGGAAGGACTGAACTGTGTCGCGGAACTCGATGAGACTACAGCTGTAGAACGGTGCGACAATGCGGAAAAGGAGAAGCCATTGCCCCTGTCCGGCGTCCCGATTCTCGTGAAAGACAATATCGACGTCAAAGGGTTCCACACAACCGCGGGGAGCCTGGCACTGGCGGATAACGTGGCATTTGCCGATGCGCCGGTCATTCGGAATCTTCGCCGCAACGGTGCCGTCATCATCGGCAAAGCCAACATGACCGAGTTCGCAAACTTTGTTTCGACGAAGATGCCGGGCGGGTACAGTTCCCGCGGCGG
>DBWJ01000052.1:0-2079 GCA_002308955.1 Lachnoclostridium sp. UBA1241 | reverse complement strand
GCAGGCATTGTGCCGATGGCGGTCGGAACCGACACCAGCCACTCCGTTACGGCCTGCGCGATGAACAACGGCATCTGCGGATTGAAGCCTCCGGCCGGTACGCTTTCGCAGGAGGGAATCATTCCGATTTCGAAGACGTTCGACAGCGCGGGCGCTATGGCGGAAAATGTAACCGATACCCTCAAGCTGTACTCCGCTATGCGGGACGAGCCGCTGCCTAAGATCAAACCGACTCCCGCATCGAACCTTCGGATTGCCGTGAATACAGCCAACGGCCATATGAATTCCGAGGAGCAGAAAGCGTTCTTTAATGAAGTAATCGGGACGCTTAAGAAAAACGGCGCCGTAATCGCTGAGGTTAACGAGCCGCCGACACCGGAACTTCCGGCCATCATGAAACGGGAGTTCGGCCCCGGGCTTGCGGAGTATCTTAGGAAGCACAATGCAAAGCTTAAGACGCTTAAGGAAATCGTCGAATACTTCGAAGCGCACCCGGATACGATGATGAAGTACGGGTACGATCTGCTGCGGGGAGCACTGTACGATGAATCGGAGGAGGCCTCGGTCGAGGAAGAGTACCAAAAGGCCATGAAGTCCCGCGCGGAGCAGATCCGAAAGGTCACGGAGGAGATAGCGGACTATGACGCCGTGCTGATTACCGGCCCGACCTACGTCAATCATCTGTGCGGTCTTCCGACGATCACCGTCGCCGGCAGCAGCCTTGATTCAAACGGCGTGAGACAGGCTCTGATGCTGTACGGAACGGACGAGTTCAGGCTCTACGCGGCGGCACTTACAATAGAGATTTTACTTTGTAAAAAAAGTGATTGACTTTGCTTTACGGAAAATGCTATAATCCTGTCTGTTGTGCGCCCGGACTTCGCGCGCGCAGCGCAATAGCGTAACTAACGGATGGATATTATGGCAGTATCGGAATTTGAAAAGAAACTCGCCGAGCTCGTAAAACTCGGCAACAAGAATAAAGGAATCCTTGACAGTGACCAGGTGGCGGACGTCATGAAGAATGTCTGCCCGGAAAATGGGATCGAAAAGGTTTACGATTATCTCGAAACGAAAGGCATTCTCGTTATCACGAAAGGTGACGAAGGCGACGGTCCGGACGAAGAGCTTTTGGAGATGGACGACGACATGCTTCCGCCCCCCTCGGACGAGGAGCTGAATGAGATTGCGGAAGTTCTCTCGGACGACCCGGTGAAGCAGTACCTTCGCGAGATCGGTTCCTACGCCCTTCTCACGGCGGAAGAGGAAGTGGAACTCGCGCAGCGCATCGGTGAAGGCGATAAGGCAGCGAAGCGCCGTCTCACGGAAGCGAACCTGCGTCTCGTGGTCAGCATCGCGAAGCGGTATGTGGGAAGAGGCTTGTCATTTCTCGATCTGATCCAGGAAGGCAATCTCGGTCTCATCAAGGCCGTTGACAAATTCGACCACGAAAAAGGATACAAGTTCAGCACCTATGCAACGTGGTGGATCCGGCAGGCGATTACCCGCGCCATTGCGGACCAGTCCCGGACCATCCGGATTCCCGTACATATGAGCGAAATCATCAATAAGACGTACCGCGTCAGCAGAAACCTTCTGCAGGAGCTCGGCCGCGAGCCCTCCGAACAGGAGATCGCCGACGCAATGGACATGCCGCTTGAGAAGGTGCGTGAGGTGCTGAAGATCAGCGCCGACCCGATCTCCCTCGACACCCCCATCGGTGAAGAGGATGACAGCCATCTCGGTGACTTTATTAAGGATGAGAACATGAAGGGACCGGAGGAGGCAGCCGCATTCCGGATGCTTCAGGAGCAGATCGACAAGCTCCTCGATACGCTGACCGAGCGTGAACGCCGCGTTCTCGAACTTCGTTTCGGTCTTCTGGACGGACGCTGCCACACCCTTGAAGAGGTGGGCGCCGATTTCCAGGTAACCCGTGAGCGTATCCGTCAGATNNAAGGCGCTCCGCAAGCTCCGCCATCCGAACAAGGTAAAAATGCTCCGCGGGTACGAGCCGGATTAGATAAAAAAGGGCTTGACAACAGGGAACTTGTTTTTGTATACTGTATTTTGCGCGCT
>DBWJ01000025.1:25052-38452 GCA_002308955.1 Lachnoclostridium sp. UBA1241 | reverse complement strand
GCACTTGACTTTTAATCAAGTTGTCGCGGGTTCGAATCCCGCGTGCTTCAGGAACATAGCAAAATCCTTGCAAAGCCTTATTCATTTATCGTTTTGCAAGGATTTTGTGTTATAACGGAAGGGAGAGAAGGTATGAAGAAGCATGTTTGGATCGGACTCGGACTGCTTGCTGCGTTCGTCGTATTCACCGTTCTGGTGGTACTTGTCGATGTGAAGCCGATCGGCCGGCAGGGTACGGATGTCGGGTTCGCGACAATCAACGAAAGCTTTAACAATTTCACCGGGGAGCACGAAAAATGCTACGATCTTACGGAGAAAGCGGGCTATCTCGCCGCAATCCCGGTTTTCGCGTTCGGCTTAATCGGCCTTCTGCAGTTGATCCGCAGAAAATCGCTTCTTAAGGTGGATTCGGACATTCTTCTTCTCGGCGGACTTTATGTTGTGCTCGGCATCTGCTATGTTCTGTTCGAGAAGCTTGTAATCAACTACCGTCCGAAATTCGGACCGCCCGAAGAGTGGGAGCTGGAGCCTTCGTACCCTTCATCTCATACCCTTCTTTTCGTAGCCGTGACGGCCACCGCGGTCATGCAGATTGCCGCGCGCGTTAAATCGCAGACCTTGCGAATCATTCTTTCCGCAGCCTGCATCGCAAGTGCCCTTTTCGTGGTCATCGGCCGGGCGGTATGCGGCGTGCACTGGTTTACGGATATCTGCGGCGGGGTGCTTCTTGCGGGGGCTCTCAGCTGGCTGTATTATGCCTTCGCATTTGCCGGAAAGGAATACCCCGATACGCCGCAGCAAAGGCGCGCGATGGAGGGCGTATATGCCGGTCCGGAAGACCCGCGCATGGTGGACGTTTACGCGGGACCTGACGATGAGGAGCCGGAGGAAAGGAGCTAAAAAATGGCCGGGTGTTTACATGTTGAATTTTACGGGGAATGGGTGCTTACAAGACGGAATGACGAAGTGCTTCCGGTGGACGCGCTCAAAAAAACCATTCTTGAAAAATACGCGGACTGTAAGATTGTCCGTGAATCGCTTACCGAGCTCGTCGTGATTTCCGGGGAGGACGGACAGGTTATGAGCCCGGACGAGGTCTGGGAATTGATGAAGGCATGGTATCCGGAGTCGACCCAAGACGGCCTGACCGTTACGATGAAGGATAGTATCGGCAGATACGAGTGCGGCGACGTGTGCCTCGCCTATATGACCGAATGCAACGAGGCGGGGGAGGAGGATCCCGCGCTCACCGTGCAAAATGCGATAGCCGCGCTCCACGGCTGGGACGAATTCAAGAAGATCTGCTGGGAGATGGTGGACATTGCCCCGCAGATTCGGAAATTCCACACCTACGACAGCTTTCTGTTTCAGAATTATCTCTTCTCGGTTAACGACGGCTGGGGACTGACGACGGCGCTAAGGCTTATGGCGTCGCTGATTGACGATCTGTCACTTATGACATTTTCCGGAAGTAAAACTCCGGTTGAACTCAGGCTCGTGACGAAATCCGAGACCGGCAAATACACCCCCGCCGAGGCGATCGACCTGCTGCGGGGCGACGAGGAGAAGAAGCGCCTTGTCTGCCTTGACATCAGCGAGTTTATGGAGCGCTCCAGACAGGATGAGCTGAAGCGGTTCCTTCTTGACCTGGTCGGACTTCAGGAGCAGTATATCTTCGCGTTCCGGATTCCTTTCGTGGAGCCGGAGGCGCTTCGTGCCATTCAGGAAATTATTTCCGACGTGCTCTTCACCCGCGTGATCAGCGTGCCGCCCATCAGCGACGAGGAGCTGTGGCTTTGCGCCCAGGAGCAGCTGAAGGTTTACGGCTTTACGCTTTCGGACGCGGCGCGGAAGGTTTTCTTTGAGCGGATCAGCGAGGAGAAGAGCGACGGGCGGTTCTACGGAATGCAGACCGTGAAGAAGCTGGTTTGTGAGATTCTGTGGCTGAAGCACAAGGCGGACGCGAAGCTGATCGATGACAGCGAAGGCGCCGAAACGCCGGTAACGGTCATCTGCAGTTCCGATATCGGAGCGCTTTCCGCGAACTACGATGAGACGAAGAAAAAAGGCTTTGACGAGCTGTCCGAGATGATCGGAATGGAGGAAATCAAGGAACGTCTTACGGAAATCGTGTCGCAGGTAAAGCTTGCGATGGCCAACGATAATATGGACAAACCCTGCCTGCACATGCGATTTGTCGGCGCGCCGGGAACCGGCAAAACGACAGTTGCGAGACTGGTGGGACGCATCTTCGCCGAGGAAGGAATTCTTCGAAACGGGTATTTCTTTGAGCATACCGCAAGAGATCTGTGCGGCGAGTACATCGGCCAGACGGCGCCGAAGACTGCTGCAATCTGCCGTGACGCTTACGGTTCGGTTCTCTTCATTGACGAGGCATATGCCCTGTACGGCGGGGACGAGCGCGGCAACGATTACGGCCGCGAGGCGCTGACGACGCTTGTTTCCGAGATGGAAAACCACCGGAACGACATGGTTGTCATCATGGCCGGATACAAGGACGACATGGACAAGCTGATGGAAGGAAACGTCGGCCTTCGAAGCCGTATGCCCTTTATGCTTGAGTTCAAGAGTTACACGAGAGAGCAGCTGCTGCAGATTTTCCTGCACCTCGTGAAGAAGCATTTTACGTACGAGGAGTCGCTCGAGAAGGCTGCGAAGGAGTATTTCGACAACCTCGACCAGCGGTACATGGATTCGCTTGATTTCTCTAACGCGCGTTTCGTAAGAAACCTTTACGAGCGGACCTGGTCCAAGGCGGCCGTCCGCATGCAGATGTCCGGCGGTTCGGAAATCTGCCTGAAGGGCGAGGACTTCAATACCGCGGCCGCAGACCGTGAGTTCTCGGAGAAACTGATGATCCGTAAGAGCATTGGTTTCTAAGGGAAGGAGGAACTTATGGCAACTGAGGAAAATGTGACAAAAATGTTCGAAACCGTCTGCGCTGCTATCAAGGAGGCGGGGCTTCGCTATGAGCAAAACGACGCCAAGCGGGTCATCGAGTTTTCGCTTGCCGCGAATCCGTTTCCGGTACAGTACCGTATTGCGGTGCGGGCTGCTAATAAAACCATATCCTTCTTCTCGGAGCTGCCGTTCCGCGTTCCGAAGGACAGGGCGGAGTGGTTCGCAAAGAGGCTTTCGAAGCTTATATTCGATAACCTGTATGTCGGAACCTTCGATTTCAACCCGGACAACGGGCTGGTGGTGTTCCGGACCGAGATCATGTATCAGGAATCCCTGATTTCCAAACAGACAATCCGGTTGATGAAGGATATCGTATACGAAACCGTCACGAAACATACCGAAGCCATCTTCCGGCTGTCCCGCGGCGAAGAGTAACGGCGGGGTGTTACATTTTACGGATGAATGATTTTCTGAAAAAGAGCCTTTTTCATGAGGCTCTTTTTCTCTTTCCTTGCCTTTTTGTGCCAGTGGGGCTATAATGAAAGGAAGAAGGAAAACGGGAGGTTTTTGCTTTGAAGATTGAATTTCTCGGTGCGGCGCATGAAGTTACGGGGTCTGCGACCCTTTTAATGACGGACCGCTATAATATTCTGGTGGATTACGGTTTGGAGCAGGGCAACAATATATACGACAATGTTGACTTTCCGCTCTCGCCGGGCGAAATCGACTGCGTCCTGCTGACGCACGCCCACATCGACCATTCCGGAAAGCTTCCGGTTCTTGTAAAGAACGGCTTCAAGGGCCCGATTTATTCGACGGTCGCGACGAAACGGCTCTGCCAAATCATGCTTCTTGACTCCGCGCACATTCAGGAGCAGGAGGCGGAATGGAAGAACCGGAAGAGCAAGCGTGCGGGAACCGACACCGTGGAGCCCATATACACGACGAACGACGCGAACGCGGCCATCGAGCTTCTTAATGAAACCGAATACGATACCGAGCGGGAGATTCTGCCGGGCGTTACCATCTGTTTTCGGGATGCCGGCCACCTTCTCGGCTCCGCGAGCATCGAAGTGACAATTAAAGAGGGCGCCGAAACGAGAAAGATTACATTTTCCGGCGATCTCGGTAACGTGGACCGGCCGCTTCTTCGAAATTACGAGTTGCCGACGCCGACCGACTATCTGGTGATCGAGTCGACCTACGGCGGGCGAAAGCATCCGGAGAGGAAGGATTATTTCACGCAGCTTGCTTCGATTATTCAGGAAACCTTCGACCGCGGGGGCAATGTCGTGATTCCGGCATTTGCCGTAGGCAGAACGCAGGAACTTCTGTATCTGATCAGAGAGATTAAGGATAAAAACATGGTGACCGGGCATGGGAATTTCCCGGTTTGGGTCGACAGCCCGCTGGCGGTTGAGGCGACCAACATCTACGGTACGGACATTCTGTCGTACTGTGACGAGGAGACGGCGGCACTCATTAAAGAGGGCATCAATCCGCTTCGCTTCCCGGGGCTTCGGACGTCGATCACGAGTGAGGATTCGAAGTTTATCAACGCCGACCCGACGCCGAAGATTATTCTTTCGGCGAGCGGCATGTGCGAAGCCGGCCGTATCCGTCACCATTTGAAGCATAACCTGTGGCGCGAGGAATGCACGATTCTGTTCGTCGGCTACCAGGCGGAGGGGACGCTCGGCAACGCGCTTCTTGCCGGTGTCGATTCGGTCAAACTGTTCGGCGAGGAAATTTCCGTGCAGGCGCACATCATGCAGATGGACGGCATCAGCGGACATTCGGACGAGCCGCTTCTTCTTAGCTGGCTGTCCGCGCTTAAGGACAATCCGCCGATTAAGGTATTCGTTAACCACGGCGCGGACGAGGTAACCGACCTGTTCGCGCAGACGATACGGGAGGTGTTCGGCTGGGATGCCGAGGCGCCGTATTCGGGTGGCATCTACGAACTCGGAAGCCATGTGCGCTGCGAGGATCCGGGCGTTACAAGACGTGCGCCCGAGCGGACGGCGAAGCAGGCAACCGCGAAGGCGAACAGCGTCTTTGAACGGCTTCTCATGGCCGGACGCCGCCTGATGGCGGTCATTGAACATAATCGCGGCGGCGCCAACAAGGATCTCGGCAAATTCGCCGACCAGATTGACGCGCTCAGCAACAAATGGGACCGCTAAACTGACAGCAAATGCCACGGGCAAAACCGTGGCATTTTTCGTCCGACGGTTTGATAGGCGTAAGCGTAAGAAAATTCGTCCGACGTTTTTGTAAGCTGGATCGTTATATAAGCAGAAGGAGGTCAGCGTATGTCGAAACAAGCATTGCGTACGGATGCGGATTTCGAGGCGCTTTATGAGAGGAACTGGCGGTATGTCTACCGGATCTGCTATTCCTATATGGGCAATGCGGCGGATGCGGAGGACTGCACGGAGGATGTTTTCGTAAAGATTCTTACGGGCAATACTGTCTTTAAGGACGCGGAGCACGAGCGCAAATGGCTTGCCGTTACCGCGATCAACCGCTGCAAGGATAAGCTGAAAAGCAGCGCTTTTAGGCTGACGGATTCGCTGGATGCGGAGGAGGCACCCGACATTGCGGCGCCGGAGAAGGAGGATTACAGCGATGTCCGCGAGGCGGTGATCGCCCTTCCCGAGCGACTGAAGGCGGCGGTCATCCTGTACTATTACTGCGGCTATAAGGCGGAGGAGATCGCGAAACAGTTCGGCCGGTCCCCGTCGACAATTAGGAATCTTCTCAAAGAGGCGCGGGATCTGCTCAGAGAAAAACTAGGGGGTGCTTACGATGTCGGAGAATAATGAAAACGGCATCCGCGAGGCGCTTGACCGGATCGAGCCGGCAGAAGGCGCTAAGGAAAGGATGCTTCAGAATATCCGCCGCAAGGCGGAAGCGGCAAATGCCACGAAAACCGAACAGAGAAAGTCCAGCCGGATGCTTCTTTATAAGCTTCTTCCGGCCGTGGCGGCAGCGGTGGTCGTGATTGTAGGAGCAATGGTCTTTAAGGATAAGCTCACAAAAAAGTCCGCAAAATCAAATGAGCCGGACGGCTCCGTGATTGCCGCCGGAACGGATGAAAAGCAGGTGGTCAGCTATTCGAAGGCTGTGTTTTCGGAGGAAACGGGGGAGGACCCGGAGCTTCCCGCGTATGTGACGGAAGTGGAGTTTTTACGGAACTATGACGGGTACTATGTGGCATTTGCCGCAGGAGAACACCGTTATATGCTGTACCTCTTCCGGCCGGAGGGCGACACGATGCGCTATGTGGCAGTGAGCTATGTTGCCGGGGTTTCGGTGGAGGAATGGCAGCAGGGCGATTGCATCTACCGGCTCGTCAATTCAGACGGCGCAACGCAGGAAGAGATGGAAGAAATCAAGGCAGGGATTCACTGATTGTGTGAGGGGAGAATTCCAATAAGGAGGATTATTCGATGAAACGAATCATATTATTAATGCTGCTTGCGGCAGTGTTTCTTACCGCATGCAAAAACGAAGGGAAAACGGATCAGGGCGTGAGGGTAAGCCCCGCGCCGAAAGGAACGGAAGCCGAAAAGCCCGGGACGCAGGATCCCGAAAAGCCCGGGACGAAGGATTCCGACAAGCCGGGGGCGCAGACGGAGAAGGATCCGGAGAACCCGGGAGATCAGACGGAGAAGATACCGACGGAAAATGACACAATGACCGGCGTCATCCTTCCGGGAATCATAGACGATCCGGTTGTTTCGGAGATTTGGAAGGACGGAAAGAAGGTCGCGGAAGTCACCGATATGCGCGCGGCGTCCATAACGAATGCCGGCATTTTGTACGCGAAATATATGGAAAAGGGAGAATTCATCCGGGACTCGGAGTATCATATTCTGAATCCCGACACCGGCGAGGATAAGCTTCTCGGAGTCGTCGTGGATGAAAGCTACGAAACGAATTATAACCGGGTGGAGCTCGGCGGAAAGATCTACACGCTGATCCGGAAGGGTGAGCTGACCGACGAGGAGTCGTTTCCTTTGATTCTCCTGGAAATCGACCCGGAGAAGGGACTTACCGAGCGGGATGTCTGCCCGGACGGATTCCCTTACGCCATGCTTTCCCGCGCGGGGGATAAGCTGCTGATTGGAAATCATGATCTGAACGAAGCGGCCACCGATTCGGTCTGGCTTTACGACCCGAAGGACGAGAGCTTCCGTCAGGTGATCTGCTATCAGGAAGAGAGCCGGCCGTTACTGCAGGTATATCACGACGGCAAGAATGCCTATATTCTCTGCCTTCGTGAGGTGAACGGCAGCAGCCGGATCATCGTCGAGCAGTATGACGAAAGCTACAGGAAAATAGCGGAAAATGATATCACCGCCCTGTACCTCGAAGGCGTGGAGGAAGGTCTTACCGATGAGGACGTTTTGAACGAGATGATCCAGCCCGTCGCCCGGTTCTTCCTGACGGAGGACGGACATCTCTATTACGAGAATTTCAGCTGCACGAGCTTTCTTGCAGACTTGAAGAACGGGTGCATCAATCAGTCCGGTGAGTGTTTCCGCGCGGCCAAAGGCAGCGACGCCCTCTATTACGACCTGATGAAGGGCTTCCGCGAGGGCACCAAGGTGCCGAACCGGGCCTACCGGCTGGCCGGGGGCGAGCTGACGCTTAGTGAGTCCAACGAGGAGAATCCGCTCTACTATTACACCGACATTTCGGTATCCGAGAACGGGACGGTTATGGCCGTCTTCGAGTATGACGACCCAGAGAATATTCAGCCCGACCTGCCGCCGATGCTTAAGATTCAGTAAGACGGCCGGGCGAATTACTATACAACTGGCGGCCTGCCTAAGCAGCAGGTGCGAACCGGGAGCTAAATCCCTCTCGCCCCTGCTACTTGGCGCGGCCGCCTTTTTAATATGTCCCGCGCCCGGCAGTCCGTCAAGCTGGTTTAACCTGAAAATGGCCCCCCCCTACGGGCCGTTTTGGCATACAGGTGGGCCGAGTTGCCTTTGGCTTAGGCGGGATATTTCTGAAAACGGCCCCCCTGCGGACCGTTTTGGCATACAGGGGGGCCGCGTGGTCTTTAGGCCAGGTGGGAGATTTTTAAAAACGGCCCCCCTGCGGATCGTTTTGGCATACAGGGGGGCCGAGTTGCCTTTGGCTTAGGTGGGATATTTCTGAAAACGGCCCCCCTACGGACCGTTTTGGCATGTAGGGGGGCCGCATGGTCTTTAGGCCAGGTGGGAGATTTTTGAAAACGGCCCCCCTGCGGACCGTTTTGGCATGTAGGGGGGCCGTGCGCTCCGGGAAACCGGTTACAGGCCGTGCGCCGGGGAACGACCAAGGGCCTGCGCGCCAGAAAACAAAGAAAGCAGCCGCGCCACTGAGGAGATGCGAGAGGGATTTAGCTCCCGGTTCGCAGCTCCTGCAGTAGGCAGGCTGCTATTAAGTTGCTTATGAGGTAGCGCGCAGGCCTTTTGGAAAAGATTGCGGCGTGCAGGCCTTTGGAAAAAGACTGGGGCGCACGGCTGTCCGTTTCTAGTCCACCCTGAACTCCGCCAGCTTCAGCGATTTGTTTCGCTCCTGCACCATGCCGACGCTCCATGCGTTGATGAACAGGAGCAGAGGGTTGTCCTTAAGGTCCTTGATGCGCTTCATGTCGCTGGTGCCGACAATCTTGTCGGGCGGGCACTCCTCGGGATTCAGAATCCAGCGGATGTGCTCGTAGGGTAGCGGCTCGAGCTTGATCTCGACGTTGTATTCGCTCTGGAGGCGGAACTGCAGAACATCAAACTGCAGCGTGCCGACAACGCCGACAATGATTTCCTCCATGCCGGTGTTGAATTCCTGGAAAATCTGAATGGCGCCCTCCTGCGCAATCTGCGTAACGCCCTTCATGAACTGCTTACGCTTCATCGTGTCGACCTGGCGGACCCGCGCAAAATGCTCGGGCGCGAAGGTCGGGATGCCTTCGTAGCGGAATTTTTCGTTGGACTCGCACAACGTGTCGCCGATGGAGAAGATGCCCGGGTCGAAGACGCCGATGATATCGCCGGAGTAGGCCTCCTCGACGATGTGGCGCTCGTCCGCCATCATCTGCGTGGACTGGGAAAGCTTAACCTTCCGGCCGCCCTGCACGTGATTGACCTCCATGCCCGGCGTGTACTGGCCGGAGCAGATGCGCATGAACGCGATACGGTCGCGGTGTGCCTTGTTCATGTTGGCCTGAATCTTAAAGACGAAGGCCGAGAAATCGGAACGGAACGGGTCGATGACGCCCTGATCCGAATTTCTCGGAAGCGGAGAGCTGGTCATCGAAAGGAAATGCTTCAGGAATGTCTCCACACCGAAGTTCGTAAGAGCGGAACCGAAGAAGACGGGAGAAAGTTCGCCGGCATTGACGAGTTCCTGGTCGAACTCGGCGCTTGCGCCGTCTAATAGCTCGATGTCTTCCTGTAATTTGTCGTAGAAATCATAGCCGATGCGGTCTTTAAGCGCCGGAGAATCCGCTGCCATATATTCGGTGGCAACTTCCTTCTGGCCGTTCATCGCGGCGGTGAAGAGGGCAACCTCCTTGGTGTTCCGGTCGTAAACGCCCTTAAAGCCTTTGCCGGAGCCTATGGGCCAGTTGATCGGGCAGGTGGCGATACCGAGCACGTTCTCGATGTCGCTCATCAGCTCGTACGGGTCGTTGGCCTCGCGGTCCATTTTGTTGATAAATGTGAAAATCGGAATGTGGCGCATGACGCAGACCTTGAAAAGCTTGATTGTCTGGCGCTCAACACCTTTCGATGCGTCAATAACCATGACCGCCGAGTCTGCTGCCATCAGCGTGCGGTACGTATCCTCCGAGAAATCCTCGTGGCCCGGCGTATCGAGAATATTAATGCAGTAATTGTCGTAGTTAAACTGAAGAACGGACGAGGTAACGGAAATACCACGCTCCTTTTCAATCTCCATCCAGTCGGAAACCGCGTGGCGCGCGGTCTTTCTGCCCTTAACGGAACCGGCCAGATTGATCGCTCCGCCGTACAGCAGAAACTTCTCGGTAAGCGTCGTTTTACCGGCATCCGGGTGGGAAATGATGGCAAATGTGCGGCGTTTCTTTATATTGTCTTCAAAAGCTGACATGAAAATACCCTTTCTGTGTCGAGTAACGGCGCGGGATACCGGCGCCGGACGATTCGCTCCCGGTGTGGGAACGCCGCACAAAAGAGTACCATATCACGAGGCGGAATTCAAGCAATTTCGTGCGCCCGCGCGAAAAGAATGGTTTATTTTGATAAAACAATGTGCTATAATGTACCGGCGTGGGCAAAAAAGACGCAGTTATGTGAAGACGGGATGGCATTTTTCGGAAAGGAGCGGCGAAGATGGACGACAGAAAAAGCGGAACCTTATATCTGTGCGCGACCCCCATCGGAAACCTGGAGGACATGACGTACCGGGTGATGCGCGTCCTTTCGGAGGTGGACCTGATCGCCGCCGAGGATACCAGAAACAGCATCAAGCTTCTGAATCATTTCGAGATTCACACGCCGATGACGAGTTATCACGAATTCAATAAGATCGAAAAAGGACACACGCTGATTGACAAGCTCCTTGCGGGGCAGAACATCGCCCTGATCACCGACGCCGGAATGCCTGGAATCAGCGATCCCGGCGAGGAGCTCGTAAAGATGGCCTATGAGGCCGGCATCACGGTGACGGTTCTTCCGGGAGCCTGCGCCTGCGTTACGGCGCTGACGATGTCGGGGCTTCCCACGAGAAGGTTCGCATTTGAAGCATTTCTGCCCATGGATAAGAAGCAGCGGAAGCAGGCACTTTCGGAGGTGGCGGACGAACGGAGGACGGTTGTTCTTTACGAGGCACCGCACCGGCTTTTACGAACGCTGACGGAGCTTGCGGAAACCGTCGGGGAGGAACGGACGATAGCGGTTCTTCGGGAGCTTACCAAAAAGCATGAGACCCGGTTCTTCGGGACGCTTCGGGAAGCGATCTTACATTATACGGCGGAGGAGCCGAAGGGCGAGTGCGTGCTTGTTCTTTCCGGCAAATCGGACGAGGAAGTATCGGAGGAGGCCGCGGCCCGGTGGCAGGACATCAGCGTCGCCGACCACGTGGCAAAATACGAGGCGGAAGGGATGGAACGAATGGAGGCCATCAAAGCCGTCGCGCGGGACAGGGGGGTCCCGAAAAGGGAGATTTACAAAGAGATTTCAGGGTGACGGAGCGCGTTATGGACGGACAGGATTTGAAAGAGGTTAAGGAAACAGAAATCAAGGAAACCGCGGAAGCGGTAGAAACTAAGGAAACGGCCGAGGCTTTGGAAGCGGCAAATGACACAGTTAAGGAGACCAAAGCGAAGAAGATCTGGCGCATTGTCTTTCTTCTTCTCGGCAACGCGGTTGTGATCGCAGGCGTATGGCAGCACATATTGTTCAACGGCGTATCGGTTGCGTCGATGATCTTCCAGCTGATGGTGCCGATGGAAGGCGCGGACGCGGGCAATTTCTTCTCGCTCAACATTGCCATGGGAATCGGACTTCCGGTGATGACGGTTTTCGAGTACTGGCTCGGGAATTTCTGGCGCAGGAAGACGACGAAACCGAAATTCTTCCACAAACGGAAGGTACTTACGGCGGGACTTTTCTTCGCGATCGCGGCAATCGTGGTTCTTGCGAAGATGCGGGTGTTCTCCTTCTTCTGGAGACAGCTGACGCCGTCCAATCTTTATGAGACTTATTACGTAATGCCCAAGAAGGAGATGATCAAGGCTCCCGAGAAGAAACGGAACCTGATTTACATCTACATGGAGTCCATGGAGGACACCTACGCGGACAAGAGCGTCGGCGGACTCGCGGACAGGAGCAGAATTCCGTATCTGACAAGCCTTGCCCTCGGCGAAGGTGAATGCTTCTCCGTAGACGGTAAGCTGAACGGCTTAGAGCCTGCGGAGGGCGCAGTATGGACGTGCGGCTCCCTGGTTTCGCAGACATGCGGCACGCCGCTCATCGTTCCCATTGGGCGGAACAACATGGGCAAAGGCTACAAGACCTTCCTGCCCGGCATGGTTTCCATCTGGGAGATTCTTTCGGATTACGGATATCGGAACGTGTTTTTACAGGGATCGAGGATCGAATTTGCCGGAACCGATCTGCTGCTTTCGACGCACGGCGACCCGATTGTCCGCGACTACAATTACTATAACAAAAACCATCGTCTGCCTTACGACGATTATGAAGTCTGGTGGGGCTACGAGGACTTCCGCCTTTACGAATTCGCAAAGGAAGAGATTCTTGCGGCGGCGGAGTCGGGAGATCCCTTCTGCGTAACCCTCATGACGATCGATACGCATTTTACGGGCGGTTATATCTGCCCCCTGTGCGGAAACGAGTTCAAAAACTCCTATGATAACTCGATTCTCTGTGCGGATCATCAGATTGAGGAATTCGTGAACTGGCTGAAGCAGCAGCCTTTCTACGAGGATACCACGGTTGTGATCGTCGGCGACCACCCGACCATGGACAGCATGTATTACCGCAACATCTCAAAGGGCGTTAAGAAGTACGACCGGAAAGCCTACGCGGTAATCCTGAACAGCGCGGTTGAATACACACTCGGAAAGAACCGTGACTACTGTGCCTTTGACATGTATCCGACGACACTCGCCGCCATGGGATTTACCGTCGAAGGAAACAAACTGGGCCTCGGCGTGAACCTCTATTCCGACGAGCAGACGCTCTGCGAGCGGTTCGGCTTAAAGAAGCTTAACAAGCTGCTTCAGAAGAAATCCAAGTATTACAATAAGCATATTATCGAAGGCAAATGAGGACGTCTCGTCCTTCCGGCCCGCAGGACTGCCCTGCGGGCCTTTTTTGCTCAAATCGGCGTGGATTTCTTGCATTGTACGGAGCGATATGCTATTATTTACACAGGTATGCGCCCGTGACGACGGACGCAGCGCCTGCCTGTCGGGTTGATGAAATGACAAGGCAGGAAAGAATAATCCTCGGAGGAATTCCAACATGAGCAAATCTATCGACACGATGTCTGTTAATGCCATCCGTGTGCTGGCAGCAGACGCGATCCAGAAAGCAAAATCCGGACATCCCGGATTGCCGCTCGGCTCCGCAGCAGTGGCTTACGAGCTTTGGGCAAAGCACATGAAGCACAACCCCGCCAATCCCGACTGGGCGAACCGTGACCGGTTCATCCTTTCCGGCGGACACGGTTCCACTTTGTTATATTCCCTTCTTCATCTGTTCGGCTACGGCCTTACGAAGGAAGATATGATGCAGTTCCGTCAGGACGGCTCCCTGACTCCCGGCCATCCGGAGTANNCACACCAAGGGTGTTGAGGCGACCACCGGACCGCTCGGCGCAGGCATGGGCATGTCCGTAGGTATGGCAATGGCTGAGGCTCATCTTGCCGCGAAGTTCAACAAGCCCGGTTATCCGGTTGTTGACCATTACACCTACGT
>DBWJ01000025.1:24300-24945 GCA_002308955.1 Lachnoclostridium sp. UBA1241 | reverse complement strand
GGCAATACCGACATCGCATTTACCGAGAATGTACAGGCACGTTTCCAGGCTATGGGATTCCAGACGCTTGTTGTTGAGGACGGCAATGACCTCGAAGCCATCGGCGCTGCGATTGAAGCGGCCAAGGCGGAGAAGACGAAGCCTTCCATGATCACNNAAGACGCAGATCGGTTACGGCTGCCCGGCTAAGCAGGGCAAGGCAAGCGCGCACGGCGAGCCGCTCGGTGAAGAGAACGTTGCAGCCATGAAGGATTTCCTCGGCTGGCCTTCTCAGGAAGCTTTCTATGTTCCGGATGAGGTTTACGCAAACTACAAGTCTATCGCAACCGAGCTTGCAAAGGACGAGGATGCATGGAACAAGCTTTTCGCAGATTACTGCGCGAAGTTCCCGGAGATGAAGAAGGCCTGGGACGACGAGTTCAATATGGACATCGCGAAGGATCTCATCGATGACGCAGAGTACTGGGCTTACGAAGAGAAGGCAGACGCTACGAGAAATCTCGGCGGCTGGGCTCTCAACAAGCTTAAGAATAAAGTTCCGAACCTGATCGGCGGTTCCGCGGACCTTGCTCCTTCGAACAAGACCGCAATGAAGGAAATCGGCGATTTCAGCAAGGAAGATTACAGCGGACGCAACCTGCACTT
>DBWJ01000025.1:23757-24212 GCA_002308955.1 Lachnoclostridium sp. UBA1241 | reverse complement strand
GTAAAGCCGATGGCAAGACTTTCCGCACTCATGCGGATTCCGACCACATTTGTCCTCACCCATGACAGTATCGGTGTCGGCGAAGACGGACCTACCCATGAGCCGATTGAGCAGCTCGCTATGCTTCGTTCCCTTCCGAACTTCCATGTATTCCGTCCGGCCGACGCGACCGAGACGCTTGCTGCATGGTACAGCGCGGTAACGAGCAAGGAGACGCCTACCGCACTCGTTCTTACGAGACAGAATCTGCCGCAGCTTGCAGGCTCCTCCAAGGAAGCTCTGAAGGGCGGATATATCATTGAGGATTCCGAGAAGGAGATTCCGGATGCAATTATTATCGCAACCGGTTCCGAGGTAAGCATTTCCCTCGAGGCAAAGGCACTTCTTGCCGAGGACGGCGTAGACGTTCGCGTTGTCAGCATGCCTTGTATGGATATCTTCGAAGAGCAGAGCGA
>DBWJ01000025.1:0-23683 GCA_002308955.1 Lachnoclostridium sp. UBA1241 | reverse complement strand
CTTGACGGCGGCTATGTAACGATGCACGGCTTCGGCGCAAGCGCCCCTGCCGGCATCCTCTTTAAGAAGTTCGGTTTCACCGCTGAGAATGTAGCGGCAACCGTTAAGGATGTAATCTGCAAGTAATGATTTTCAGGGAGTCCTCCGGCGCGCAATGTGCCGGAGGATTCCGGAAATGAGGCTCATATGGACGATGAAAAAAGAATCACGCATCCCAGAACAATACTGGAATTGCAGAGATATTGCGAACAGCACGGAATGCCGCTTCTTCGTATGCGCTTTTTCATCGGGGAGGATTANNCGGCAGCCGAAAGCCTTCGGTATCTATCAGGAAGGCGATCAGTATATCGTTTATAAGAACAAAGACACCGGGCAGAGAGCCATCCGGTATATCGGTCCGGACGAGGCGTATGCCGTAGAGGAGATATTCCAGAAGCTGTTGTCGGAATGTCATAACCGGGGCATCTATCCGGACGGGGAGAGTTCCTACATAGACGCTCCCGTAAGCCGCGGATATCCGCAGCGGAGCGGGAACAACAATAATAAGAAGTTAGTTATCGGAATCGTCGCATTTACCGTAAGCATCGCGCTTCTTGCAGGCATCGGTTCGTACCGGAAGCACAAGAATGACGGATATTACCGGGACGGGGATACCTATTATTACCGCTACGGCGATGACTGGTCCTACTATGACACGACGGTCGATTCCTGGTGCGAAAGCTATTCCTTCCCGTATACCGATTATACCGATTATTCCGTCGGCGAGGACTATTCGTCCGACTGGGGGATATCGAATATTACCGGCTCAAGTGTATGGGATGACTGGCATGCATCCTCCGATTCGGGCAGCTCCTGGGACAGCTCTTCGTCCTATGATTCCTGGGACAGCGGCGGAACGGACTGNNCGGCAACTCCTGGACGGCTGTGGATTCGCCCTCCTACAGCGACTATGACAGCTATTATGAGGGGAACAGCTACGATTCGGACTGGGGCGTAGAGAATTTCAAGAACTCCGATACCTGGAGCGATTACAGCGAATCCCATTCTTACTCGGATTCGTCGGACTATTCCTCCTGGGACAGCGGCGGAACGGACTGGAGCAGCGACTGGTAAGCCACGAGTGGCATTGCGCAGCTTGGGAGAATGAGGTAACACAATGAATTTGAAAAAGATGACGGCGATCGGATTGATTTCCGCAACCGTTTTGATGAGTGCCGGCTGCGGACGTGCCGTCTCCAAGCCGAAGAAGGGTGACTCGGCGGCACCGACACTGAATACGGCGGCGCTGACCACCGACCAGAAGCTTTTGGAAACAGGCGTCTGTACGGCGGTTCCTTCAACCCAGCCTTCGCGGTTCGGATTTCAGACGCATCTGAGCGTAAATGACATGCTTGTCGACGGCTTCTACCGTCAGGACGAGATTCATTTCGAAGGGAAGAGTTATGCAAGCGTAAAGGGCGTTGTCACATTTCGCGGAGATAACTACCGCTCGGGCGGCGCTTACGGCGTAGCCAATATGACGTCGTACAAGATGTACAAGACCTGGAGCGTGGACACCGGCTCTTTGAAGAAGACGGTCAAGAAGGGTGAATGGACCGGAAGCGGATGGACCGGGCAGCCGCTGATCATCCAGTGGGATGAAGAGACGAAGAAGGCGATGAACCTCTTCGATTCCAAGAAGAAAAAGGAAGGCCTGACGGAAATCATCTACGCGACGATGGACGGCAACATTTACTTCCTGGATCTCGACGACGGCAGCGCGACGCGCGACAAAATAAGCCTCGGCTTCCCGATCAAGGGAACCGGCTCCCTGTATCCGAACGGCACACCGCTTTATGTGGTCGGCGCCGGCGACGATATGGGAAAGAAGGCCGCGCGTACATTTATCGTAAATCTTGTGACCGGTGAAGTGGTTTACGAATACGGCGCGGAGGACCCTTTCTCGCTTCGTACGGATAACGGCGATTTCTGTGCGTTCGACTCCTCGCCGCTCATTGACGTTGAGACCGATACGCTGATCCAGCCCGGTGAGAACGGCATTTTGTATACGACGAAGCTGAATACCGTCTGGGACGGCCGGACGCTTTCAATCGCGCCCGCAGATATCGTCAAATGGAACTACACGACGAGCCGTACCGGTACCGATACCTACTGGCTCGGCATGGAGTCATCCGCCTGCGCGTATGACCATTATATCTACGTCTGCGACAACAGCGGCGACCTGATGTGCATCGACATCAACACGATGGAGCTGATCTGGAGCCAGGATATCGTGGACGACAGCAACGCCTCCCCGGTGCTTGAGGTTGACCCGGCGACCGGAACGGCGTATATCTATGTTTCCACGTCCCTGCACTGGACGGCCAACAAGAAGAAGTCGGGCGACATCCCAATCTTCAAGATCAACGCGGCCACCGGCGAGATCATGTGGAAGCGCACCTACGAGTGCAAAACCGTGGACGGCATCTCCGGCGGCGTGCAGGCAACGGCCTGCCTCGGCGAGAACAACCTGAGCGGCCTCGTATATTTCAACATCGCGCGAACCGGCGGCAAGAAGCACGGACGGCTCGTTGCCATCGACAAGAAGACCGGCGGCGAGGTCTGGAGCGTAGACCTGAAGTACTACAGCTGGTCCAGCCCGGTTGCGGTTTACACGAGTAACGGCGACGGCTATATCATCCTCTGCGACTCCGACGGAAACATGCATCTTCTCGACGGCAAGACCGGCGTCGTGAAGGATACGATCAACCTAGGCAAGAACATCGAGGCAACTCCCGCCGTGTTCAACAACACGATCGTTGTGGGCACCCGCGGCAAGAAGATTTACGGAATTACGCTGAAATAAAGACAATACGGGCCTTGCTTTGGCAAGGCCCGAAATTAACAGATGACCTTGCGAAAGCAGGGCCGGAATTAACAGATGACCTTGCTAAAGTGCAGGGCCGGAATTAACAGATGACCTTGCGAAAGCAGGGCCGGAATATGAGAGGTCAGAATGGAACGAGACGGAAGCAACGCGGCAATGCGGTTTCTGTACGGAAACCCGGTCGGCCGGGCGATGATTGAGGTGATGCTTGCGGTTAAGGCCCCGAAGGTGATGGCCTGGTATCTGAGGACGCCTTTTTCGAAGGGAATGATCCGGCGCTATATCCGAAAGTACGACATCAGCATGAAGGGATATCCGCGGGTCGGATACCGGTCCTTCTCGGATTTCTTCGAACGAAGAAAGATCCGAAACAGTTTCGACGCGGAGCAGGATCACTTCATCAGCCCGTGCGACGGACATCTTTCCGCGTATACGATTTCACCGGACAGCATTTTCGCGATCAAGGGATCAAACTACCGCGTGAGCGACCTGGTGGATGACGAAACGCTTGCCGAAAGCTTCAGCGGCGGACAGGCACTCGTGTTCCGGCTTGCGCCGAATGACTATCACCACTATTGCTTTATCGATGACGGAATTGTTCACAAGCATCATTTCCGTGAAGGCCAGCTCCACAGCGTGCAGCCGATTGCGCTTGCGAACGTTCCCGTATTCCGGGTGAACCGCCGCGTATGGACGCTTCTTTCGACCGAAAACTTCGGGCCGGCCGTGCAGATCGAGGTCGGCGCCCTCGCCGTCGGCGGAATTGTCAACGAACGCGAGAACGAGCCGGTGAAGAAGGGCGAGACGATGGGACATTTCTCGCTGATGGGCTCGACAATCGTGCTGTTCATTGAGAAAGACCGGATGGAACTCCTTCCGGAGCTTACCGCCGCGCTTTCAGGCGGCGTTGAGGTCCCCGTGAAGATGGGCCAGTGGATCGGAAAGAAGCCGGGCGAGTAAAGCGGAAACGGCGGAAAGCTGCGGGATACGGCAGTATTCGGGTGACCGGAAACATGTTGTCGATTGAATGGAAACTAAAAGCATTGAGAAATCGATGAAAAGAAGAAAAGGGCATACCCGAGACGGAAATCAGCCGTAAGGTATGCCCTTTTTGCGATTCAAACAGTTTGTAAAGAAGCTTGCGGCGGGATTAATTCACGTGCGGAAGCTTACTCGCCGAGTGCCTGCTTCAGATCCGCAATCAGGTCATCTACATTCTCGATGCCGACCGAAAGACGGATCAGGTCCGGTGCAACGCCTGCCTCGATGAGCTGCTCATCGGTCAGCTGGCGGTGCGTATGGCTTGCAGGATGCAGGAGACAGGTTCTCGCGTCGGCAACGTGCGTTGCAATCGTGGCGAGCTTCAGCTTGTCCATGAAATCGATGGATGCCTGGCGGCCGCCCTTGATGGCAAATGCGATGACGCCGCAGGTTCCCTTCGGACAGTACTTCTTGGCAAGATCATGATACTCGTCGTCTTCGAGGTCTGCGTAGTGAACCCAGGCAACCTTGTCATTTGCCTTCAGGAACTTCGCAACGGCAAGCGCGTTCGCGCAATGGCGCTCCATGCGGAGGGCAAGGCTCTCAAGGCCGAGGTTGATATAAAAAGCATTCTGCGGAGACTGGATGGAACCGAAGTCTCTCATCAGCTGGCTTGTAGCTTTGGTGATGTATGCGGCCTTGCCGAACTTCGTTGCATAGGTCAGACCGTGATAGGATTCATCGGGAGTTGTGAGGCCGGGGAACCGGTCTGCGTGCGCCATCCAGTCGAAGTTACCGCTGTCGATGATTGCGCCGCCGACGGAAACGCCGTGGCCGTCAATGTATTTCGTGGTGGAATGGGTAACAAT
Source organism: Lachnoclostridium sp. UBA1241 (assembly GCA_002308955.1). Lineage (GTDB taxonomy): Bacteria > Bacillota > Clostridia > Lachnospirales > Lachnospiraceae > ISDg. The sequence goes on along the minus strand of DBWJ01000025.1, from coordinate 18,967 downwards.
GTCGCAGCCCCACTCAATCGGGCGGCAGTTAACCGGAGTCGCGAAGGTGTTATCGATGATGAGCGGCATGCCGTGCTTGTGAGCAAGCTTTGCAAAACGCTCGATATCGTAAACCTGTACGGTCGGGTTCGTAATGGTCTCACCGAAGAAGCACTTCGTGTTGGGCTTGATGAGAGCCTCAATCTCTTCATCGGTCATGGACTGGTTATAGAAAATGCACTCGATACCCATCTTCTTCATCGTCGTTCCGAAAAGGTTGTAGGTACCGCCGTAAATGGTCTCGCTCGCAAGGAAGCTGTCGCCGCACTCGCAGATATTGAAAACCGCGAAGAAGTTGGCAGCCTGACCCGAAGAGGTCAGCATTCCGGCAAATCCGCCTTCCATAGCGGTCAGCTTTGCAGCAACATAATCATTGGTCGGATTCTGCAGGCGGGTGTAGAAGTATCCGCTTGCCTCCAGGTCAAACAGCTTGCCCATGGCATCGCTCGTGTCGTATTTGAATGTGGTGCTCTGGTAGATCGGCACCTGTCTGGGTTCGCCCTGACCGGGTTTCCATCCTTCGTGAATAGCTTTCGTCTCAATCTTTGACATGGTATTCCCTCCCTGAAAATTTCGATTACAACTAATCTATCACACCGGTACCTTTTTTGCAACCGAAAGATGCTGAGTTATGTGATTTGAGCGGGCAATGCGAGCCGGGCGCCCAAAAGGTTTGAAAAGTGTCCGTTTGCGCTCATTTCTCCGGCTGTCGAAAGGCGAGGACCCACGAAATAGCTTGTATCAGAATTTCCGTAGGAGACAAATCAAGCCAAAATCATACGGAATCGGGCAGAGAAGAGTTTCCGTGGGTAGGGTTAGAACGAATAGGCGATACGAAATTTGAATATGTCAAGATTTCGTAGGAAAATGACAGAGCCGGAATCATACTTGATTAAAAACATGAAAAATTCGGTGGGAATGGCCGACTTGGGGAAACCCACGAACCTGAAGCCTTTTAATTTCTCGTGGGTCGAAACGTCGACGAAATATAGAAAACCCAGGCGTTTCGTAGGATTTCCGGCGTGGCTAGGACAAGAATAGTCGCCGCCGGGACAAAAAACCGGGACGGACCCGTGGTCCCGTCCCGGTTACTTGCTTCAATAACTTGTCAGACTATCCTGCTATACTCACTTACTTAGTTTACCCTTATTCGCTGATTGCATCCGTTACATCCTTGACGGTTTCCGAAACGGTATCCTTGTCGGTGACGATCGTTGCGCCTTCAAGGCCGGTCACGTTGATGTTGCGGTTAACCTTGGCATCGTAGGACTCGGCGTTGATGATGTTGGCAAGATCGATACCGGTGGCCTGCTTCATGGACTCGAAAACCTTCGCCATGACAACGGGTACATTGCCGGCAACCTGGTCGACACCGTTGGCTCCGCCTTCTCCGCCGCCGATGATCGTAATCTTATCAATCTGCTGAAGAGGAGCGGCAACCTGAGCGGCAATCTCGGGAAGAACCCGGATCATCATCTCGGCTACGGCAGCCTTATTATACTTCGCGTAAGCTTCGGCCTTCTTCTCCATTGCCTGGGCTTCTGCAAGACCTTTGGCTTCAATCGCCTTAGCCTCTGCTTCACCGACGGCGCGGATACCTTCTGCCTCCTGCTCCTTGGCGAAACGGTCGGCAGCGGCCTGAGCCTTGCGGGCCTCGGCTTCACGCTGTGCTTCGAACTGCTTCGCTTCGGCGTCTTTCTGGCGCTGATACAGGATGGCATCGGCCTTCTGCTGTGCGGCATACTTGTCGGCTTCCGCCTGCTTCTTGATCTCTGCTTCGAGGGCACGTTCCTTAACGGCTACGGCCTTCTCCTGCAGTTGAATCTCACGTTCCTGACGGGCAATGTTCGCATTTGCCGTCGTAATCTCGATTGTCTTACGCTGTTCCTCTTTCTGGATTTCGTAAGCCGCGTCGGCCATAGCCTTCTTGGTATCGGCATCCAGCTGGAGTTCGGACTTCTTGATGGCAAGTTCGTTCTGCTTCTTGGCGATTTCGGTCTGCGCAAGAACGGCAGCGTCGTTACTTTCCTTGTCGGCAGCAGCCTGGGCAACCTTGATGTCACGCTCGGACTCGGCACGCGCAATCGCTGCGGCTTTCTTAATCTTTACGATATTATCAATACCGAGGTTCTCAATAACTTCGTTACCGTCCACAAAGTTCTGCACGTTAAATGAGATGATATCAAGCCCCATTGCAGCAAGGTCGGGCTCGGCGTTCTCTTTCACGAGATTTGCGAATTTCTGACGGTCGGAAACCATCTCCTCGAGTTTCATCTTACCGACGATCTCACGAACGTTACCTTCGAGTACTTCGCGCGCTACGGCGGCAACGTAATCGGTAGGCTTGTTCAGGAAGTTCTCGGCAGCGAGACGGAGCTTGTCCGGCTCGTTACTGATTTTAACGTTAACGGTTGCATCCACGTTAATGTTAATGTAATCGGCGGTCGGAACCGCGTTACTGGTTTTAACATCGATCGGGATCAGTCGAAGATTCAGCTTATCCATACGCTCGAAGAACGGGAAGCGGAAGGACGCGCGTCCGATTACGACTTTGGATTTGTGCTTCATACCGGAAATGATGTAAGCCATGTCCGGGGGAGCCTTTACGTAACCGGCGATGAAGATCAGAATGGCGATGATTGCGAGGGCGATAATCGTCAGCCCGAGAGGCGACGTCACATCGTCCATCGAGAGAAGAAATGAAAACATGGTAAACCTCCGTTTCTTTTTGTGCCGTCGGCCGGTGTGGCGGCCCCGGCGGTAGTTTTTGTGTTCCCACACGACCGAAGCGGTTGCCTCGGCTTTTGAAAATATTATAGAAAAGGACCGGAGAAAAGACAAGTTAAATCTATGTTAAATGTGATTTACATTCGTAGAAAGTCACATTTACCGCGCCTTTTGTAAAAACGCTTTCTTTTTCGAAAAACAGTTTGCTTTTGTGCACGAAAAATGCTATCATTACTATATATAGTCAACAATAGGGATACTATGTCCATTTTAGGATAAAAGATATAGGAGAATTCTATGAAATTCCGGTTTGCGAGCCATACGGACGTGGGGCTTCGAAAAAGCACAAATCAGGACAGCTTCTGTATTCGGGAAGCGGAGACGGACAAGGGAACGATTTTCTTTGCCCTGCTCTGCGACGGCATGGGCGGTCTTGCGAAGGGTGAGGTTGCGAGCGCAACGCTGATCCGCGTATGGAGCGAGTGGTTTGAGAAGGATTTGCCGCGGATTCTGACGTGCGAAGATATCCTTAAGGAAGTGCAGGACTCCTGGACGCGCCTTATGATAAGCGAGAACTACCGCATCGGGCAGTTCGGGCTGCAGCAGAACATCAACCTGGGGTCCACATTTACCGGAATGCTGGTTCTCGAGAACGGCGATTACATCATCGGGCATGTCGGAGACACCCGCTGCTACCGGATTTTGGATGACAGCATCGAACTGCTGACAGAGGACCAGACGCTTGTGGCGCGCGAGGTGGAGGCCGGACGGCTTACCCCCGAAGAGGCTGCGGTGGACCCTCGTAGGAGCATTCTCCTGCAGTGTATCGGCGCGTCGGCGTCCGTAACGCCCGCGTTTTATTACGGAAGCGTGCTTCCCGGCGAGAATTACATGCTCTGCTGCGACGGCTTCCGGCATCTGATAACGAAGGAAGAATTCATCGCATTTCTCTGCCCGTCGGTGAACAAGACGGAGGAAGAGATGGAAGAGCATATCCGTGAGCTTGTGGAGATGAACAAGCAGAGAAAAGAGACCGATAATATTTCCGCCGTTTTAATCGGCGTATGAGGTAACTACAGTGGCTGAGGTCGGACAGGTTATTAACAACAAATACGAGATCCTGAAACTCGTCGGCAAGGGCGGTATGTCCCGTGTCTATCTTGCTATGGACATGAACATCCACAAGCCGTGGGCGGTCAAGGAAATCGACAAGACGGTTACGGATAAGAACAATGAAGTGATTATCCAGAGCGCCATTGCCGAGGCCAACCTGATCAAAGAGCTGGATCACAACGCGATTGTCCGAATCGTGGATATCATCGATGAGCCCGATAAGATTTTCATCATCGAGGACTTCATCGACGGAGAAACGTTAAATTCCATCGTGCTCCGCGAGGGTGCCCAGCCGCAGGAGAAGGTAATCGAGTGGGCCATCCAGATCTGCAGCGCCCTTGAATACCTGCACACGAGAAAGCCCCCTATCATTTACCGTGATATGAAGCCGGCAAATGTCATGCTGAAGCCGGAGGGCAATGTTAAGATCATCGACTTCGGTATCGCCCGTGAGTATAAGGAGCAGAATACCGAGGATACCAAGTGTCTCGGCACGAAGGGATACGCGGCGCCGGAGCAGTTCGGCGGCAAAGGACAGACCGATGCCCGTACGGACGTGTACTGTCTCGGTGTTACGCTTTACTATCTTGTAACCGGCAAGAACCCGAGTGAGCCGCCGTATGAGATTTACCCGATCCGTCACTGGAACCCGAGACTGTCGAGCGGACTTGAGGCGATTATCCTTAAGTGCACGCGCCCGAATCCGAATGACCGTTTCCAGTCCTGCGCGGAATTGAACTATGCGTTGCAGCATTATGAGGAATACACCGCGCAGTACCGCGTTAAGCAGCTGAAGAAGATTTGGAAGTTCGGCGCCATGGTAATCGCGACGATTCTGATGATTGTTGCGGGCTGTTTCGGACTCGGAATGCGGAGCAAGAAGATTAATTCCGACTTTACGCTGAATATCAACCAGGCCGTCCGCGCCACCGACGACAAGGAGAAGATGTACTACTACGAGAAGGCGATTTCCATCAAGCCCGGAGACGTCACGCCGTATCTCGGTATCGTTGAGATGCTGAAGCAGGACGACATGGTTTTCGATGTGGAAGAAGAAACGCAGTTGAAGCGTCTGATCACGCCGAACCTTGAGGTGCTGAAGCGGAATCCGGATTATTCGCAGCTCGCTTTCGAAATCGGAAAGCTGTACTGGTACTACTTTACGTACGGAACGGAGAACGGCGCGGACAACACGATGACGCGTCGGGGCGTTGCGGTTGAGTGGTTCAACGACGCAGTTGCGTACGGCCGTGTTAACGACGATTATTACCGTATGGCGGACGTATACCGTCAGATCGGTCAGTTTATGAGCACCATCGATATGAAGATCCGGGAAGGCAGCGACGGCGGCGCGTACCGCGAGTACTGGAACTGTCTTCGTGAGATGGTTTCCTCCATCAACGACACGGATCCCGAGGTCGTAATCCTTGAGATTTATAATCAGGTAATCGACGCGATTACCGGTCGTGTGAAAGGTTTCCGCAATGACGGTATCTCCTATTCGGAGATTACGTCGCTTCTCGACAAGGTTGTCGTCGGTCTCAACAAATGCAGACCCATCGCGGAACGTAACATGGAGATGAAGGAAGAGATTCTTAATAAGGTTGACGATGCACGGGTCGCTATCGACCGTGATTATGATAAGGGAGGAACGAAGGCAGAATGAGTGCTGCGGGTTGGTTAATTTTCTCTATAACCTGTTTTGCAATGGCAGGAGGCTTCCTGGCACTTTCTGTTTTGCTGTTCTTACGGTATAAAATTCCGAATGTTATCGGAGATTTGAGCGGAAAGCGGGCAGCAAAGGAAGTTGCCGCGCTCCGCGCCGACAGCGCGTCGAAAGGTCATTCCGGACACTCCGGACATACCTCGGATTTCAAGGCCATGGCAATCGCTCACGAGAACAAGCGCCTGGATAAGACGTCCGGAGACCTTGCCGGCAAAGCCGAAGTCCTCGACGATGACGGCGGAAGCCCCACCGAGGACATTCGCGACGGCGGACATGCCGAGCTTCTGAACGCCTACTCCGGCGGAGCGATCACCGGCGTTCTGAACACTCCGGAACCGCCGCAGATCGGCATCACACAGGTGCTGAACGAAAAAGGCGGCGCCTACGAGATTCAGGCCCCGGAGGAAACCCGCAGAACGACCGAGGACCTGAAACGGATCGACCATTTTGAAATCACAAGAAGCGTAACCGTGATCCACACGGACGAAGTTGTATAGAAGGGAGGAGCGCATATGTACACGTGGAAAGAAAAGCCGTTTTCAAGAGTAGTCGCATTAATGCTTGCGCTTCTTCTTGCCGTCGGTACGTTGCCCGCAAGCCCGTACCGGGCGAATGCGGTTGACGATAGCCTTGCAGCAACGTTCACGCTGGTTTACGGTGACCCGGGGACCGAGCAGGATGCGTATGTTTCCGGATCTTATATACTTACAACCGGAAACGAAGAGGAAGGTATTCCTGTGAGTTTTGATAACGGAAAGATTACGATTTCCGGGCTCTATAAGGATACTACTTACACACTTAAAGTTAAGCTGTCAAACTCATATGTATTTTATGAAGAAACTGTTTTTCTCACAGCGCCCGGAGAAACGACATTTTCTTCCACGGAGAACGTATACTCCAGTAAGTTATACTGCGGCGTAATACCTCCAACTGAAATTACCGGAAAGGTGACAACGCCGGGAGCGACGGAAACTGATCCGGGTAATCCGTTAGAGGAGGTTAATGTTACTGTTTCCGGTGAGGGAATAGAAGCGATTGCATTACCGACAAATGCTGACGGCGAGTATACAGTTGTTCTTCCCTCGACCTTAAACGCAGTAACCATTAAGGCGGAGAAAAACGGCTATGTAACGAAAGAGGATAATCAAACGCTTCTCGGAGAACAGCCGGACCGTTTTGCAGAGATTTCTTTGTCTCCGATTAATGCTACGTTTTCAATCGGGGCAAATGGTAAGGTGGAATTCGGAGGGAATGATTATACCTCGGAAACGGAGAACAAGACTGTTTATCCGACGACAAGTAATAATATATTTAAAGTGGTTCCAACTGATGGATATCAGATTGATTCCGTGAATGCCACATCGGGATCAATCAAAGACCTGGGAAATGATGAGTATTCTATCGTAATCGGAACGGTAAATGTTTATATTTCGGTTGAGTTTATTAAGAAAGACACTACACCCCCTGTTATTGATATTATTCCAGGTGATGACGAATCCTATTACGGAACCCCGGACGTGAATAATCAATGCTGGGGGAATAATGTAGCAAGTAAAGCGAAGCTGAGTATTACTGATTCTGCATCATCCGGGGAGACGGAGGTTATTAGCGGACCCGCAACGCTATATATTTGCCCGGGAACGGTTACAGATATTAACAGTGCTATTGCCGGAGCAAACGGAGCAGGGGGAACGGTAGAAACCCTGACTCCAAGTGAAAACCCGTCAACAAAAACAATTGCTGTGGAAGCTGATAAATCATACACCTTTGTTGCGGTTGATGCCGCAGGTAATCCGTCGCAGTTGCTTTCAGTAACTTTTAAACAAGATTCATCTGCGCCGTCTGTTTCCGGAGCTAGTCTTTCTCCGACAGGGGGAGCGGATATAATAACAACCGATAATGCCCATACGAGCACGGCGTCAATGACGCTTGTTGTATCCCCGCAGGACGAGGGCGGATCCGGGGTGAAAAATGCGGTTCTATACTATAAGGAACCTTCGGAAGCGGACTACCATACAATGTCGATGAATCCTACAGAAGACGGACGGTTCGTGGCTTCTATTGGATTTGCTACACTGACCGAGCTTGCCGTTGATATATGGGATAATGCCGGCAATCATATGGGACGCACAATGATTGCGGAACTTTCTTCGAATGGCGGAATCACGAAGAACTATGTTCTCGTAAAGGCAAACGCATCAGCAACTGTGAAAGCGAAAGTGGGCGAAGTAGAGTATTCGGCAGATGATAAACCGAACTTCAACGCTGTTCCTGAATATGTCTTTACAGTTTCTGACGAAAATGATAACACTTCAATTGTTGTTTTCATCAACGGAGCCAAGTTTTCTGAAAGAACCGATTCGTATGCAAATGCGGCTACGTTTGGTTTGACGGATGATGAAAAGCAGGCTTTTTTGGAGGGCGAAAATACTATAACGATTACATGCACGAACGAGAAGGGTATTATCTCCAGCATGAGTTTTTCGTTTGTTCTTGACACGAAAAAACCTTCCGTTACTGCCTTTTCGCTTGCCGAGGCGGACGGAACGAATTTCTATACTGAAGCAGACGGAACATTTGCTAACGGTCCGATTAAAGTAACGGTTACCGCTGAGGACGATCAGTCCACGGTAAATTCTGGGCTTTCCACCATCACGCTTTTGGTGAATGGAAATCAGTATGGCGACCCACTGACGGTTACGAATGGCCAGGCTGAGTTTACTCTGAACCCTGATGAATTGCCGGGGAAAGGTTTTGACATTACGAATGTCCGTCTCAGCGCTTATGCCACGGATGCTGCCGGTAATATTGGAAGCATAGTAGACTTGGCACCACTTACCTATGATCAAACAAATAATATATGGACAGGCGGGAACTCGAATCTTAAGATCGAGACCATTGCATTTGATTTAACCGCCCCCACGCTTACGGTTTCGAACCCGTTAACGATTAAGGAGAATCCGGGTGATGCAGATGTTGAAGCGGTTGCGCGATATACCGGTGAAGGCGCTGAAAAGAAAACCTGGTTCTCAGAGTTAATCCGCTGGAATGTTCAGGTTTCTGACGGAACGGCAGGGGTTGCTTCGATTGGTGTTTCCTTAAACGGAACACCGTTGACCAAAACCATGGGCGATGTTGCACTTAGTGATGTGCCTTTCGGTTTTGACATTGCATCAGCCATAGCCGATGATTGCTCCTGCACGCTTTCCGTTACGGTTACGGATAAAGTCGGAAACTCGACAACCGTCAAAACAACAATTTATATTGACATGTTCGCTCCGCTCGTGAAGGAATTCCGGCTTGAGGCGACAGAGGGCACAATGTTTTCTGATGCAAGCGGAAACTATGCGAACGGACCGGTTAAGGTTTCCGTGAAGGCTGAGGATCCCGGGATTCCGCAGGATACGGTGGCGATTGATCCGAATTCGCTTTCCGGAAATCAAGGTCAGGTTCCCGGCGTACAGCCTGCGCCCATGCCGACATCCGGTCTGGCAAAGGTTGTTCTTTATCTGAACGACGAACAAAGCACCGTTCAGTTCGGAGAAGCCACAACGCAGGAGAACGGATACTATGTTTTCACGATTCCTGCTGACGTGGCGGAGAACTTCTATAAGACTTATACCGTTTCCGCCAAGGCATATGATGCATCCGGGCTGGAGAGTGCAGTTACGGCACTTACGGTAGGCAATAACGGAAATGCATCGCTTCCTTCCGAGAAGATTATTATCGAGAACAAGAAGCCCGGTGCCGTAATCACGCTTTCGGACAGCGGAAAGAAGACGATTGACGGCAATACCTGGTACGGAGCCGATACGGAAGTTAAGATTCAGGCGACCGATGCGGAATCCGGACTTTCGACGATCGCGGTTACCGTGAACGGTGTTGCTATCACCGCGGACGACAGTGAAACTCCGCAGGCAATCGGCACATTTGCCTCGAAAGAAAAGTCTTCGCCGGTTTACGTGATTAAGACGGCAAATCATATAGCTTCCGATGACAAGTACACGATTCGTGTTACTGCGAAGGACGTTTCGGGCAATACTTACGAAACCGAAGCGACATTCTATATTGACCGCAAAGCTCCGACGATTGCCGGATTTACGGTTACGACCGAAAAGGCAACGGATACCATCAGCAGCCTGGCGTTCGGTACATTTGCTAACGGCAGACTCCGTGTAACGGTTACCGTTCAGGATGCGGCGCCTTCCGCAGGACTTGACTTTGTAGCATTGACGGTGAATGACGGAACCCCGATTGTTGCCAAGCTCTCAAACGGCGTTGCCGAGTTTATCCTTCCCGAGGAAGTGACCGCGGAATTCTACGGCGCTTACTCGCTGAAGGCAACCGCGGTTGATGTTTACGGTCATACAAGTGAAGTAAAGGCTTATGAAAAGAAGATAGAGATTGACACCGTGAAGCCGGTTGTATCCGTTTCCGCGGCAGGAGCCAACGCGATGGCGAAGGACGGCAATACCTGGTATTCCTCCGACGTGACATGGACGATCCGTCTTACCGACGCGAATGCGGGAATTGCTTCCGCAACCGTTAAGGTGAACGGAAACGTAATATCCACCGATGCAAACGGCAAGGCTATCTCCGATATGCTTGCGCCGACCGAGGCAGGTTCCGTGAAGGATGTAACATTTGCCGTTGTTTCCTCACAGGGAGCGGCCAATGCGGACGGTTCCTACACCATCACGGTGGAAGCGACGGATTACATCGGAAATAAGAACGAAATCTACTCCGGTACCGTTTTCGTGGATAAGGCGGCGCCTTCGATTACGAGCTTCGCATTTCTCCGTGACGGCGAGACGGTTTCCCCGCTGACGGCTTCGGACTCCGGATATGTATATTTCTTCGATAAAGACGCTACCGTTGTTATCAGCGCAAGAGATGCGGCAGCCGGTTACGGTTTGAAGACCGTCACCTATTATATGGAAGACTTTAACGGCGTGAAGACGGCCGAGCAGACGGTTACGCCGGATGCTTCCGGTAATGTTACAATCACCGTTAAGGCTCCGTTCCGCGGAAAGATTTACGCGAAGGCGACCGACGGCGTAAACAACGAGAGCGGTTATGCCGGTTCGAGGGGATTTGTGGCGGAAAGCAAGGCAAATCACGACGCAGCGGCGAGCGTTTCGCTTGAGCGAAACGAAACCGAGCTTAAGCAACCGAACGGTGTGGATCTTTACTCGGGCAATGTTGACATTAAGATTAATATCGCGGATGAGATCGCCGGTATTAAGACTGTGGAGTGGTCCGTTTCCGCTCCTTATGATCAGGCGAAGAATCAGACCGGAAGTGTCACGATCGGTATTGACGGAACGATTTCCGCAGACGGATGGGCAATAACCGGCCGAGACGGCAATCTGGTTACCGGTCTTAGTAAGACGATTACCGTGACGCACGACAGCAATGATATTACGGTTCGTGTCCGGATGACCGACTGGGCGGGCAATCAGACCGAGCGGCAGATTGTATTCGGTATTGATAAGGTGGCTCCGACGGTTGAGTATTCGTTCGACAACAACACGGGCGACCGCGACAACCCGAACATCTTCAATGATGAAAGAACGCTGACGATTACCGTAACGGAACGGAATTTCGTTCCCGGTGAGTTTGCATTCAATATTCATAACGCATACGGTTCTGTTCCGACTGCTTCGCAGTGGACAGAGGAAAGGGACGTTCAGGATCCGAACAAGTCTACCTATACGGCAACCGTTACATTTACCTATGACGGAAGCTATACGGTCGGACTCGCGTATGCGGACCGTGCCGGCAACCGGGCCGCGATCGAGGCGGTTCCGGCATTCGTAATCGACCAGTCCAAGCCTCTTGTGCTGGTCACCTACGATAATAAGAAACCGGTTCAGGATATCTACTTTGATAACTTCCGTACGGCGACGGTTACCGTAACGGAGAAGAACTTCGACGTGTCACGTGTCACATTTACCGGAAATGCTCCGAGAACCGGATCGTGGACGGCGAACGGCGACGAGCATACGCTTGTCATTTACTACGATGAGGACGGAGACTACTCCTTCGGCATTTCGGTAACCGATAAGGCAGGTAACGTTTCAGTTCCTTATGATGAGGAGAACTTCATCATCGATACCACAGCTCCGGAGCTTGACCTTTCGGGACTGCTTGCTGCGAACCGCGGCGAGGTTGCACCAGTGATTACGTATACGGATGCGAACTACCTGCCGGACGGCGTTTCCATACTTCTTATGAGGCAGAGCGGTGAGATCATCAGCAAGCCGTATACACTGGAAGACATTGTGGAAGACGGCGAAGTGAAAGGCTATCGGGTTGTTTTTAAGAACTTCGACCCGATGAAGGAAAATGACGACATCTACACCATCAGCATTTCCGCTGTCGACCATGCAGGTAACCGGACGAAGGAGATTATGAGAAGATTCTCCGTAAACCGTTTCGGTTCCACCTACATTATGGACGGCGCCGAGCGGATGAACCGGGTCAACACCAACAATCCTACCGACCTGTCCGTTCTTGAAATCAATGTCGACGAGATTAATTCGGCGGATGTGGAGATCTTCGTTATCCGAAACAGCTCTCCGAAGAAGCTTGAGCAGGGCGTAGACTACGTGATGGAGGAAGTGAAGTCCGAGGACGCCGATTGGAAGGAATACCGGTACACGATTAAGAATACCGCTTTCATGGAAGACGGCGAATACACCATCCGTATCATCTCGACCGATAAGGCGGGAAATGTCAACGAGAACGACGAAAACGGAAAGAACGGAACGATTTCCTTCTGCGTGGACCGCATTGCGCCGAACATCGTTGTGGTTTCCCCGGTGGATGAGGAATCTTATAAGGAAGACACGCATCACGCAGTGATCGAGGTTCGTGATAACTACCTTCTTGATGACGTGAAGATTTACCTGAACGATCAGGAAATCTCCTACGCGCGGAACAATTACCAGTATTCCTTCGATATTCCGCAGAGCGACACGAAGCAGACGATTCGGATCGTCGCAACGGATGCGGCGGGAAATGTGAGCGAGGTTTATGTAAAAGACTTCCTCGTTTCCACGAACATGTTCGTGCGTTTCCTGAATACGCCGTGGGCGGCAGTCACATTTATCGTAATTCTGCTCGGTGTGGGCGCAGGTGCAGTACTCCTGCTCACGAAGAAGCGCAGAAGAGTTTCTTGACTTTTCTTTCAACAATTTGCTATAGTACAGATGGGGATGCGGGGAGAAGAGAATAAGAAACAGTAAAGATGAGGTATAACCTCCTTGTATCCAAAAGATACAGGGAGGTTTTTTTATGAGAAGAAGAGCATTAATGGTTATGATGGGAGGAATTATTAGTGGGAAAAAGAAGAACAACAGTGATGATTGTTGCAATGGTATTATTTCTTGGGCTTACGGGATTCTATGTCATAGCTCCGAAGGTTTATTATTCTCGGCAGAAGACTAGATTTGCCTCATATGGTGACGTGAAGGTTCTTTGTGATAAAAAAGAAATCTTTGTCGAAAGAATCGAAATGTCGAAAGAATCCTTTGAAAAACTCAGAGTTTCTTTAATAAATGACGGGTGGGATGATGATACGAATCTGATGGAATATCGTTATCCGGATCATATGCCGTATCCGGGAGCCTTTTCAGAAGAGGAAGAACAGTATGTTTCGTTTGTATTCTTTCGTGAACGTTTCAAATGGTTTTTCCCCCGAAGGGACAAGAAGACGGAGTTGATTAATGCAGCTGTTTTCGGTGAGCGAGTAATTATTGTATATAAGCTGGAGCGACAAGTTTGGCCGCTCGGTTATCACTAGCCGGCTTCTGCAGAAGATACGATGCTTGACAGAACGCGGAAAGGGTAGTATATTTACAGCATCATAATTGACATCGACGAAGAAGAGAAGAGTACCTTTCGAAATCCGATACAGAGAATCCGGTGGCTGAGAACGGAGCGGCAATTTCCTGGGGAACATGGTCTCGGAGTTGCAGGGGCGAGCACTTTTGTTAGGTCCTGCCGGGTACACCCGTTAACGTGTGTGGCTGTCAAAGCGCAGCCGAAAAGGCACCTTTGTGTGCGAAGTAAAGTGGTACCACGAAGCTTAGGCTCTCGTCTTTATAGGACGGGAGCCTTTTTGTTTCGTAACAGAGGGAGGTAAAATATGGCAGAAAAGAAACCTTATTACATCACGACGGCGATTATGTACGCCTCGGGAACGCCGCACATCGGCAACACCTATGAAGCGGTTCTTGCGGACAGCATTGCCCGGTTCAAGCGGTATCAGGGCTATGACGTGTTCTTCCAGACCGGAACCGATGAGCACGGACAGAAGATTGAAGAGAAGGCGCTCGAAGCCGCCACGACTCCGAAGGAGTATGTCGACAAGGTGGCCGGCGATATCAAGAACATCTGGGATTTCATGGATACAAGCTACGATAAGTTTATCCGCACGACCGATGCGGACCATGAGAAGCAGGTGCAGAAGATCTTTAAGAAAATGTATGAGAACGGCGATATCTATAAGGGCAGCTATGAAGGAATGTACTGTACGCCCTGTGAGTCGTTCTGGACCGAGTCGCAGCTTGTAAACGGCAAATGCCCGGATTGCGGCCGCGACGTGCATCCCGCGAAGGAAGAGGCGTATTTCTTTAAGATGAGTAAATACGCGGACCGTCTGATCGACCATATCAACAAGCATCCGGAGTTTATTCAGCCCGTAAGCCGTAAGAACGAGATGATGAACAACTTCCTGCTTCCCGGTTTACAGGATCTCTGCGTATCGAGAACCTCCTTCAAATGGGGAATTCCCGTGGATTTCGACGACCGTCATGTCGTGTATGTTTGGCTTGACGCGCTTTCAAACTATATCACCGGAATCGGGTATGACGCGGACGGCAATTCGACCGAGCAGTATAAGAAATTCTGGCCGGCGGATCTTCACCTGATCGGAAAGGATATCATCCGTTTCCATACCATTTACTGGCCGATCTTCCTGATGTCCTTAGGCGTTCCGCTTCCGAAGCAGATCTTCGGCCATCCCTGGCTTCTTCAGGGCGGTGAGAAGATGAGCAAGAGCCGCGGCAACGTAATCTACGCGAAGGACCTTGTGGATCTGTTCGGCGTGGACGCGACCCGTTATTTCGTTCTTCATGAGATGCCTTTTGATAACGACGGAATCATCACCTGGGAGCTCGTGGTGGAGCGGACGAACGCCGACCTCGCGAATACGCTCGGTAACCTTGTGAACCGTACGGTATCCATGAGCAATAAGTATTTCGACGGCGTTGTTTCGAGTACCGGCGTGACCGGTCCGGAGGATGCGGACCTGAAGGCTGTGGCAACCGGTGCTTTGGCGCGTGTGACCGAGAAGATGGACGTATTCCGCGTGGCGGATGCCATCAGCGAAATCTTCGCCGTTTTCAAACGCTGCAACAAGTATATTGATGAGACGATGCCGTGGGCGCTTGCCAAGGACGAATCGAAGAAGGACCGCCTCAGCGAGGTGCTTTACAACCTGACCGAAGCGATTACCATCGGAGCAAGCCTTCTTTCCTCCTTCCTGCCGCGTACGGCGGATAAGATTCTTAAACAGCTCAATACGACGCTCCGTCCGATTGAGGACCTTGGCACATTCGGTCTTTATCCGAACGGAACGAAGGTTACCGACAAGCCGGAGATCCTGTTCGCGCGTCTTGACTGGAAGGAAATCGAGCCGAAGGTAAAGGCGATTCAGGAAGCGCAGAAGGCCGAGTATGAAGCCGAGCAGGCGCGCATCGCGAAAAATCTCGGAAAGGAACTTCCCGCACCGGAGGCCTCTAAACCCGAAGCCGCTTCCGCTGAGAATGACGAGAGCCGTTTTATCGATATCGACCCGAAGGCGGAGATCACCTACGACGACTTTGCGAAGCTGCAGTTCCGTGTCGGCGTTATCGAAAAATGTGAAGAGGTTCCGAAGTCGAAGAAGCTTCTCTGTTCTCAGGTTCGTGTCGGCAGCAAGACGCTGCAGATCGTATCCGGAATCAAGAAGAATTACAGCCCCGAGCAGATGGTCGGAAAGCACGTCATGGTGCTGACGAATCTGAAGCCCGCAACCCTTGCCGGGCTGACCTCCGAAGGCATGCTTCTGTGTGCTGAGGACGAAAACGGCGAGCTTGCGCTTATGACACCCGAAGGATTTATGCCTTCCGGCGCCGAAATCTGCTGATTTTACCGAAGATTCTTTACAAATGTGTTACATTTTCCGCGCCTTTGTTGTTTTTTCCCAATGTTTGGAGTATTATCAGAATAGATTACTCTGTTTGGGGGTATAGTAGAATCGGGAGGTTTGTATGGGGAGATTTCTGAAAGAATTGAGATATTCCCTCAGCTTGAAGCGCCACATCTTTTTCCTGGTGTTGATCTGCTTTATTGTTTGCGGAGCATCGTGGCTGTTTCAGGATACCTTGACGAAGGAACTGTCGAAGGCTTTTCCGAGCCGTTACGCTCCGGAACAGGTCGCGACGACGCCGAGCCAGTACCGCATCAGCGGACAGGTTACACAGAAGAGTCCGCAGGTTACGGACAGCGACCTGAAGGCTGAGATTTCCTTCATCGAGAATCTGCGCAGGGAAACCTGGATTGAGAGTTATGAGCAGATCTGTACGGAATACGTGCAGGTTGCGTCCTTCCTCGGTCCGGATTCCGCAGTTAAGGGATATCTGACCGACGAGTTCCATGACAATAAGGACGTGGATTCGAACGGCGCGAAGTATACTACCGTTAACGTTATCTGGATGGAGGAAAGCCTTGTCGAGAAATTCAAGCTCGGTAAGGAGGCCAGACAGATTTTCAAGATGCCGAATGACTATCTTGAGAAGGTTTATGTCGTTCTCGGAGCCGATTATAAGAACGAAGAGGACGGCTACCGCGTCGGCAATACGCTGAAGACGAAGAATACGATCGGAGCTCTGCAGATGCAGGTGGTCGGATTCCTTCCGAAGGGCGCAAGAGCAGTCATCAACGGAGAAACAGTGGACCTCGACAGCTACATTTTGTGTCCGTTCATTTCCCTGCAGAATGTTTATGAGATCAAGGAGGATGTGCCGATTTCCTATACCGACGGCGTTTACATCCCCGCGAAGATGATTGACGATTCGCTTGCGGGCGCATACCGTAACAACCCGCCGAACAAGAAGAACGATTCCAAGACCGGTATTCAGTATTCCGAAGTAAAGGCACTCTATATTGAGCGTTCCGCACTTGAGGATGAGAACTGTCCGGCATGGCTGAAGACGCTTGCGAATGTAGCCGAGAAGGAAGGTCACACCCGTGTGGCCCTCGGAGCGAATTACGGCATCTCCGGAAACTTCATTACCGGCGAGATGTTCGACATGTACAACGGCAAGAGCCTTGTGAAGCTGCAGCCTTATAACATTCTGGAGGCCGGAACGACCTGGAATGTTTACGGGATGGATATTGCGCTGGATGATTATATTATCTTCCTCCAGCCCGAAGAAAAGAAAGAAGAAACCGAGCAGACAACCAATCCGGACGGAGAGGATAATCCGGACGGAGAGGATGATTTCTCGGATGAGCCCGTAGGACCGAAGGAGAGAACCTTCAAGGTTGAAGAGCGGGCCAAGCTGTTCCACTACCAGTTCCTTATGAACTGCGGTTACTTTACCACGACGCTTACGGCCGATGAGGCGGAGATTGAGTTAGAGGAAGTCATTGAACGTTCCTGGAAGGATTTCCGCAGGGATAATCCGAAGAAGGATCCGCTGTCTTCCTACCGTGTGAGCGGTGCCGACCAGAAGAACAGCATTCTGTACCGCGAGAACGCGCCGAAGCTTGCAGAGAACATTCTGAAGTTTACGAAGAAGGGTTTCCCGATCTGCATGCTGATGTTTGCCCTGTATCTGTTCTTTAAGTTCTGGCGCGGCAAGGAGTTCTACTCCGCGCTGTACCTGACCGGAACGAACCGGACCGAGATGATGGTTCTGTACCTTGTGGAAGGTGTTCTGATGGTTGTGCTTGCGATCCTCGGATCCATCGGGTTCGCATTTGTCATCAGTAAACTTCTGCAGCTGCACCTTTGTGAGACCAAGCCGCTCGTGGGCCGCGTGATCCGTCTTGTCGGATATCCGACTGCGGCGATTATGATCTGGATCCTGATTCGTGATTTCGGACGGATGTTCCGCCGGACGCAGGAGGTGTGATATGGGACTGAAACTGATTGGTATCAACAAATCCTACGGCCTCGGAATCGGATCTCCGAGAAGAAAAATACTTGATAATGTCAGCATGGAAATCCACGACGGCGAGATGGTCGCCATCGTCGGAAAGCGGGGAAGCGGAAAGACCACGCTGATGAATATTATGACCGGCCTGAATCGCCCGGATTCCGGCGCGTATAAAATTGACGGAAAGCCCGTCGGGTTCATCCGGACCTTCCAGATGGCGAATTTTCGCGCCAAGAAGTGCGGAATCATCACGAAGAAGACGCTGCTTGTTCCCGAGATGACGATTTTCGACAATATCACGATGCCGTTAAACCACCGGCTGTTCATGACCCGTAAGAAGAAGCTGAAGCGCGCAAGGGAAGTGCTTCGCGGACTTGGGCTCAAAGGAAAGGGACGGTTCTATCCGACCGAGTTTTCCCTCCTTGACCGCCAGAAGATCTGTGCTGGAAGAGCGATGATCGCGGAGCCGAAGTACATCTTCGCGGATGAGCCGACGGCAGGTCTTACGGCCAACGATGTGGACCGCTATATGGACTTCCTTGAGGTTCTGAACAGCGCAGGATACACGATTATCGTATTTACCTACTCCAAGCGTGTTGCGTCCCATTGCCACCGGATGATTCCGGTAAGCGGTGAGGATCTTCCCGAGGAGGAGGTCGGCTCCTACGGCGACGATTTCGACGAAAAGCCCGCTAAGAGGCGTGATGACGATAAGCCCGCGAAGAAGCGTGAAGAAGAGCCGGAGCCCGAGGATGAGGAAGAGACCGTTTTAGACGAGCCCGCAGAAGAAGAGGCCGAGCCGGTATCTCCCGAGGTTCATGAGATTCTCGGTGAGGATATCATTACGGAAGATAAGATCGAAGAGACAGCGGAGGAGATTCACGACGAAGAGGCCGAGCCGCCGAAACCGGTCCGCCCGCGTACGCCGAGAACCCGCAAGCCCGCTAAAAAGAAAGCTCCACAGGAGAGTAAGATAACCACAGATGAAGACGAGTAAGAAAAACACATGGGAAAGAAGCGCGGGAGTGCTTCTTCCCATCTTTTCTTTGCCCTCCCCTTACGGGATCGGCACTTTGGGAAAGGCAGCCTACGACTTTGTTGATTTCCTGAAAGAGATGAAGCACCGCTACTGGCAGGTGCTCCCGGTCGG
>DBWJ01000043.1:12894-13048 GCA_002308955.1 Lachnoclostridium sp. UBA1241 | reverse complement strand
GGGTCTCCGGGGCCGTTCGAAATGAAGACGCCGGCCGGGTTCTTCGAAAGGATTATTTCCGCGGAGGTGTTCCACGGAACGACCGTTACCTTACATCCTCTACGGTTCAGGGAACGGACAATATTCTGTTTCATGCCGCAGTCAATGGCGACGA
>DBWJ01000043.1:10407-12876 GCA_002308955.1 Lachnoclostridium sp. UBA1241 | reverse complement strand
CAGCTTCCGAAGCCGCATTCCCGGCGTCTGTGTCACATTTGCCGCACTTTACTGCCTCCGATACATACTCTTCTTTCGTGCTGACGCGGGATACCGCATCGGTAGGAACCGTATATTCACGAAGTTTTGAAAGGCAATCCACAAGCGGTGTTTCCGCATCGGTAAGAAGCGCGAGCCGGCTTCCGTAATCCCGGACGGAACGCGCAAGCTTTCTCGTGTCGACGCCCGAAAGCCCTACGATGCCGTATTGCTTCATCACTTCGCCAAGCGTGCGCGTGCTTCGAAAGTTCGACGGCTCGTCGTTATACTCGCGAACCACCAGCGCGCCGATCGTCGGCTTAAGCGATTCGAAATCGTCATCCGCCATGCCGTAATTTCCGATCAGCGGATAGGTCATGACAACCGCCTGGTCCGTGTACGACGGGTCCGAAAGAATCTCCTGATAGCCGACCATGGAGGTGTTGAATACAAGCTCCAAAATCCGCTCTCCCTCCGCGCCGAACGCGTCTCCGATATAAACCTGTCCGTCCTCAAGGACTAATTTCCGTTTTCCTGCCGAACTCATGTCATTGCTTCCTTTCGTTCGAAAACTGTATCGTAAAAATGTGTTTCTCTGCCGAATTATATACGCGCGTGCGCGAGATTTCAAGTCTCAGTTTAGTTCTCCGACAGCCGTCTTTCAAACCGGTTCTTTCGCTCCTCCGCCGGCACCTCGGTCGGGTAGCCGCCGTCGAAGCAGGCACTGCAGTAGCCCTGTCCGCCCGCGAGTTCCGATAACTGTTCGGTCGGGAAATACCCGAGGGAATCCGCGCCGATCATCTGCGCGATCTGCTCCGTCGTGTGGGCGGTCGCGATCAGCGAAGACGCGGAGTCTACGTCCGTGCCGTAGTAGCATGGGAACCGGAACGGCGGCGCCGTAATCCGCATATGAATCTCCGCAGCGCCGGCTTCCCGTAAGAGCTTCACAATCTGTTCGCTTGTCGTGCCGCGGACGATCGAGTCGTCCACAAGCACTACGCGTTTGCCGCTGACCGCGCTTTCCACGGCCGACAGCTTGATCTTCACCTGCGTCGACCGGTCCTTCGGGGCGATGAAGGTACGCCCGATGTATTTGTTCTTCACAAGTCCGATTCCGTATGGAATGCCCGAATAGCGGCTGAAGCCGAGGGCCGCGTCAATGCCCGAATCCGGAACGCCGATGACGATGTCCGCATCGGCCGGGTGCGTCTTTGCAAGAATCTCGCCGGCATGAACCCTGGACTCATGCACCGACACGCCGTCTATGACGGAATCCGGTCTCGCAAAATAGATGTATTCAAACACGCAGAGCCGCTTGTCGGCCGTCCCGCAGTGCTCTCTTCTCGAGGTCACGCCGTTCTTTGTGAAAACAAGGATTTCACCGGGTTCGACATTACGCACAAAATGCGCCCCAACCGCGCGAAGTGCGCAGCTTTCGGACGCAATGACATAGCCGCCCCCCGGAAGCGTTCCGTAACAAAGCGGCCGGAATCCGTGCGGATCCCGCACGCAGATCAGTTTCTGCGGGGACATCAGAATTAAGGAATACGCCCCCGTAAAGCGCCTAAGCGCCCTGCTCACGGCCTCCTCAATGGAGGCCGCGCCAAGCCGCTCTCTCGTCACTATATAAGCAATCGTCTCCGTATCGCTCGTCGTATGGAAGATGGCGCCCGAAAGCTCCAGCTCCGTACGAAGGGCCGATGCGTTGGCGAGGTTACCGTTGTGTGCAATCGCCATGTGCCCCTTCTGATGGTTCACTTCAATCGGCTGGCAGTTACTCCGAAGGTTTCCGCCGGTCGTCCCGTAACGCGCATGGGCTACCGCCATGGTTCCCTGCGGTAAATGTGATAAAGTCTCTCCGCCGAACACCTCGCTGACAAGTCCGAGGTCCTTATGGGAGCAGAACACGCCGTCATCGTTGACAACGATTCCGCAGCTCTCCTGCCCGCGGTGCTGCAGGGCATAAAGCCCGTAGTAACAGGTATGTGCCACGTCCGAAGGCTCGGGAGTAATGACGCCGAATACGCCGCATTCTTCATGAATCGCCATTATGCTTCGCCGCCCTTCCCGGCTGCCGCGCCGACAAATCCTAAAAACAACGGATGAGGCTTATTCGGACGGCTCTTAAACTCCGGATGATACTGCACGCCCACATGGAACGGTCTCTCGGTAAGCTCGACAGTCTCCACCAGTCTTCCGTCCGGCGAAATTCCGCTCAGGGTAAGGCCGTTACTTGAAAGAATCTCCCGGTAATCATTGTTCACTTCGTAACGGTGACGGTGACGCTCGCTGATCTGCAACGAGCCGTAGCACCGCTCCATCGTCGTTTCCGGGGTAATTACGCACGGGTAAGCACCGAGCCGGAGCGTTCCGCCCTTATCGACATCTTCGCTCTGTCCGGGCATGAAATCAATCACCTTATTCTTGCACTGCTCGTTGAACTCGCCGGAG
>DBWJ01000043.1:9954-10304 GCA_002308955.1 Lachnoclostridium sp. UBA1241 | reverse complement strand
CCGCGGCTTCCGAATCCGCCCGGAACCAGAATTCCGTCCATGTCTTTGAGCATGGAATCCACGGTCTCGGGAGTGATCTCCTCGGAATCAATCCAGTGGATGTCAATATGCACGTTATGCTGATAGCCTGCATGATGAAGCGCTTCCGCAACCGAAAGGTACGCGTCGTGAAGGCCGACATACTTGCCGACAAGACCGATGGACACGGTGTGGGAACGGGACGCGTGAATCCTTTCAACAAGCGCCTGCCACTCCGTAAGATCCGGCTCCTTCGTCGAAAGTCCCAACCCTCTGCACACGACATCCGAAAAATGTGACCGCTCAAGCATCAGCGGTGCCTCGTAAAGGTT
>DBWJ01000043.1:9675-9836 GCA_002308955.1 Lachnoclostridium sp. UBA1241 | reverse complement strand
ACGGAATGCTGCGTCGGCTTTGACTTGTGCTCCTCGGAAGCGTGCAGATACGGTACGAGACATACGTGGATGAACAGGCTGTTCTCACGCCCGACTTCGAGGGAAATCTGACGCACGGCCTCAATAAAGGGCTGCGATTCGATGTCACCGATGGTGCCGCC
>DBWJ01000043.1:1115-9599 GCA_002308955.1 Lachnoclostridium sp. UBA1241 | reverse complement strand
TATTCGCCGCGGCGCTCCTTATTCAGAACGTTCCAGTACACCTTACCGGTTGTAAGGTTGGAGTATTTATTCAAATTCTCGTCGATGAATCTTTCATAGTGTCCGAGGTCCAGATCGGTCTCCGCGCCGTCCTCGGTGACGTACACTTCGCCGTGCTGATAAGGGCTCATGGTGCCCGGATCCACGTTGATGTACGGATCCAGCTTCTGCGCGGCCACCTTAAGCCCGCGGGCCTTTAAAAGACGTCCGAGGGACGCTGCCGTGATTCCCTTACCGAGTCCCGAAACAACACCGCCCGTAACAAATACATATTTCGTCATGCCACACCTCCAGATAAATCTCACTCTCCGCTTGCGCCGTAGTTCGAAAGCACTCTTGCCGACGGATCGTTTACGTTACAGCCTTCCCATTCTTTGTTCGGCATCCAGAAATCCTTTACCATCTCCGCCTGTCCCGGATAGAACGATTCGAAAATCTCACGGTACAGAAGGGATTCCTTCGTAAACGGTTTGCCGAATGTGTATTTCTCGCGAAGCCGCTCGTACTCCTCATCGGTGTAGCGGCTCTCGGCAAACTCCTTCAGATCGTCCACCATCGAGTGCCCGACGGCATCGGAGAACGCAGCCTTCTCTCTCCAGAGAATCTCATCCGGCAGGTACCCGAGCCCCTCAAATGCATGACGCAGGAGGTATTTGCCCTTGTTATAGACGTTCATCTTCTTCGCCGGGTCAAGTTCCATCACATATTGCACGAAATCGAGATCACCGAAGGGAACCCGCGCCTCTAAAGAGTTCACGGAGATGCAGCGGTCCGCGCGGAGCACGTCATACATATGAAGCTCGCTTACGCGCTTTACGGACTCGGCCTGGAAAGCTTCCGCATCCGGCGCAAAATCCGTGTACTTGTAACCGAACAGCTCGTCCGAGATTTCTCCGGTCAGAAGCACGCGGATATCGGTCGTCTCATGGATTGCCTTACACACAAGGTACATGCCCATGCTCGCGCGGATAGTCGTGATGTCATAAGTTCCGAGAAGCTTGATGACATCGGAAAGCGACGAAATCACTTCCTCGGGTGTCATGAACACTTCGGTGTGGTGGCTTCCGATGAACTCGGCCACCTGACGCGCGTACTTCAGGTCAATCGCATCCTTTTCCATACCGATGGCAAAGGTCTCAATGGGCTTATCGGACTCTCTTGCGGCAATCGCGCACACAAGGGAGGAATCGAGGCCGCCCGAAAGCAGAAAACCGACCTTTGCATCCGCCACAAGACGCTTCTTTACACCCGCTACAAGCTTCTCACGGATGTTCGCGCAGGCGGTCTCAAGGTCATCACGGCAAATGCTACGGACTTCGGTAATGTCCCGGTAGCAATGGAATTTGCCGCCCTTATAATAATGTCCGGGCGGGAAAGGCATAATCTTATCGGTAAGGCCCACAAGGTTCTTCGCTTCGCTCGCAAAGATAATCGTTCCGGCCTCATCATAGCCGTAATAAAGCGGGCGGATTCCGATCGGGTCGCGCGCCGCGATGTACTCGCCGGTGTCGCCGTCATAGAGAATGCAGGCAAACTCCGCGTCGAGCATTCCGAACATATCGGTTCCGTACTCGTGGTAAAGCGGCAGAAGCACTTCGCAGTCACTGTCGCTTTCGAAGGTGTAGCCCTTGTCCCGTAGCATTTGCCGCACCTTTTCAAAGCCGTAGATTTCGCCGTTACAAACAGCATAACAGCCATTTGATTCAAACGGCTGCATTCCTTCCGGATGAAGTCCCATGATCGCAAGCCGGTGGAATCCTAAGATTCCGTCACCGGTCTTTACAATTCTGGTATCGTCCGGTCCGCGGGATTTGGTCCTCCCGAAACCGGTCAAGAATTTTTCCATAACGGCCGAACTGCCGCAGTAACCCATTATCGAGCACATCGCTCTTTCCTCCGAAATATCATTTCAGGGAAGCGCCGAGCGTGTCAGCGCTTCCCCAAAGAATTCTTTATTCTGTTACTCTACGTCCTGCAAAGCGTCGTAGCCTTCCTCACCGGTACGAACCTTAACAACGTTCTCGACATCGTATACGAAGATCTTGCCGTCGCCGATATGACCGGTGTACAGAACCTTCTTCGCGGTCTCGATAACGCTTCGAACCGGAACCTTGCTGACAACGATGTCAACCTGAATCTTAGGAAGTAACGTAGCCTCAACCGGAACACCACGATAGTATTCCGGAGTACCCTTCTGCACGCCGCAGCCGAGTACGTGGGATACTGTCATACCGGTAATTCCGAGATCCATCATCGCGTTCTTCAGACTCTCAAGACGCGTTTCCTTACATACGATTTCGACCTTGGTAAACTTCGGTGAACCGTCATCGAAGGAAGGCACCTTCTTCACCGGGATTGCTTCCGCAACCGGCGTGTCACCGACAACCGCCACCGGAGCGGGCTGAGGGGCACCTGCAAGAGCGAGGGTACCGAAACCGTAATCCACGCTTTCAACCGCCGGTACGAAATCGGCATATGCACTCAGAAGACCATGCTCGGTGCTGTCCAGACCGCGAAGCTCTTCCTCCTGCGAAACACGAATGCCGATTGTCTTTTTCAGGATGACAAATGTGATCAGCATCGTTACCGTCGTCCAGGCGAGAATCGCTACGATACCGAGCGTCTGAACGCCCAAAAGCTTGGGACTACCGGTGTAGAATAAACCTTTCAGACCGGCAGGAGCATCGGGGTTAGCAAGCAAACCTACCGCGATGGTACCCCAGACGCCGTTTGCAAAATGAACGCCTACGGCACCGACCGGATCGTCAATGTGAAGCTTCAGATCAAGGAACTCTACAACAACTACTACGAGGATACCGGATACAACACCGACAATCACGGAACCGAGAGCGTCAAGCGCGTCGCATCCTGCGGTGATGCCGACAAGTCCGGCAAGGGAACCGTTCAAACACATCGAAACATCGGGTTTGCCGTTCTTAACCCAGGTAAATACCATCGTTACACAGGTGGCAACAGCGGGAGCAATCGTCGTGGTAACGAAAATAGATGCAAGAGAGTTTCCGTCCCAGGCGGCTGCGCCGTTGAAGCCGTACCAGCCGAACCAGAGGATGAAGCAGCCGAGGGCGCCGAGCGTGATCGCATGACCGGGGATAGCATTTACCTTCTTAACTTTACCCTTTTCGTCACGGATATATTTTCCAAGACGGGGTCCTACGAGAATGGCACCAATCAATGCGGTAATACCGCCGACGGAATGAATGGCTGCGGAACCTGCGAAATCATGGAAGCCCATCTTAACGAGCCAGCCCTGCGAGTTCCAAACCCAGCCGGCTTCCACCGGGTATACGAACAGTGAAATAACGGCGGAATAGATACAATATGAAATGAATTTGGTACGTTCCGCCATGGCGCCCGATACAATCGTGGCAGCTGTAGCGCAGAACACAAGGTTAAATACGAACGCAGGGGCATTTCCGTCTGCAAGGAATCCGCCGAAATCGGTCAGGATTTTCAAATTCGGAACGCCGATGAAGCCGCAGACATAATCTTCCGCCATCATCAGACTGAAGCCGAGGAGGATAAATACGACAGTGCCGATACAGAAATCCATCAGGTTCTTCATGATGATATTGCCTGCATTCTTGGCACGGGTAAAACCGGTCTCAACCATTGCGAATCCGGCCTGCATAAAGAATACAAGGGCTGCGCCGATCAAAAACCAGACGGCGAATACTTCTCCGGTAACTGCTTCCTGTAATGCTTTCGTGATTTCTTCTGTAAACATAGTGCTCACTTCCTTCTTCGGTTATTTTGGTTTCCCAATTTGTAAACCCCGCCAATATAACCTTCTTATTTTACGCCGAACAGCAGCTCGCCGTAGGTCGGGAACGGCCAGTAGCTGCGGGCCGTAAGAACCTCCGCCTGATCGCACGGGATACGGAGCTCGCTCATCTTCGGAAGCAGCTTGTCTCTTACGAGTGCCGATTCTTCAATGATGTCGCCTGCGCCGGCAACCGTAAGGATTGCCTCCGAAAGCTCGTCCGTTCTGGTGCTGATGGCATCCGTCAACGCGGAAAGTTTCTTTACCAGCTCGGTCTCATAACCGCATCCGAGTCCCGGAACAACCGCCTTCTTCGCGGCAGCGGCCTTTGCGACGTCGCTTGCGTAAGCTTCAACAGCCGGAGCAATCAGCGTTCTGGCCATATCCACCATTGTATTTGCCTCGATTACTACGCTCTTGCAGTAGTTCTCAAGCATAATCTCGGTACGGGAACGAAGTTCCTCTTCGCTGAATACGCCGAGACCGGTGAGCATCTTCACATTTTTCGCATCCAACAGATGCGGCATGCAGTCCGCCGTGGTACGGTAGTTGAGAAGTCCCCGCTTCTCGGTAGCTTCCTGAATCCAGGCATCGTCATAACCGTTTCCGTTGAAGATGATTCTCTTATGATCATGGAAGGTCTTCCGAATCATCTCATGGAGCGTTGCTTCGAAATCCTCCGCCTTCTCGAGACGGTCCGCGTAAATCCGCAGGCTCTCTGCAACAGCTGCGTTCAGCATGATGTTCGCACAGGCAATGCTGTTGGAGGAGCCGAGCATACGGAACTCGAATTTATTACCGGTAAATGCGAACGGTGACGTACGGTTACGGTCCGTCGTATCACGGTTGAACTTCGGAAGCACGTCAACGCCGAGCTTCATTACGGTCTTCTCTGCGCCGGCATAAGGCTTGCCGCTCTCAATTGCTTCCATAACGGCATTCAGCTCATCGCCGAGGAAGATGGAGATGACGGCCGGAGGTGCCTCATTTGCTCCGAGACGGTGGTCGTTACCGGCCGTAGCAACGGAGATACGAAGCAGATCCTGATAATCATCAACCGCTTTGATAACCGCGCACAGGAACAACAGGAACTGTGCGTTTTCGTAAGGCGTTTCGCCCGGGGAAAGAAGGTTCTGGCCGCGGTCGGTAGCGATGGACCAGTTGTTGTGCTTACCGGAACCGTTCACGCCGGCGAAGGGCTTCTCATGAAGGAGACATACAAGACCGTGCTTGGCGGCAACCTTCTGCATGATTTCCATTGTCAGCTGGTTGTGGTCGGTAGCAATGTTCGTGGTGGAGTAGATCGGTGCCAGCTCGTGCTGCGCGGGAGCTACTTCGTTGTGCTCGGTCTTAGCGAGAATTCCGAGCTTCCAGAGTTCTTCGTTCAGGTCTTCCATGAAGGCCGCTACTCTCGGCTTGATAACGCCGAAGTAATGGTCGTCCATCTCCTGTCCCTTCGGAGGCTTCGCGCCGAACAGCGTGCGGCCGGTGAAGCAGAGGTCGGGACGTTTCTCAAACATTTCCTTCGTAACAAGGAAGTATTCCTGCTCCGGTCCGACCGAGGAAACAACGCGTTTCGCGGTCTTGTTGCCGAAGAGCTTCAGAATTCTGAGCGCCTGCTTGCTGAGCACTTCCATGGAACGGAGCAGAGGCGTTTTCTTATCGAGTGCCGGTCCGCCGTAGGAACAGAACGCCGTCGGAATGCAGAGCGTCTTTCCTTTAATGAACGCGTACGAGGTAGGATCCCATGCGGTATATCCTCTCGCTTCGAAGGTTGCGCGGAGGCCGCCTGAAGGGAACGAGGACGCGTCCGGCTCACCCTTGATCAGTTCCTTGCCGGAGAACTCCATGATCACGCTTCCGTCCGGAGCCGGCTGAATGAAACTGTCGTGCTTCTCGGCGGTGATTCCCGTAAGCGGCTGGAACCAATGCGTAAAATGTGTCGCTCCTTTCTCTACCGCCCAATTCTTCATCGCTTCCGCTACCGCGTTGGCAACGCTGATGTCGAGTTCCTTGCCCTCGTCGATCGTTTTGCGAAGAGAGCGATATACGTCTGCCGAAAGATTGGCACGCATGACTCTGTCGTCAAATACATTTGTTCCGAAATAATCCGATACCGTTTTCATGTGAGTTTCTCCTCTCATTTTGGAAATAAAAAAAGCGCCTCTGAGTGTTTCCACTCAAAGACGCCTTTGCCTTTATGTGCCGAATTATAAACCCGCTTTTTCGGATTGTCAACCCCCAATTTCAAAAAATTTTTTCGGGGTTGTTTCAGTCCTTCTTCGTTGCCTCGAACGCAATACGCTTGATGGATTTCCGCACGGACGGAATCGCCAGAAGAACAAGTGTAAGGGCCATCTCGATCAGAATATAACTGAAGTTGTAGGCAACGGGATACAGGAACGCAAGCTTCTTCGGAAAGCTCTCGGGCATGTAATCCATCCAATACAGATAACCGGCAATCGAAGCGAATACGCCGCGGCCGATACATCCAGCGATGTAACCGGTAATCAGACCGTTTTTGCTCTTGTAGAAGAATCCGGCGATGCCGAGCGCGGCAAATGCCAGGATGTAATCGAAAAGCACCTGCGGAATCGACAGGATGTAGCTGCCGCCGGACTGCAAAAACTGCAGGATACCGAAAGCAAATGCTGCCGTAATTCCGGTCGACGGTCCGTACAGATAGCCGACGAAGCATACGAAGAACATGCTGAAAAGCGTTACGGAGCCGCCCCACGGAAGCTTAAACAGCTGAATGTAAGAAGTGATGAAAGCAAGCGCGATGGAAATCGCGGAAACCGTCAGCCGCACCGCGCGTCTGGAATCTCCCTTGTCCTTGCTTGACATAATCGCAGCCGCAATGCAGATAAGAAGGAATATCGCAATACCGAATACGACATATCCGCCCTTCTCCAAAACATAGGAGCCGTCATCCGCACGGCTTATAAACTGAAAAAGAAAAGGAACCATATCAACCCCTCTTTTCTATGAGAATTTTCCAATTCAATTTATCACAGCAAAGCCTGAAAGTCAACGCAAATTCTTCAAAATCCTTCGGCGCGTTAAAGCGGCGAAAAAAACACTTGACATATGAAATATACGGGCGTATAATGCGGGCAAATGAGCAAAGGCGTTCATTGATGGACAGGCAGATTGTCTGTGTATCGATGAGCGCCTTTTCTTTTGGTTAACGGCCTGGCGCCGCGTACTGTAAAGAAGCAACTGTACGGTGAAAGAAGAAAAGAAAGGAACCGAACCATGAAACAGGAAGGTCAGGTGCGCATCCCCTCCGGTTGCGCCATCGCAGCAGTGATTTCAAAGGAAGGCAGAAAGATGACCGGGCAGGCAATCATCGAATCGATGAAGCCGATGCATGACCGCAGCAACGGTCTCGGCGGAGGATTCGCCGGTTACGGAATCTATCCGCAGTACAAAGATTATTATGCATTCCATCTGTTCTTTGACTGCCGGGATACAAGAAAGGCCTGTGAGGCTTTTCTCAAAGAGCATTTTGAAGTTGTCAAGGGCGAACTGATCCCCACAAGAAAGATCCCGGAGATTACGGACGAGCCGATCATATGGCGCTACTTCGTAACTCCTCTTAAGTCCGTGCTCGCGGACCTGCAGCTTGACGAAAAGGAATTCGTGGCGCGCACCGTAATGAAGATCAATACGGAAATGAAAGGCGCGTACGTATTCTCAAGCGGCAAGAACATGGGAACCTTCAAAGCCGTCGGCTTCCCGGAGGACGTCGGCCGCTTCTACCGCCTTGACGAGTACGAAGGCTACTGCTGGACCGCCCACGGACGTTATCCGACCAACACCCCCGGCTGGTGNNTGGTGGGGCGGCGCGCATCCCTTCACGCTCCTTGATTATTCGGTAGTTCATAACGGCGAAATTTCCTCGTACGACGCCAACCGCCGGTTCATCGAGATGTTCGGTTACAAATGCAACCTCCAGACCGATACGGAGGTCATAACGTATATTCTCGATTATCTGCTCCGTGTCCAGGGCTTAACGCTTACCGAGGCGGCAAATGTGATCGCCGCTCCGTTCTGGAGCACGATTGAAGGTAAGACGGACGAATATGAGAAGAAGAAACTGCAGTATCTGCGCACGGTTTTCCCGAGTCTTCTGGTAACCGGCCCGTTCTCGATTGTCCTCGGATTTGACGGCGGACTGATGGCGTTAAATGACCGGCTGAAGTTACGGTCGATGGTGGTCGGCGAGAAGGACGACATGGTTTACATCGCGAGCGAGGAAGCCGCAATCCGCGTCATGGAACCCGATGTTGAGAAAATCTGGGCTCCGGCAGGCGGAGAACCCGTAATCGTTACGGTGAAGGAAGGAGCATTCTGATGGGAGTCGATTTTATCTATCCGGAATTTGAAGTTGTGCGGAATCCGGACCGCTGCATCGCCTGCCGCGTCTGTGAACGACAGTGCGCCAATGAAGTTCATGCGTTCAATCCCGACACCGGCCGCATGATCAGTGACGAAAGCAAATGTGTCAACTGCCAGCGCTGCGTCTCCCTGTGCCCGACGCGCGCCCTTAAGATTGTGAAAAGCGACTGTCAGCTCCGCGAGAATGCAAACTGGCAGAACGATACGATCCGTGAGATTTACAAACAGGCGGGAAGCGGCGGCGTGCTGCTCTCCTCCAT
>DBWJ01000043.1:824-1033 GCA_002308955.1 Lachnoclostridium sp. UBA1241 | reverse complement strand
ATCGATCCGCTCCGCGAACCGATGGAGACCCGCGTTACACTCGGCAAGAAGCCGGAGAAGATGAAGCGCGACGCGGACGGCAGGCTGGTATGCGATTTGCCGCCGCAGGTAACGCTTTCGATGCCGGTAATGTTCTCAGCAATGAGCTACGGCTCCATTAGTTATAACGCGCACGCGTCACTCGCGCGCGCGGCTACCGAGCTCGGCAT
>DBWJ01000043.1:524-702 GCA_002308955.1 Lachnoclostridium sp. UBA1241 | reverse complement strand
GGTATCGGCGGACATCTGCCGGGTGCCAAGATTGTCGGCGACGTTTCGAGAACCCGAATGATTCCGGAAGGCTCCGATGCCATCTCTCCGGCCCCGCACCATGACATTTACTCCATTGAGGACCTTCGTCAGCTCGTTTATTCCTTAAAGGAAGCTACCGGCTACCGGAAGCCCGTTA
>DBWJ01000043.1:261-413 GCA_002308955.1 Lachnoclostridium sp. UBA1241 | reverse complement strand
GATAACGTCGGTATTCCGATTGAGCTTGCGCTTGCCGCAGTCGATCAGCGGCTCCGCGACGAAGGCATCCGAAACAACGTTTCCCTCGTTGTGGGCGGTTCCATAAGAAGCGCCGCCGATGTGGTAAAGGCCATCGCGCTCGGCGCGGACGC
>DBWJ01000043.1:0-146 GCA_002308955.1 Lachnoclostridium sp. UBA1241 | reverse complement strand
ATCAACCTGATGACCGCCTGGAAGCATGAGATCAAGGAACTGATGGGTGGCATGGGAATCAACTCCGTAGAAGCCCTTCGCGGCAACCGCCTGATGCTTCGCGGCATCGGCCTGACCGACAAAGAACTGGAGATTCTCGGAATCTC
>DBWJ01000084.1 GCA_002308955.1 Lachnoclostridium sp. UBA1241 | reverse complement strand
GCGTTTCTCTGCTATGTGACACCGGCGGAACATCTGGCGCTTCCGAATGTAGAAGATGTTAAGCAGGGCATTATCGCATCCCGCATCGCTGCTCACGCAGCCGATATTGCAAAGAAGATTCCGCATGCCAGGGACATTGATGACGCCATGGCGGATGCCAGAAGAACCTTTGACTGGGAGAAGCAGTGGGAGTGCGCAATTGACCCGGAGACGGCGAAGGCAATCCGTGACAGCCGTGCGCCCGAGCAGGAGGACAGCTGCTCGATGTGCGGCAAATTCTGCGCCGTACGGAGCATGAACAAGGCGTTGGCAGGAGAGTACATCGATATCCTGTAATTACCATATTACCTACTGGGTATATTGACAATCTGAAATACCATATTGCCTGTCGGTCATAGCAATAACTCGTAATACCCTGTTACCTATTGGGTAATAGGGCGATTGACCGCATATCAGGCACTGAAATAATGCAGTTTATACTACAACAGTAGAATAGGAGGAAAGCATGAAACGTTGTGTCATAGTCGGCGGTGCGGACATCTGCCGGGCCGAGCGGATTCAAAGCATGCTTCGGGAAGATGATTATGTGATTTACTGCGACAGCGGGCTTCGTCACAGGGAGGCTCTCGGCGCGGAACCGTCACTGATTGTCGGAGATTTCGATTCCCATGAGAATCCGAATCTTCCGGTAGAGACGATTGTGCTTCCGCGTGCCAAGGACGATACCGACACGGTATATGCCGTAAGAGAAGCGGTGAAGCGCGGCTTCAATGAGTTCCTTTTAATCGGTGTCATCGGCGCGAGACTGGATCACACCATCGGAAACGTTTCGATTCTCCTGAAGCTGGATTCCCTTAAAAAGAAAGCAACGATCGTCGACGATTACTCCGAGATGGAGATCGTGTCAAGAAAGAAGGCTAAGATTGACGGGGAGGTGTCTTATTTTTCGCTGCTGGCGGTAGACGGCACGGCGCGGGGCATCACGATAACCGGCGCCAAATTCCCTCTTTCGGATGCGGAAATCACGCCGGAGTACCAGTACGGTGTCAGCAACGAAGTCCTTCCGGGACAGACGGCCGCGGTAACTGTAAAAGAAGGCAGGTTACTGCTTGTGAAGGTTTATAAAGAGTGAGGCTTTGCCCACTCTTTTTTGCATGGATTCTTACAGTTTGCAACCGCCACTTGCAACAATCCGGCTTTCGGGGTACAATAGGAGCAGTACGAAGAAAGAAGGACCTTTTATGAATTCTGATTTACCGATTGGTGTGTTCGATTCCGGCGTCGGCGGATTGACTGTGGCGAAAGAAATTATGAGCCAGCTGCCGAAAGAGTCGGTGCTTTATTTCGGAGACACCGCGCGTGTCCCTTACGGTAACAAATCGGAAGAGACGGTAATTGCATATTCCCGCCAGATTGCGCGGTTTTTATGTTCCCATTCGGTGAAGGCAATTGTGGTTGCCTGTAACACGGCGAGCGCATTTGCTTTGGAGACCCTCGTAAAGGAGCTTACGGTTCCGGTAATCGGCGTGGTGAAGCCCGGCGCAAGAACGGCCGCCCGCATCACTAAGACCGGACGGATCGGTGTCATCGCGACGAACGGCACGATCAAAAGCGGACTTTACGAGCGTTATATCGCAGGTATCTCGCCGGAACTCAGGGTGTTCGGGCAGGCCTGCCCGCTGTTCGTTCCGTTGGTGGAAGAGGGCATGCGGAAGGATCCGATTACGAAGATGATGGCGGAGCGTTATCTCGAGCCGCTTCTTAAGGAACAGATTGATACACTGGTGCTCGGATGTACGCATTATCCGCTTTTGACCGAGGTTATCGGAGAGGTTGCCGGACCTTCCGTTACGCTTGTGAATCCGGCCTATGAAACCGCGCGGGAGCTCGGTGAGATGCTCACGAAACGAGGACTTCGGAAGCAGTCCGACGAGCCCGCGACACACCGCTTCTTCGTCAGCGACGGTGAGGAGCAGTTCCGCCGCTTCGCGAACACGATTCTTCCATGTGAACTCGTGGAGACGGACGTGAACCGGAAGGTGTTTGCTTAATCATCAGGAGATTTATATGAGATGTCTGATTCAGGTAATCGGCGTTGCCGATTCCGGAGGAGCAGAGACAACCGAAACGATTTGCAGAGGCATAGTGCGGGAACTTCCGTCCGAACAGGGCGGCGGTTTCCGCTTTGATTACCGTACCTCGGATGAGGAGAATCCCTCCGATGTTACGGCAAATGTGATAACGATCACCGAAGAACGCGCCGAAATCCGCCGTGAGGGAAGCGTGAACGCGACGATTCTCGTGGTTCCCGGGGAAACCCATCCGTGCCGTTATGAGACGGCGTTCGGAACGCTCACATTTGCCATAGCGGGACACGAGGTGTCTTTTGCAAAAGAGGATGACAGAATTGTTGCCGGCCTTTCCTACACGATTCTTTCGGGAGATGAGGCAATGTCGGAGAATACGATTCGGATTATCGCGGAGCCGATCCGCGAACAGGAGTAGGAAAATCGCGGAGCAATCCGCGAACAGGAATAGGAGAACTGGGATGACAGACCGGATTGAGGTGCAGGCACCCGCGAAAATCAATCTTGCGTTAGACGTAACAGGCGTGCGCGAAGACGGCTACCATGAAGTCAGAATGATCATGCAGGCGATCCGGTTAAGCGACAGGGTGAGCCTTCGTAAGATCGCGCGCCCGGAGACCGTCCTTAAGACGAATCTGCCGTTTCTTCCCACCGGCAAAGGCAATCTTGCCTATGACGCAGCGGAACTGTTCATTAAGAGCACCGGCATACAGGCGGGCGTATTCATCGAAGTGGAGAAGAACATTCCGGTGGCAGCAGGGCTTGCGGGCGGAAGTACGGACGCTGCCGCAGTGCTTTGCGGAATGAATGAACTTTTCGAGACGGGGCTTTCCGATGCGGAGCTTCAGGCGCTCGGGTTAAAGCTCGGAGCGGATGTTCCTTTCTGTATGATGGGCGGAACCGCGCTTGCGGAGGGCATCGGAGAGAAGCTTACAAGGCTTCCGGACGCGCCGTCCTTCCATGTGCTTTTGGTGAAGCCGGATCGCGGAGCTTCCACGAAAGAAATATACGGAAGATTGAAACTCAGTGACGACACGGTTCATCCGGACATTGACGGGATGATCCGCGCCATAGAAAAAGAAGACCGTCTCGGCATTGCCGGACGGCTCGGAAACGTATTGGAACCGGTTACCGGACAGCTGTGTCCGGAGATTTCGGAAATCGAGAGACAGATGAAGTCCTTCGGCTGTGAGGGCGTTATGATGAGCGGCTCCGGCCCGACGGTATTCGGACTGTTCGCCGACCGCGGATGCGCTTCCGCAGCGTATATGCATTTCAAAGTGGGACCGTACGCGCGCCAGACTTTCCTGACGGAATTCCTGCGCGGCTAAACTATTCCAACGTTTGGAATTCCGGCTGAATCCGACGGAATTCCAGGACCTTTTCAGTCCTCCTCCGGTACGACCGGAACGTCAGAGTGGCGCACTTCGCGGATGTT
The DNA here is from genome assembly GCA_002308955.1 of Lachnoclostridium sp. UBA1241. Classification (GTDB taxonomy): domain Bacteria; phylum Bacillota; class Clostridia; order Lachnospirales; family Lachnospiraceae; genus ISDg. Next base: position 7,110 of record DBWJ01000084.1, on the reverse strand, counting down.
CTTCTCGGCCTGGCGGCGCGGAATCATGACCTTATGACCGCAGCCCATGCAGCAGAGCCGGAAATCCATGCCGACACGCTCGATCTTCCATTCAAAACTGCCGCAGGGATGCGGCTTTTTCATTCTTACAATATCTCCGAGACGGATATCCATGAAACCCTCCAAAACATAGAATAAAAGGAGCTGCCGAATGACAGCTCCTTTCGTATTCGTTCCGAATTATTCCTCAGTAGGAGGAACTTCAGCGGACTCCTCCGCTTTCTCTTCGGCAGCGTCTTCGTCCAAATCTTCATCGTCAAAGTCATCCAGATATTCCGGAGCGCAGAAACGATATACGGCAAATGCAATGCCTGCGATTACGACAATGGCACCGACAATGGCAAGAATCCAATATAAGGTCTTGCTGCATTCCTTTTCTTCACAACAATTACACATATGAAACCCCTCCTTTATGTTGTTTTTCTCATTATAACATACATTCCGGCAAATGCAAAGCGGGATTTCGTGAAATAACTGTGTCTGACAGTTGTCAGATTTTCTGTAATTTCGCGAAGGTTGCAAGCATTTTCTTCGTTCCCGACGGAAAATCCACAGTTACTTCAAAATCCCTTCCGCCCCTTACGATCGCGGTCACCGTACCGACGCCGAAGCGTTCGTGTTTAACCTTGTCGCCGACACCGTAGCCTAAAGTAGAAGCGTCACCGCTTCCGATGCTTCTTGCAACCGGGACCGAGCGAACCTTGTACGGATTCTCGTAAGGCTTCGCCTCGGGCTTCTTCGTTCCTCCGCCGAAACCAAAGGAATCGTACCCGCCGGATGAACTGTTGTCTCTCCATGAGGATCCGTTGTCCTTCCAGGAAGAACCGCTGTCTTTCCACGAAGAACCGCTGTCCTTCCATGAGGAGGATTCGTAGTCTCTCTTTGAAGAAGAGTCGTAGCCTTTCCGGGAGGTGGATTCGTAGCGGTCCGATTTGCGGGAGCCGCCGAAGCTTCCGGAGTTTCCGAAGTAGGAACCGCTTCCGAAGGATTTCTTCTCGGAAAGAAGATGGCGGGCATTCTTCTTGAGTTCGCTTATAAAGCGGGACTCGGGGAAGAAGGTGGTCTCGCCGCGCACCATCCGCTGGTTGGCGCGGGACAGGTAGAGGTGCTTCTTCGCGCGGGTGATTCCGACATAGCAGAGCCGGCGTTCTTCCTCGACGCCGATGCGGCTCTCCTCGTCGATGCTCATGCTGCTCGGGAACAGGCCGTCCTCCATACCGGCGAGGAATACCTGCTCAAACTCCAGTCCCTTGGCGCTGTGGACGGTCATCAGAACGACATAGTCCGGGTTCTCCTCGACGGAATCGAGGTCGGATACGAGAGCCACATCCGAGAGATACCCGCCGAGTGTCGGCGGCTCTTCGGCATTCTCCTCGTAGTAGGTGATCGCGTTGATCAACTCACTGATGTTGCCCTGCCGGTCATCGAAGGACTCGGGGTCATCGTTCCGAAGTTCCTCCTCGTAATCGAGATCCGCAAGGAGATCGGTAACGAGTTTTTTCAGGGAACAGCCGGGCGCTGCAGCGCGTTTACGGTAATTCTCAATCAGCTCGGTAAACTCCTGAATTTTCGCAGCCGCGCGCTTTACCGACGGAATCTTCTCCGCGTAGGTCAGCGCGTCGTAGAAGGTGCAGTCGTTCCGGTCCGCAAACTCCTGCAAGTGCGACACCGTCGTGTCGCCGATGCCGCGCTTCGGGACGTTCAGAATCCGGCGCACGGCAATGCCGTCGCTTCCGTTGTCAATGGTCTTCAGATAAGCAAGGATGTCCTTGATTTCTTTTCGCTGGTAGAAGTTGATGTTGCCGACAACCTTACAGGGAATGCGCTTCTTCGAGAGCATCGCTTCGAAGGGACGCGATTGCGCGTTGGTACGGTACAGCACCGCAAAATCGGAGTACACCGCCTCGCCGTTATCCACCTGACGCTTAATCTCGTCGGCAACGCCTGCAGCCTCCTCCATATCGTCACTGTAGATCGTATAGGTAATCGGAGCGCCCTCGCCGACGCTTGTCCAGAGCTTCTTAAGCTGGGTGTGCGGATTGTTCTTGATAATCTCGTTGGCGGCATCCAGAATGCATCCGGTGGAGCGGTAGTTCTGCTCGAGCTTGATGACCTTCGCGTCCGGATAGTTCTTCTCGAAATCGAGAATGTTTCTTATGTCCGCGCCGCGGAAGCCGTAGATGGACTGGTCGTCATCGCCGACCACGCAAAGGTTGCACTCCACCTCGCCCTCGTCGTTCTCGTAATGGGCGAGCAGCTTGATCATCTCGAACTGCGCAGCGTTGGTGTCCTGGTACTCATCCACGAGGATGTAACGGAAACGGTTGCGGTAGTAGTTGAGCACGTCCGGCGCGGTGTGCAGAAGAAGCACGGTATTCATCAGAAGGTCATCGAAGTCCATCGCGTTGTTCGAGCGGAGCCGCTCCTGATACTCGCGGTAGATGTCAGCAACCAGCTTCGGATCGGAAGAAGCGGTCGGATAAACCGTCGCGTAGGCATCCGGCTGCACCAGTTCGTTCTTGGCTGCCGAAATGCGGGACAGGAAATACTTCGGGCTGTATTTCTTCGGGTCCAGATTGCGGTCCTTCAGAATGGTCCGCATCAGAGCCTTCTGGTCATCCGTGTCGTAGACGGAGAAGTTGGTGTTGTAGCCGATGGCGTCGCCGTACTTTCGAAGCATCCGCACGCAGGTCGCGTGGAAGGTGTTTACCCAGATGCTTTCGGCCCCGTAATCCACGAGGGCGTTGACACGTTCGCGCATCTCCTTGGCGGCTTTGTTCGTGAAAGTAATCGCCAGAATATTGAACGGGCTCACATTGTATTCATCAATCAGATAGGCAATCCGGTGCGTGATAACACGCGTCTTTCCGGAGCCTGCGCCCGCAAGGATCAGGAGCGGTCCGGACAGATGCTGCACGGCTTCCTGCTGGGGCGGATTCAAATTGCTAAGAGCTGTCATACGGTCGTAAAATCCTCTCATTTGTCGAAAAATCGAATGTATGTTCATTTTAGTACAAAACCCGATTTTTTACAACCGCAAATGTGAAAGCGACGGCTTTTTGTTGACATGTGGTTTTGAATACTATATAATGAAATTTATCGAAGAGAAAGAGAGAACGTACCATGGAAAACCAGTGGAAATACTATCTTCGTAAGCTCGTTGAGAACCTTCAGGCTACCAATTACATCGGGCCGAACGACATCCCGAACATCGATCTTTACATGGATCAGGTGACGAAGTTTTTAGATGAGCATCTGGAGCAGAGCAAGCGCTATGACAGCGACAAGCTGCTCACCAAGACGATGATCAACAACTACACGAAGAACAACCTGCTTCCGAGCCCGGTGAAGAAGAAGTACAGCAAGGATCACATGTATCTGCTGGTCTTCATCTATTACCTGAAAAGCTTCTTAAGCATCAACGACGTGCAGCACATTGTCGGTCCGATGAAGGACATGTTCTTCGGTGAGGACGCAAAGATGAACCTTGAGGAGGTTTACAGGGGAATCTTTGATATGGAGACTGTCGTCAGCAACGATCTCGCCAAGGACGTAATGAAGAAATTCGACCGTTCCAAGCGGGTCTTCGACGACGTGGAAGGCGAAGAAGAGAAGGAATTCCTTTCCATCTTCAGTTTTATTTCAATGCTCAGCTTCGATGTATATCTGAAGAAACAGATGATTGAACAGATTATAGACGACCTGCTAGTTCCGGCGCCGAAAGCGCATAAGGAAGGCAAGGGCGAAAAGGATAAAGAAGAGAAGAAAAAAGGATAAGAAAGAAAAATCAAGGTTCCCAAAAGGAACCTTGATTTGTATCATTTGCTCTTTTTGTCATTGTTTTTCATACGGGAAAATGCGATGTTGTATCCGTCATTCCCGTACACCAGCGAGCGGTTCACGCGGCTGATGGTGGAAGTGGACGCGCCGGTCTTCTCGGCAATGTCCAGATAGGTTTTGCTTTCGGTCAGCATATGCGCAACCTCAAGGCGCTGGGAGATGGAAAGCAATTCGTTGATCGTGCAGACATCTTCAAAGAAAGCGTAGCACTCCTCAACGTTCTTCAACGTAAGAACCGCCTGGAAAAAGCGGGTAACTTCGGGGGTGTGAATATCTTTCGCCATAACGTGCCTCCTGTCGGTGGTTGGTTTCGTTATGGTCACATTGTAACACTTCACAGAGTGAAAGTAAAGCGGTAATCATTAAGGTTTTCGGAGAAATAATATGAAAAAAGGCGATTTCATCGAGGAAGTGGTGGAATATACCACATTTCCCGACAAAGGATATGTCTACGCGGAGGGCAAAAAGATCAGCGTCAAAGGCGTTCTGCCGGGGCAGGAGATCCGTTTTCGGCTGAAGCGGAACGGAGCCGAGAAGGCGGAAGGCGAACTGAAGGAAGTGCTGAAGCGGTCCCCGGAAGAGACGGCGTGCCCCGCGTGTCCGAACTTCGGGCTGTGCGGCGGATGCTCCCTGCAGACGCTTCCGTATGAAGCACAGCTTTCCCTGAAGGAGGAGCACATAAGAAAGCTTCTTATGCCGGTGATCCGGTCGGAGGAGTGTCATTTTCTTCCAATCAAGGGAAGCCCGAAGGCGTATGAGTACCGGAACAAGATGGAATTCTCCTTCGGCGATGCCTATAAGGACGGTCCGATGATGTTAGGGCTTCATCGGAAGAACAGCATGTATGATATTGTGTCGGCAGAAGACTGCGCCCTTGTTCATGAGGACGTACGGAAGATTGTTGCGGCGGTTCTTTCCTGGGCAAGAGAGACCGGACTGCCGTTTTATCACCGTATGGGCGGGAACGGTTTCTTTCGGCACCTGCTTGTCAGAAGAGCCGAGAAAACAGGTAAGATTTTAGTTGATATCGTAAGTACTACACAAGTAGAATATGACTTCTCCGGACTGGTTTCTTCACTGCAGAAACTCGCGTTAGAGGGGAAAATCGTCGGAATTCTTCACACCCGCAACGATTCGGTCGCCGATGTGATCCGGGATGACGGAACCGAGGTACTGTACGGTGTAGATTTCTTTACGGAGGAGCTGCTTGGACTGGAGTTCCGGATCAGTCCTTTCTCCTTCTTCCAGACCAACTCCCTCGGGGCGGAGGTTCTTTACAGTACTGCGCGCGATTTCGTCGGAGAGACGAAGGACAGGGTGATCTTCGATCTGTACAGCGGCACCGGAACCATCGGCCAGATGCTTGCGCCGGTTGCGAAGAAGGTAATCGGTATCGAGATTATAGAAGAAGCGGTCATTGCCGCGCGCGAGAACGCCGTGCGGAACGGACTTACGAACTGCACATTTCTCGCGGGAGACGTTCTTAAGATGCTTGATGAGGTGACGGACCGGCCGGACATCATCGTTCTCGACCCGCCGCGCGACGGAATCCACCCGAAGGCGCTTACGAAGATTATAGATTACGGCGTTGACAATCTGGTCTACATCTCCTGCAAGCCGACATCGCTCGCCCGAGACCTCGTCCCGCTGCAGGACGCCGGCTACGAGGTGCGCCTCGTTCAGACCGTCGATATGTTCCCTCAGACGGCACATGTGGAGACGGTTGTATTGATGTCAAGGGTCAAGGAATAAAAGTACATAAAATGTCTTGAAATCAAGGGATTCCGATAATATTGCCAGAAGCGGCAGCGTTGCCGGAGTCCATTCTTTATGCCTAATGACAACAGTTGCCAACACTGAGTTTTCGGGGTGTGTAACAAGAGAACTGCTTTTTGCCCTTGGCGTAACAAGGGAACTACTGTTTTTTGAGGGTTCGGAGGGTGTGTAACAAGGGAACTGTTGTCAGGATAAATATTGTAAAATTGCCCAGGCATCATTATAATAAAAAAGAAACTAAACGGGGCAAAAAAGGAGAATGTCATATGGATGACATTAAGAATGTTGTACGCATAGAGAAAACCCGTGTCATCAAAGACTACAGTGTCGGTATATATGCCAGGGTCAGTACAAACAGCAAAGAGCAGCTTGACAGCCTTGCCAATCAGATATCGGGACTTACACGTCTTGCGTCAGCACACCGGACATGGTTTGTGGCGGATATCTTTATTGATGTAGGTACGGCAAAGACGGGATCTACAAGAGAAGAATTCAACCGCATGATCAGGGAGTGCGAAAACGGACATATCGATATCGTTCTTACGAAGAGCATAAGTCGCTTCGGACGAGATACGGTCGAAACTTTGGAGGCGGTACGAAAGATCAAGGATGCCGGGAAAAGGATCATCTTTGAACGTGACAAGATCGATACGGAAACCGTGGACAGCGAATTGCTTCTGTCAGTGATCGAAGCCTGTGAGCAAACGGAAAACGAGTGGCGCAGCGAGAATATCAGAATCGGTCTGAAGCAAAAAGCGGCCAACGGCACATCCGGTTTATATGACAGACCGTGCTACGGATATTACAAAGACAAAAACGGTATGCTTGTTATCGATGAGAAAAAGGCGGAGGTTGTCCGGAACATCTTTGACTGGTATCTGGAAGGGGCAAGCGCAGTTGGCATCAAGAAGCGTCTTGAGGGCAGGCAAATCAAAAGTCCCAAGGGGAAGGATACATGGAGCAAGCATACAATAGAATCCATCTTGGTCAATATGAAATATACCGGAGATGTAGCCATCGCTGATTCCGGCGGCTCCGGGAATCAGTATATGCTCGGAGATCATCACATAGGAATCATCTCAAAAGAGCAATTTGAAGCGGTGCAGATTGAACGGGCGATGCGGAGCAATGTGGAGATCACGGAAGAGGGCAGAAAACGCAGGAATACGAAGTACAGTTCCAAGCGGAAGAAATAATGAGATTATAAGCAGTAGACAAAGATGTCCGGCAGCAAAACATGGCATTTCTCGCTTTGTGTCGTGTTAAAGGATGATGCTGGATCGTATCATGGCATAGAAAGGAGGTCGCCCATATGGATCAGATCAAGATAGGCTCTTTCCTGAAAGAACTGAGGAAAGAGAAAAATCTGACGCAGGAGAATCTGGCTGAAAAACTGAATGTCTCCAACAGAACAATATCACGATGGGAGACAGGAAGCAATATGCCTGATATCGG
>DBWJ01000042.1 GCA_002308955.1 Lachnoclostridium sp. UBA1241 | reverse complement strand
CAGGCTTGCGGAGCCGCTCTTAATGTATACGGCCTTTTTAGGAAGGAGGCGGAAAATGGGACTCCGATTTCGAAAAAGCATCTCCCTGATCCCGGGCGTCAAATTAAACCTCGGAACAACCGGCGCAAGCGTGTCGGTCGGAAAGCGGGGAATGCATTATACGATGCATACGAGCGGAAGGAAGACGGTTTCGGTGGGACTTCCGGGAACCGGACTTTCGTATGTGAAGAACATAAGCTCCGGAAAGAAATCCTCATCAAAATCCTCAACGGGATACCGGGATCCGAAACAGAAAGCCGGGCAGCAGGCCGATACGCAGGCGGAGCTTGCGGCGGCAGCGGAAGAGGTTTCGAAGTATCAGGAATATGTGGAAGGACTTAAGAGCCATCATAAGGAAAGCGACCCTGTGGTGGACTGGCGCGCCATCTGCGACGGAGACCAGACCGCATACGGCTATGACAAACTGAAGGACATTGCGCTTCATGTGCTCGGCGGGGATGTGGAAGCCTACTATTCGGCGGTTGAGATCATGCAGCCCTACGAGGATCTTCGGGATTTCGGGCATTCCTTCGAATTCGGAACGGACGCGTCCGATTTTGCGGAGGTGCAGTTCGAGATTGCGGAAGAGGAGGTCATGCCGGTCATAGAAGTGACGACGACCGCATCCGGAAAGCTCACAAAAAAGGACCTCTCGAAGACGAAGTACAACGAGCTTTTAGAGGACTATGTGTGCAGCACCTGCATCCGGACCGCACGGGACACCTTCGCGCTTCTGCCCGTCAATACGGTTTATGTGCACGCGGTGAAGACCGAAGTGAATCCGGCCACCGGGCTTTCGGAGGAGGAGACGTACGTTTCCGTCAAGTTTACAAAGGACTGGTTCGAGAAGGTGGATTTCTCGCGGATCGACCCGTCCCAGTTTATGACTTTGTTTGAATGCCGCATGAAATGCGGAAAGACGACCGGTTTCTCGCCGGTAATCCGCCTGTCGAGCGGAGAATAAACCGCTGCAGGCAGCTGCAGAATAAATCGTTGCAGGCAGCCGCAGAGTGAATTGTTGCGGGTGCCCCGCAGAATGGAGCAATCAGGTGAAAGAATATGTTATGGGAAACGGAGCCATCGGGCTTGCCGCGCTTGCGGCCGGCGTGAATCTGGTCTCCGGGTATCCCGGAACGCCTTCCTCGGAAATCGTGGAAACGATTGCAAAATATCCCCACGAGGGAGTGCATGTGGAATGGTCCGTCAATGAGAAGGCGGCCATGGAGGTGGCGGCTGCCGCGGCTTACAGCGGAGCGAGAACGCTCGTAACGATGAAGCAGGTCGGGCTGAATGTAGCCTCCGACCCGCTGATGAGCCTTGCCTATGTCGGCGTAAAGGGCGGCATGGTTGTCGTTTCGGCCGATGACCCGGGCCCGATCTCTTCGCAGACCGAGCAGGATACGAGACGGTTTGCGGAGTTCGCGCGGATTCCCGTGTTCGACCCGGCTTCCCCGGAGGAAGCCTACGAGATGATCGGGGACGCATATGAGTGCTCTGAAAAGTACCGGACCCCGGTGCTGTTCCGCCCGACAACGAGAGTGGACCACGCCTACGCGGCGATAGACTTTCCGGAGAAGACGGAGCCGAAGCCTTTCGAAGGGTTCATCAAGGATTCGAAGAAATGGGTTATCTTCCCGCGCCTTTCCTTTGCAAACCATGCGATGATGGAGAAGCGGAACGTGGAGATCGGCGAGGAATTCTCCTCCTACCGGTATAACACCGTCGAAGGAACCTCCGAAAAGGCGGTTGTTGCCTCGGGCATCAGTTACGCCTACGCGAAGGAATTCCTAAAGGATTATCCCGATGTCCGCCTGATCCGTATCGCGACACCTTACCCGTTCCCCGAGACCTTCGTAAAGAAAGCGCTCGAGGGCGTTACGGAAGTACTCTGCGTGGAGGAATTAAGCCCCTATAACGAGGAGCAGATCGCAAAGCTCTGCGGACGAAACGGAATAACGCTTACCATCCGCGGCAAGCTCACCGGCGACGTTCCCGCAAGCGGCGAACTCAGCACGAATCTTCTTGCGGGCATATTCCGTAAGTACCTGAATCTTCCGGAAGGGGAAGGCGCTATCGACTTAAGCGATGCGCCCGCGCTTCCGATGCGGCCGCCGGTTCTCTGCGCGGGCTGCCCGCACCGCGCCTCCTTCTATGCGGTGAAGAAAGCGATGCAGGGCCGCAAATGCTATTTCTGCGGCGACATCGGCTGCTACACCCTCGGTAACGCGATGCCGCTTGACATGTGCGACACCTGCCTCTGCATGGGCGCAGGAATCACGATGGCGCAGGGCTTCCACTGGACAGATAAGGAAGGGACAGCGTTCGCATTTGTCGGCGATTCCACCTTCTTCGCCTCGGGAATGACCGGCGTCGTGAACGCCGTTTACAATAACGCGGAGATGATCCTCTGCGTGCTCGACAACTCCACCACCGCAATGACCGGCCACCAGCCGCACCCCGGAACCGGCCGGAACATGATGGGCGATATCGTTGAGAAGGTCGACATCGCAGCCGTCCTTAAGGGAATCGGCCTTACGAAGGTGGTTACCGTGAATCCGCTTGACCTCGACGCTTCCGTGAAAGCCGTGCTGGAATGCGCAGCGCTTCCCGGCGTGAAGGCGATCATCTTCAAATCGCCGTGTGTGGCAATCGTTAAGCCCACAGGCAAATGTATAGTTAACGAAAACTGCATCAACTGCGGTCTCTGTATTTCGGAAATCGGCTGCCCGGCGCTGATCCGCGTGGACGGACAGACGAAGATTGACCGGAGCCTCTGCAGCGGCTGCGGCCTCTGCAGTCAGATTTGCCCCATGGGCGCAATCGAAGCGGAGGAGGTGAGCCGATGAAGAAGGATATATTGATCTGCGGCGTCGGCGGTCAGGGAACCGTCCTCGCAAGTAAGATTCTTGCCGCGTCGGCGATGGTTGACGGAGACGCGGTGCATTCGGCCGAGACGATCGGCATGGCGCAGCGCGGCGGCCCGGTAACGAGCCATGTGCGTATCGGCGATGACGCGTACTCGCCGTTGATTCCTTTCGGAAGCGCGGATCTGATTCTCGCTTTCGAGCCCTCCGAGGCGGTGCGGAACCTCTGCTACCTGAAGAAGGGCGGCACGGTCATCGTGAACAGCGTTCCGGTGAAGCCGGTTACGGAATCGCTTAACGACACGGGTTACGACGGGACGGAGATGCTTTCGTATCTTCGCGGCAAATGTGACTGCATCGTCATAGACGGCGAAGAACTCAGCAAAGAGTTCGGCTCGTCCCGATATTTCAACATCGCCATTCTCGGCGTGGCAGCAGGAGCCGGAAGGCTCGGCATCCCGCAGGAGATTGTTCTCGGGGAGATTGTGAAACGCGTCCCCGCCAGATTTACGGATACGAATAAGGCCGCATTCCAAAAGGGAGCGGAGATAGGAGCACAATATGCAATTAAATGAGACACAGCTTCGCCAGGTGGACGCGCAGATCAAGCGCCTGATCAAATCCGGAAGCTACTACGGAAAAGTTTACGAGGAGGCCGGCATCACCGGCTGTGCGAGTCAGGAAGAATTCGAGAAGCTTCCTTTCTCCAGTAAGGCAGACTTAAGAAACGCTTATCCGCTCGGCATTCAGGCCGTACCGGACGAGGAAGTCGTAAGAATCCATTCGTCTTCGGGAACGACCGGTAAGCCGGTTATCATCCCTTATACCGCGAAGGACGTGGACGACTGGGCAATCATGTTCGCCCGCTGCTACGAGATGGCGGGCATTACGAACAAGGACCGCATCCAGATTACGCCCGGTTACGGACTCTGGACCGCGGGAATCGGTTTCCAGGCAGGCTGTGAGAAGCTCGGCGCGATGGCCATCCCGACCGGCCCCGGCAACACGGATAAGCAGATTCAGATGATGATTGATCTGAAGTCGACGGTACTGACCGCAACCTCATCCTATGCGCTTCTTCTTGCCGAGGAGATTAATCGCCGCGGCATCCGCGATCAGATTCACCTGAAGAAAGGCGTGTTCGGTTCCGAGCGCTGGAGCGACAAGATGCGCGCGTATATCCATAAGGAACTCGGCGTGGAGCTCTATGACATCTACGGCCTGACCGAGATTTACGGCCCCGGCATCGGCATAAACTGCTCCCACGAAACCGGCATGCATTATTGGGACGACTACGTATACATCGAAATCATCGACCCGAAGACCGGTAAGACGCTTCCGGACGGAGAAGAAGGCGAGGTTGTCATCACAACGCTTGTGAAGGAAGGCGCTCCGCTCATCCGTTTCCGTACCCACGACATGTCACGCATCATCCCCGGCGAGTGCCCTTGCGGCAGCAAATTCCCGCGCCTCGACGTCATCAAGGGGCGAAGCGATGATATGTTCAAGGTGCACGGCGTTAACATGTTCCCGAGTCAGGTAGAGGAAATCCTCGGCATGGTGGACGGCGTATCGAGCGAGTACAAGATTGACATTGCGCACGACGACGAAATCAACAGGGACGTCATCCTTGTTACCGTCGAGGCCGAAGGACGCGTCAGCTTTGACCGTACCGCGCTTAAGATCCGCGACCTCTTCAAGTCCCGCATGAGCGTAACCCCGAAGGTTACCGTCGTTCCGGTCGGCACGCTTCCGCGCACCGAGAAGAAGGCAAAGCGCGTCTTCGACCACAGAGAGAACTAAAAACTTTCAAAATGACACATAATATTGCGATATTGTGGCACAAAAACCACAATATCGCTTTTTTAATGAAAAGTTTCAGGAAGCATCATTGGAAATCCAAACGCAAAAGGCGTAAACTGTTCTTATAGAACATAACAGCAGGCGCGCCCGGAGGAGGATTTCGCAGAATTCAGCTTCGGAGAAATCCTCCTCCGAGGCAGCCTGCGTCAACTGTAACCAGAAGGAGGTATTCATGAAAACGGTATCGGGAAAAATTAAATGGATTTTCGCAGTCGGCCAGCTCGGTTGGTCAATCCTTGCCGGCATCATTGCGAATCTTTTGGTAAACTTTTATCTGCCGGACTCCACCGGGAACGGTGTCATCACATTTGTCACAAGCGCGACCTTCATCGGGCTTACGGTGATCGGGCTGATTACGGCATTCGGAAGAATTGTGGACGCGGTGACCGACCCGTGGATTGCAAGCATGTCGGACAAATGCGGAAGCAGGCTCGGCAAGCGCATTCCGTTCATGCGCTACGCGGCGTTTCCGTTCGCGCTTCTTACGGTGCTCATCTTCTGCTGCCCGGTGCGCGGCGAATCGACGGCGAACATCGTATGGCTTGCCGTGACGATGATTCTGTTTTACATCTTCATGACGGCTTACTGCACGCCGTACAACGCCCTGATTCCGGTGCTCGGCCGCAGCCAGAAGGACCGCATGGACATTTCGACATACATTTCGCTGACGTACATCGTCGGTACCGGCGTGGCATTTTCCGGGAAAATGCTATGGGAAGCCGTTCAGAAAGCAACGGGTTGGGACTATTACCTCTGCGCGAGACTCGTGCTTTCCGTTCTTGCGCTGATTGCGCTTTTGTGCATGCTGCTGCCGGCGTTCCTCATCAACGAGAAGGATTACGACAATACGCCTCCGGTCAACGAGAACGCGTTCAAATCCCTCGCGAAGACCTTTAAGAATAAGCATTTTCAGGTGTTCGTGCTTTCGGACATCATCTACTGGATCGGCATCACGATCTTCAACACGGGCTTCATCTATTACGTGGAGAACCTGCTCGCGCTCAACAACTATATGGTGCTGTTCATCTTCATGACGTTCGTTACATTTGTCTGTTATCCGGTGGTCAACATCCTGTCCCGCAAATTCGGCAAGAAGAAGCTTCTGACCGTCGGGTTTGCGCTGTTCGGGTTCGCATTCCTCGTATCGAGCTTCGCCGGAAAAGTGAGCTTCATCCCGAACCTCGCGTACGGCTTCATCATCTGCGTGCTTGTGGGCGTGCCGCTTTCGATTCTCGGCGTGATTCCGCAGGCAATCGTCGCGGACATCGCGGAGAGCGACTGCGTGCTGACCGGGGAGAACCGCGACGCGATGTTCTATGCGGCCCGGACGTTCGCCTTTAAACTCGGGCAGTCCATCGCGATGATTATCTTCACCTCGCTCGCGGTTATCGGACAGTACAAGGAGACGGTGGACGGCGCGGAAGTGCTCAAGAACAACGGAACGGGTTACCGGATCAGCCTTGTCATCGCCATGGTGCTCTGCATCATTGCAATGGTCATCATCCTGTTCTACGACGAAAAACGTGTCATGGACGTGATTGAGAAATCGCATGAAGAGGAGGCGGAAAATGTTACGGCTTAGTTACTTAATTGACGGACAGAAGTATACCGTATCGGAAAGCGATAAGAATCTTACGGTTACAAATGAGAAGACTGCCGGTCATCGGGTGATTACCGTTACGGCGCTTGCCGACCTGGTTCTTGGCAAGGCGGAGTACTTTTTGAAGTATGATTATGCGGAAGCGGAGAGGATTCTTGCGAACGGCTATCAGTCCTGGACCGAGACAAAGGAGACAGCACCCGGAGAGACGCTCAATGACCTTTCGAAGGTGCCGAAGAAACTGGAGGAGAAGTACCGCTTCAAGGCGTACGGGTCGCAGGCGTTCTTTGCGCATCGGAAGAATACGCCGGTCGGATTTGACTTTGGCTTCGTGACCGGCAGCAATCCTTTGTTCTTCGGCAATCTGAATTACAAAAACGCTTACCTTCTGATCTGGTTTGATAAGGACCAAAACCGCATCCTTTTAGAGAGCGACATAAGCGGCAGGGAACTGAAGGCCGGCGAAAGCTTCACGGTATTCGACTATACGGTGGCGCGAAACGGCAGGGAATACTTTAACCGGTTTACGCCGCGGACCGACCGGAAGCTGTTCGGCTATACCTCCTGGTACAACCATTATCAGAACATCAGTGAAGGGCTGATTCTCAATGCCCTTGCGGGTGCCGACGAACGGTTTGACCTGTTCCAGATTGACGACGGATTTGAATCTTATGTCGGCGACTGGATGGACATTGATTCGGAGAAATTCCCGAACGGGCTTAAGGAAATCGTTGAGCAGATTCACGGCAAAGGAATGAAAGCCGGAATCTGGCTGGCTCCGCTTGTGGCGGAGACGGATTCGAAGCTTTTTAAGGAGCACACGGACTGGTTTCCGAAGGATTCGGACGGGAATTATATATATGCAGGCGGAAACTGGAGCGGGTTTTATCCGCTTGATCTGAACAAGGCGGAGGCAGTCGATTATATCCGGGAAGTGCTCCGCTTCTATAAGGAACTCGGGTTTGACTTCTTTAAACTCGATTTCCTGTACGCGGTGAACCTGTGTCCGCTTAAAGGGAAGACGAGAAGCGAGACCGCGGAGTTTGCCTACGGGCTTCTTCGCGAGGAGCTTTCGGACCGGCTGATTCTCGGCTGCGGGGCGACGCTTTCAAACGGCTTCGAGCGGTTTGATTACTGCCGCATCGGGCCGGACGTATCGCTTAAGTTTGACGACTCCGTCTATATGCGCCTGTTCCATCCGGAGCGGGTTTCCACGAAAGTTACACTTCAGAATACGATATTCCGGAGCGGTCTTGACGGGCATGCTTTCCTGAATGATCCCGATGTATTCCTTCTTCGGGATGATAACATTCATATGACATTTGCCCAGAGGAAGGCTTTAACGAAGATGAACGCGCTGTTCGGTTCGCTTCTGATGACATCCGACCAGGTCAGCGAATACGACGAAGAAAAGAAAGAAGTCCTTGAGGATGCCCTGGCGATATTCAAAAGGGCGAGACGGATCGGTTTTCGGAATAAGGGCAGGTACGCCGTTGCGGAATTTGAGCTGGACGGAAAGAAGCGGTTCTTTGCTTACGATTACCGAAGGGGCGTTCTCGCGGAGAAGACGAAACCGGACCCGAACGAAATCGCCTCCGACAAATCCGCTGTCATCTTCGGAAACCGGATTGATGCGGTTACCCTTCGGAAGGCGGAGCGGAAGAAGCAGAAGTATCTGAAAAAATACGGAGACGACTCCGGGAAGACGTACCATTTTGCGGCGGAGGACGTTCCGGCGCTTTCAAACATCGGGATCAAAAAGCTGGTGCTTTCGGATGAGCCGGCGGAGCTTACGGACAATCCGCTCGTCGTCGGGAATATCCGAATGGGCTTCGGGCATTACCGCATCAGCATCGCGATGGCTTCGTGCGCGAGGGCGCTCGGATATACGCCGTACTGGCTCGATCTGGCAGGCCTGGACGCGACGGGCAGCAAGATGATCCGCGAGCAGAACGATTTGTATTCGACGGCGTCCCGCATTTCGCAGAAATCGAGACTGTTCAACCGTTTCGTGTGGGAGCCGCTCAATAAGGAGGGCTTCCGAAAGATTACCTATAACGCCGCGGACCAGAAGAACGCGGAGCTTCTGACGCCGCTTCTTAAGGCACTTCCGAAGGATGTTCCGTATATCGCAACGCACGTGTGGCCGAGCCAGGCTGCGATTCACGCGGGAATGACGCATGTCGTCAACGCCATCCCCGACAACTGGCCGATGGCGTTACACCTCTCGGAGGGCGCCATTCATACGGTGCAGACGCCTTTTGCGTATCTTGGGTATAAGATGCTGCACGGATTTTCGAAGGATAACCTGATGGGCATTCCGGAGAAGGAAATCCGGATGGTCGGACGTTATGTTGACCACGAGCTTCTGGTAAACCTTGAGGAAGACAATGCACTTCGAATCCAAAGGGCACAGGAAGGCGCACCGATGCGGTTTCTGATGACGGTTGGCGGCGCCGGTGCGGGCTTTGCGCAGTTTAAGGCGATGCTCACCCACCTGCTTCCTTACGTGAAGGAAGGGAAGGCAGCCGTCCTGATCAATTTCGGAGACCACGAGGATGTATATCAAAAGATTGCGGATCTTCTTTCCGACGTCTCCGTGCACGAATTCCGAAACGATTACCACGGCCTTACAAAATATGTTAAGGAGCTTCGGCAGGAACCGGCTGACGGCGTGACCATCATCTGCGATTCGGATATCTTCAAGGCGGTTTACGCGACCAACCTGCTGATGCCGGAGTGCGACGTCCTCATCACGAAGCCGAGCGAGCTTGCTTATTACCCGATTCCGAAGATGTTCATGAAACACATCGGCGGCCACGAGGTGTACGGCGCCATCTGTTCGCAGGAGGCCGGTGACGGTACCTTCGAGTGCGATACGGATGCCGCGGCAAATGACATGATTGACCGCTTCCTTACCGACAAAGAGCTTTTCATTCACATTTGCCGGCGGATCAATCAGATGAAACAGAACGGTGATTATGACGGGGCTTACGAATGTGTAAGACTCGCGGCCGAAACGGAAATGTAAGACAAGAAAATCCCGAAGGGACGGCTCTTCGGGATTTTTTTGCGATTTATTTTGCGATTTATTTTGCGATTTT
>DBWJ01000098.1 GCA_002308955.1 Lachnoclostridium sp. UBA1241 | reverse complement strand
CCGATCGTGGAAGAGGGCCAGGCAGACGTTCTTATCGCATTTGAGCGCCTTGAGGCGCTTCGTTACGCGCACTTCGTAAAGAAGGACGGCGTCATCATCGTAAACGACCAGCGCATCGATCCGATGCCGGTTGTTATCGGCGACGCGACCTATCCCGAAGGAATCCTCGAGGATCTTGAGAAGAAGTACCGCGTTTTGAAAATCGACGCTCTTTCCGAGGCAAGAAAGCTCGGCAATACGAAGGCTTTCAACACGATTGTACTCGGCCTTGCGGCTAAACACATGGATTTCTCAAAGGAAGACTGGCTCAAGGTTATTGAGAATACCGTTCCGCCGAAGACCGTAGAGCTGAATAAGCAGGCATTTCTTGTAGGCTACGGAATGTAATGTGGCATTTGCCGGAAGGACTGAGAGGAATCATACAATGTACAAGATCGAAACACACAGTCATACGAGCGAGGGAAGCGCCTGCGGATATTCGAACGGGTACGAATGTGCCCGTGCAAGGAAGGAGGAGGGTTACGATACCGTTATCGTTACGGACCACTTCTTCCGTGGGAATACGAGACCGGGAAGAGACCTTCCGTGGGAACAGTATGTGGAGGAATTCTGCAGCGGCTATGAGCACGAAAAGGAAGAGGGCGACAGGATCGGACTCAATGTTCTGTTCGGTTGGGAAGAGAACTTCCACGGTGCCGAGTTTCTGATTTACGGACTCGATAAGGCCTGGCTTCTGAAGCATCCTGACATGATTGAGTGGTCACCGAGCGTACAGTACGAAAAGGTTCATGCGGACGGAGGATATGTCGTTCAGGCGCATCCCTTTAGGGAGCGCGGATATCTCGAGGGCATCTCTTTATATCCGAACCATATCGATGCCGTTGAGGCAATCAACACTTCGAATCCGAAGATTCAGAACGACCGCGCAATCTGGTTTGCCAACCAGTTCGGATTCGCTATGACGGCCGGCTCGGACGTTCACGGAATCCGTCCCGTCGGCGGCGGAATTCTCACTGAGAAGAAAATTGTAACCATTTGGGATTATATCGATTTGATTAAGAACCGGGAGCCCTACACGATGATTGACAGACATCTTGAGGACCTTCGCCGGGAAATGGAACAGAAAGTACCGAAATGAGAAGTCTGATTGAAAAACTGGAATACGGAGTCAGCCCGCGGGAGACCCTTGCGTCTCTCGCGGACCGTCTCGGCGGAATGCTGCCGGTCGAAATTGAGGAATATCATATTCCTTTGATGAATTTCGTACCGGCTTATTTTGAAAGCGATGACGCGAAGACAAGGAAGAATGCCGCCCGCGCAATCGGTTTCGTTAATGATCCGCTGGTGCCTTCGATCCTGATTCGCGCTTTTCAGAAGGAAAGCGTTCTATACGTGCGCCCGCAGTACCTGAAATCCCTTCGGAACTTTTCATTGGAACAGCCGATCCGTGACATTTTACGCGCACGCAGGGATGAGATTCTTTCCGCCGACATTTCTCCGGAGGACCGTAAGCATCTGAATGAAGAGCTTCTGATGCTGAATGAGTGTCTCTCGGATCATGAGGAGGGAAAGCACACATTCACCGGATGGGGGCTTGAAAACGAGGTGCTTTTCGCAATCGATAAGCCGTTCATTTCGGTTACGGACAGCTTCATTACCGATGAGCCGAAGAAGAAGGTGCTTCCCACCGGAATTCTTCTTAAGACGAGGCTTTTGGACCGTTATCTGAACCTTCGGACCTACCGCGAGATTCTGTTCTTCCTGCCGGGCGTTAAGGTCGTTTCCGATGACCCTTACGCCGCCGCGAGACAGCTGATTGACGGCGGGCTTGTAAAGTATCTGAGAGAACGTCACGAGGGAGACGGTGCCTTCGGCTACCGGATTGAGTTGAAGGGCGTCGAAGAGAAGAAAAAGTCCGTGTTGATCAAGCGTATCTCCGGGGAAATCCTTAGGCTTTCCGACCATGAACTTGTAATGCGAAAGGACAATTACGAGGTGGAACTTCGGTTCCTGCTTCGCGAGGACGGAACCTACCGGTTCTTCTTTAAACTGTTTACCTTGCAGGAGAGCCGCTTCGCGTATCGGAAGGAAGCAGTTGCAGCAAGCATTAAGCCCGTTACCGCAGCCGGCTTCCTGAAGCTGTATGAGCGCTATCTGAAGAAGGACGCGAAGGTGCTTGACCCGTTCTGCGGCGTCGGCACGATGCTATTTGAACGGAATATTCTGAGCCCGGTAACCGTGGCATTTGGCGTTGATACGTATGGAGAAGCCATCGATAAGGCAAGGCGGAACGGCAACGAATCCGAGTATCCGATTTACTTTATTCACAGGGATTTCTTCGATTTCCGGCACGACGATCTGTTCAATGAAATTGTGACGGATATGCCGTTTACGATGAATCCGGACGAGCTGCCGAAGATTGATACGATATATTACCGGTTTTTCACAAAGGCGAAGGACCATCTGACGGACGGCGCCTATGTGCTGATGCTCAGCAGGAACGCAGACCTTGTGCGGAAATACGCTTCCGGGATCTTCCGAATCGAGGAATCGGT
Source organism: Lachnoclostridium sp. UBA1241 (assembly GCA_002308955.1). GTDB lineage: Bacteria > Bacillota > Clostridia > Lachnospirales > Lachnospiraceae > ISDg. The sequence goes on along the minus strand of DBWJ01000098.1, from coordinate 1,661 downwards.
TGAGATCGCAGAGAAGACCGGTCTGACCGGATTCGTTTTAAAGAAACTTTAGGGGGCTTATATGTTACTTGGATCACATGTCGGAATGAGCGGTAAGGAAATGATGCTCGGCTCCGTAAAGGAGGCGCTTTCCTACGGCGCAGACACCTTTATGCTGTATACCGGAGCACCGCAGAACACCAGGCGTAAGGAGATTTCGGAGCTGAATATTCCGGCGGCTCACGCGCTGATGGAAGAGCACGGGATGAAGAAATTCATTGTGCATGCGCCTTACATCATTAATCTCGCCAATACCATGAACGCTGAGACTTATGACCTGGCGGTGATGTTCTTGAAAAAAGAAATTGAGCGTACTGCCGCTATGGGCTCTGATACGCTAGTGCTGCATCCCGGCGCTCATGTGGGAGCCGGAGAGGATGCCGGAATCGCTTCAATCGTGAAGGGACTGAATGAGGTTCTGACCGCAGACTGCAAGGTGCATATTGCTCTTGAGACTATGGCCGGCAAAGGCAGTGAAATCGGTTCGATATTCGAAGAATTGGCCCGAATCTATGACGGAGTGCAGTGGAACAGCAAGCTTCGCATCTGCATGGATACCTGCCATCTGAACGACGCCGGATTCGATGTAAAGAATGATTTTGAAGGTGTTCTTAAACAGTTTGAACGCTTCTTCCCGCTAAGTCAGATTGCCTGCATCCACCTGAACGATTCGAAGAACGAGCAAGGTGCGGCGAAAGACCGCCACGAGAATATCGGCTTCGGAACAATCGGGTATGATGCGCTGTACGGAGTTACGCAGATAACTGAATTCGCCGATACTCCGATTATCCTTGAAACGCCATACCGCGAGATCGGTGGCAGCACCGACAAGCTTGCACCGTATAAGCTTGAGATTGCGATGTTAAGAGAGGGAAAGTTTAATTCGAAGGTATTCGATTAAAGAATACTGAAATAGAAATGTTATTTTGATATGGAATTTTGAAGAGGGGCCGTTGCACCAAGTGCAGCGGCTCCGATATTATTATCGGGCATGTGATGGTATAGTCCCGAAAAGAATTGCATGTAAAGCGTCTTTAGCCGAGCCGAAATCACCTCTTAGAGCGGCAAGGCGCGAGGACGCCACTGAGCGGCTTATTCGCCGCTCTTAGAGGAAGTTTGGCGAGGCGTTGCTGCGCAATTCGTTCGGGACTATGCCAGCAACGTGCCATTAGAAAATAAAAGGCCGCTGCACTTGGTGCAACGGCCCTGCTTAATAGTATTGGTTTACTTATTCTTCTCAATCTCAGCCTGCTTCATGGCGCGAACCTTGAGGGAAAGACCGAAGAGGTTGATGAAACCTTCGGCATCCTTATGGTTGTAAAGGTCGCCGGTCGTGAAGGAAGCGATGCTCTCGTTGTAGAGGCTGTACGGAGAAGTGGTTCCCTGCTTGATGATGTTGCCCTTGTAGAGCTTCATCTTAACTTCGCCGGTAACAAACTCCTGGGACTTCTCAATGAAAGCCTGAAGGGATTCACGAAGAGGAGTGAACCATTTGCCTTCGTAAACGAGGTCTGCGAAACGGTTGCTGATGATCTTCTTGAAAGCCATCATGTCGCGGTCTGCGATGAGCTCTTCGAGCTGCTGGTGAGCTTCCATAAGAATGGTTCCGCCGGGTGTCTCAT
>DBWJ01000075.1:27351-28483 GCA_002308955.1 Lachnoclostridium sp. UBA1241 | reverse complement strand
GATTACGATTAAAATCGGTGATAACGGCGGAACGCTTGTGATTACACCTGCCATCATCCTGGAGCAGGAAGTCAAGCTGACACCTACCATCAAAGTTAAGAGAAATAAAAACAGAATCGGGCTTACATCAAGCCTTGACATCACCGCTTCACTGGATGCCGGCACCTATACCGGCTTCGGCGTGGTTGTGACCGCGCAGACGCAGTTGGCTGACGACGATGATTCGNNAAGAGGATTTTGCGTCTATGACCGGAAAATTCATCAGCAACGGTGACGATAACAGTCTGAAAGGCCGGGCGAACGCGGCAAGACTTCTGATTACGGCCGGTGACGCGTTTAAAACGTATACGAACCTTGAAGAAATGCAGGAGAAAGGAGCCGGTTACCAGAAGAAGAAAGGCGAGGACGGTCAGAAGAAAGAGCAGGCAGAGTCCGTTTCACCGGGACTCGGCGGCGGGCTGGCCGAGAAATACTCGAATATGCTCGATAACGATGCAGAATACATTCCGCTTGTCGATGTGGATCTCGCGAGCGTGGATCTTCCGATTGACCCCTGCGGCATCATTCATGTCGGACTGAAGATTAATTTCAACGTGAGCCTGAAGATTAATGCCATGATCGGTGCGGGCATCAGCTATGAGAACGAAAAGCTGTATTCCTATGCGTTCCGCGCAAAAATCTGGGGCGGCGGAGATGAATACAGTAAGATTGGCGACTTCAAAGAAGGCTCAAGCGTAAAGGATGTCAAGACGTCCTGCTTCCGCGCGGATTTCTACGCATTCGGCATGATCGGACTCAGAGCGGGCGTAAGCCTTGACGTTCGTGTCGGAGTATTCAGCACGGATCTCGATTCTGTCGGCATCGTTGCTTCGGCAGGCATCTACGCGGAACTCTACGGATTCCTTTATGTGCACTATGAACTGAAGGCCGGGCAGCCCGCGAAGTCCGGCGCGAGCGGTTCCCTGTATTTTGAAATCGGCATCTATACCGATATCAGCATCAAGGTTCAGGTCGGTGCAGGAGCGGCATCCAAGAGCTGGAGCATCTATAACAGCACGATTCCGCTTGTAAAGCTCGGCTGCGAATTCTTCCCGCTCGATTTCGCCATCGAACCGGACGACGAAAGGCTGAC
>DBWJ01000075.1:2308-27287 GCA_002308955.1 Lachnoclostridium sp. UBA1241 | reverse complement strand
GATGAAGCTCATGGAACTGAAGAGCGGTGAAGAAACAGAGAAAAATGAGGATTCCAAGGTTGTCAATACCGAGGACGGCACGAAACATGTCGCGGACATCATTCAGCCGAAATCGGAAACGAATGGATTGACACTCAGCAAGAGCCGTACATGGGTGCAGTATAACGAGGAAAACTTTACGGTGGAATGCTTTGACCTTGATGAGAATGGCAAAGAAATCCCGGGCGCATCTTCGTTCCAGTACCTGCCGGGAACCAATGAGATCTTCATTTGTCCGCTTGATACGACGAAAACGAAGTTTAAGGGAAAAGTTGTATTTACCTACAGAAATCATGCGTTTGGTTTCAGCACCGAAAAGATTCAGCGTACCGTATACGTATCGTGGGAGGGAACCATTCAGTCTGCAAGAGTGGAGTATTACCGCGAGGTTTCGACGCTAGGCGCTTTTGAACTTGTCGGAAGCGGTTCGGTAACCGGTCTTGAGAACGCATACTGTTATGTTGCGGTTACTCCGGAACTGTGCAATCTGTATCCGGGTTACCGTCTCGATTACCTGAAGTATCCGGACGAAGAAGAATTAAAGAAACGGTATTACGAATGCAGTGATGAGTATGGAGAACTGGTTAAGGCCGTTAACCGTGAGAAGGATCCGGAAAAGGCAGGAAAACTGGCAGATCAGCTCAGAACCAAATTCGAGGAGCTGGGCATCCTGAGCAGCCTCTATACGAAGTATAAGGATATCAACGAAGAGGCCATCCGCAAGCGTGACGGAAGCAATACCTACTTCACGCTCCGCGGCGCGGATACGGTTGTCTGCGCATACTTCCGGCGTGAAGTAATCAACACGCATTACATGATTTACGATGCGGAGAACGAAAGGTTTGTCAACCATGAATCTCCGTTATCCACAATCGAGGTGCTGAACACCGATAAGATTCTGGATTCGGCTCCCGAGAACTTAAAGAATTACCTGCCTGATAAATATGACGATGTCAGATGGTACATCTCCTACGTACCGGTCGAGCAATCCGCAGTGTACGGAAACGGAGGCTTGTTCGACAGCATCCCGGTTATCATGGATAAGGTGCGAAGCGGAGATCTGTCCGGGCTGTCGCCGATTACGGCAGAGACTCCGATGGAAATCGAAAAAGGCCACTATGCAACAGTTGTCGGCATACCGACCGGGAAAGAGCACACAATCCATTGGATGGATGACGAAACAGAGCTTTCGACGAGCAAGGCTCGCTTCCTTGACGAGGTTTCGCTGCCTGAGGCACCCAAAAAGGATGGTTGTGAATTCGCCGGATGGGAGTTCCAAAACGGAACGATGTGCGAAAAGGGCTTCCGGATGGAGAACAACGACGTCTATCTGAATGCCGTCTACTCCGGAAACGAAGTGAAGGTGACGTGGATTACGGATAACGGGCAGAAGGCAGAGTCGGTCATCCATGTCAATGACCGCATTTATCTTCAGGCCCCCGACGAAATCACCTGCAAAGACGGTTTCATGATGATCTGGAGAACGGAAAAGGACAACCCCGACTCGACGGTTGCGTATGATTATCGGATGGACAACCGCTCGGAAGTCACATTTTACGGGCGACCGGGTATCGGTTTCTCGGCGATGACCTGGATTGACGGGGACAAGGCGATTCGCGTCTATACGGAAATCGGAACGGTGCCGGTTTGTCCGTTCGGAAACGAACAGGACATTGCATGGAAATTTGCGGACGGAACCGTGATGCAGAAGGAATTCCTCATGCCGAGAAGAAGCCTGATGGTTACGGCATTCCGGCATAAGCATGTATGGTCGGAAGAGATAGCGAAGGTAATGCCCACATGCAAGTCTGCGGGACATGAGGGACGTGTATGTTCGGTGTGCGGTCTGATCGAAGACGGAACAATTCTTCCGGCAGATCCCAACGCGCATGTATGGGCAGACTACGAAGTTATGCCGGCCACGTGTACAGAGGAAGGCGTGATGGGAAGACATTGCGATTACTGTGTAGCCATCCTTGAGGGATACGCCGAGCCGATTGTAAAGAATCCGGAGAACCATACTCATACCGAGTTGCGCGGAGAGAGAGAACCCAGTTGCGTGCGCGGCTATACCGGAGATGTTTACTGCACAGATTGCGGAGAACTGCTCGAGACCGGTCATGCAACGACCATCAGCGGAAACTGTATTTATACACATGAGGAAGGCGTGGTTGAGCCCACCTGTACCGAACCCGGAAATCCCGGAACCGTTGTATGTGATGACTGCGGAAGAATCTGTGCAAGCTATTCTTACCTGCTTCCGCCGCTCGGTCATGACGGTGTGATTGATGACGAAAAGAGCAAGCCCGCAACATGCGAGGAAGGCGGTGTCAGAGTCTTCAAGTGTTCCCGTTGTGATAGGGTTTGGGAAGAAGAAATTCTTCCGAACGGTCATGAATGGTCGGACGGTGTGATTGTGAAGGAAGGCAGCTGTCAGCACGGAATCATCATGCGGTTCAAATGCGCTGTCTGCAATAAGACGGAAGACATTGAAATCACTGAGAAATTCGAGCATCACTATATCAATGAGAAAATCGTAAAGCAGGCCACCTGTTCCGTTGAAGGAATCAAGCGCTCCGTATGCGAATACTGCGGAGAAGTAAAGGAAGAGGCAATCCCGAAGAACGATGTTCATCGTTGGGATGCCGGAAAGGTTACGAAGAAGGAAAACTGTAAGGAAGAAGGCGAGAAGACTTATACCTGCCTTGACTGCGGCGAAACCTTTACGCAGGCAATCGAAAAGACCAGACATAAATGGGAGGTCGATAAGATTTCGAAGGAACCGACCTGTAAGGAGAAAGGCATTCGTCTTGAAAAATGCATAGAGTGCGGTGAGACGCAGGAAATCCCGCTTGATATCGATCCGAATAACCATGTGCATCTTGAGAAGAAGGAAACGGTTCTTGAGCCGGGTTGTGTATCCGAAGGCATAGAGACGCACATTTGCAAGGATTGCGGTGCGACCGTTACCAAGAAGACCCCCGCACTCGGTCATGACTATACCGAGGCAAAATACGAATGGTCTGCCGATAATAAGACGGTTACGGCGACAATCAGTTGTAAGCGTGACCACAGCCACGACGTTAAGGAAACCGTCAAGACGACTTCGAAGGTAACGAAGGAGCCTACGGCGACAACCATGGGTGATACCACATATACGGCAACGTTCAAGAGTGACGCTTTCAAAACACAGACGAAGACGGTTACGGACATAGACAAGGTTGACGAAAGCTGGAATCCGGCGACCTATACCTGGTCGAATGACAACAGCACCGTAACGGCAAAGCGGACGAGACGTTCCGATGCTTCGATTTCGGAAACCGAAACCGTTCAGACGACGGTTCGGGAAACGAAGAAAGCAGGTTGCGACGAAGCCGGTGAGAATGTTTACACGGCGGAATTCCAAAATCCCAATTTCAGTAAGCAGGTAAAGAGTGTTGCAGTTCCGAAACTCGGACATGAATGGGAGACGGAAAGCAGTTCCACCGAGCCGGAGCTGATTATCGGGGCCGACGGAACCGGAATGGGCTGGAAGGCAGGTGTTAAGAAGTCAAAGTGTAAGCGCTGCGGTGAGGAAAAGAACGAAAAGGTGAAAGCTTCTCTTGCGGGTGCAAATTCGTTCGGAGAGGTATGCACTTACAGTTCCCCTAATGCAATTACCTTTGATCTGAGCAAGTGCATAACCGTTTTGGGATGGTCCTCTTTACAGGAAATGTTCGGTCCGAACTCTCCGGATGAGCCCGGACTGTCCTTCGCAGGATTTGTCGCGGAATATGTTCGTATTGTTTCGTATAATGAGTCCTCAAAGGGTTGGTGGAATTGGACCAATGCGCAGAAAGAGGCTAATTATGAACTCTACAGCGCTTTGTTTACCTACTTCCCTGAAGGAAGATATGATTTCGCGGACGAGAACCTTGCCGGAATGGCGGTTACCAAATTCACGGGAGACAAGGCGGTTATTAAGTACACTGTCGTTCCGATGGATCCCGACAATGTGGAGAGCCTGAACATGACGGTTACGATTCTGTTCCCGAAGAACTGAACCGAAATGAAAACCGAATAAGAACGGGGAAAATGCCTGCGGAAACGCAGGCATTTTCCGATGGCGAATAAATGAAGCAATCTTAAATGAAACTCTTGTGCGAATCGCAGGAAAGTGCTATATTGTAAAGTTAGAGTGAAATACTTTGCGAATCTGTCGCATTTGCCGTTTGCAGGCAGGACGGATGCGTATGAAATGATACGAAAGGAGTCAAGAATCATGGGATTTATTGACAGAATCAAAGAAAGAGCAAAGCAGGACAAGAAGACGATCGTTCTGCCCGAGTCCATGGACAGAAGAACATGGGAAGCCGTAGAAATCATTCTGAAGGAAGGGATAGCGAACATTATCGTTCTCGGAACGCCCGAAGAGTGCGCAGAGAACAGCAAGGGTCTTGACGTAGCGGGCGCTAAGGTAATCGACCCGCATACCGCTCCCGAGCTTCAGGCTTACATTGACAAGCTTGTTGAGCTTCGTCAGGCAAAGGGTATGACCCCCGAGGAAGCAAAGAAGCTTCTTACCACTGACTATATGTACTATGCGTGCATGATGGTTAAGATGGGCGCTGCAGACGGCGTTGTATCCGGCGCTTGCCATTCGACCGCCAACACCCTTCGTCCGTCCCTTCAGATCATCAAGACGAAGCCCGGCACGAAGCTTGTGTCCGCATTCTTCATGATGATCGTTCCGAACTGCGAGTACGGTGCAGACGGCACCTTCCTGTTCGCCGATTCCGGTCTTGAGCAGAACCCCGATCCGGAGAAGCTTGCTGCCATCGCCATCAGCTCCGCAGAAAGCTTCGAGCTTCTTGTTGAGAAGCAGGCTAAGGTTGCCATGCTCAGCCATTCCACGAAGGGCAGCGCAAAGCATGCCGACGTTGACAAGGTTCTTGCCGCTACCGCTATCGCTAAGGAACTTCGTCCTGACATCCTTCTTGACGGCGAGCTTCAGGCTGACGCCGCTATGGTTCCTTCCGTAGGCGCTTCCAAGGCTCCCGGAAGCAACGTTGCAGGACAGGCTAACGTTCTTGTATTCCCTGACCTTGATGCCGGTAACATCGGTTACAAGCTCGTTCAGAGACTTGCCAAGGCGGAAGCTTACGGTCCTATCACCCAGGGTATCGCTGCTCCCATTAACGATCTGTCCCGCGGCTGCATCGCCGAGGATATCGTAGGTGTTGTTGCAATCACCGCCGTTCAGGCAATCGGCAAGTAATTCATAAGCATATTATTCGGCGGGCGACCATGTGCCGCCTGCCGTTTCAGTTTAGGAGGAAACATGAAAGTTTTAGTTATCAACTGCGGAAGCAGCTCACTGAAGTATCAGCTGATCGACTCCGAGACCGAGCAGGCACTTGCCGTAGGTCTTTGCGAGCGTATCGGTATTGACGGACGCCTGAAGCACACCCCCGCCGGCGGCGAGAAGGTAGTTTTGGAAGATCCGCTTCCGAACCACGAAGTAGCAATCCAGAACGTGCTTGCTGCTCTTACGAATCCCAAGTACGGCGTAATCAAGGATCTCTCCGAGATCGGCGCCGTAGGACACCGTGTCGTACACGGCGGCGAGAAGTTCACGACTTCCGTTATCATTGATGAGAACGTTATCAAGGGCATCGAAGAGTGCAGCGACCTTGCTCCACTTCACAACCCCGCAAACCTCATCGGTATCAACGCCTGCAGAAAGCTGATGCCCGGCGTACCGGAGGTTGCCGTATTCGATACCGCATTCCATCAGACGATGCCGAAGGAGGCGTATCTCTACGGTATTCCTTACGAGTACTATGAAAAGTACAAGGTTCGCCGTTACGGTTTCCACGGAACCAGCCACAGCTACGTATCAAAGCGCGCAATTGATATTGCAAAGCTTGATCCGAACAACTCTAAGGTTATCGTATGCCACCTCGGCAACGGTGCTTCCATCAGCGCCGTAAAGGACGGCAAATCCGTTGATACCTCCATGGGTCTTACTCCTCTGGAAGGTCTCATCATGGGTACCCGTTCCGGTGATATCGATCCGGCCATCATGGAGTACATCGCAGGCAAAGAAAAGCTTGACATTGCCGGCATTATGAACGTTCTTAATAAGAAGTCCGGCGTATTCGGTATGTCCGGCGTTTCGTCCGATTTCCGTGACCTTGACGCTGCCGCTACCGAAGGCAATGAGCTTGCGAAGAACGCCATCGACGGTTTCGTATACCGTGTTGCGAAGTACGTGGGCGCTTATGCGGCTGCGATGAACGGCGTTGACGCCATCGCATTTACCGCAGGTGTAGGTGAGAACGACAAGAAGGTTCGTAAGGCCATCTGCGAGCACTTCGGATTCCTCGGCGTTAAGATCGACGACGAGAAGAACGCAATCCGCGGTGAGGAAGTCATCATTTCGACTCCCGACTCCAAGGTAAAGGTTATGGTTATCCCGACCAACGAGGAGCTTGCAATCTGCCGCGAAACGGTTGCTCTCTGCAAGTAAAAAGTATATTTACGACAAATGATACGGGGCCGTCGCACTGCGATGGCCTCTTGTGTTATCAGGGGATTGCGCCTGCCGGCGGGGTCCCGGAGAAGAACAATACGCGAGGAGGATGGGAAATGGCTATGACGTGTATGCCGGACGTTAAGGTCCGGAAAGAGGGCGGAAAGATTTGGAGTTCGGATGCTTTTGAGCAGTTCCGGGTAAAGGCTTATGTACCGGACAGCGACCTTCCGAGCGACATTATCAACTATGGATTTGAAGCACCGTACCTGCTTGTTTTCGAGGAGCGGGAGAGAACGGCCGAAGAGGCTGCGGACTGGGCGGAAGCGAACGGTCTTGCGGCGATTGCAAGACGTTACGCGGGAAGCGTTGTATTCGTTTATCCGACCGCCAAGGACGGCTGGGCGGGAGCCGACGAGAAGCTCTTTCAGGAGCTGATCGCAAATTCGAAGATTCATCAGTACTTTAAGGACGGAGTTGTGACGATGCGGAACCGTTTCACCGGCGAGTGGGCGGGATTCTTTATCCGCGGGGCAATCTTCCGGACGTTTTTGTTCGGCTACGGCGCATCCGCGGACTATATCGCTAAGAATCTGCTTCGTACCGTAAACGGCGAGTTCCTGTGGGGACCGGGCGAGATTACGCCTGCCGTATGCACCCTTGAGAACCTGAGTATCGTTCCGAATCCGGAGAGAGCGGATATTCCGGTAATCTCCGTCGGAAACGGCTACGCCGTGAATAAGGCGCTTTCCGAGAAGACAACGAACCTTCTCGTAAGAGACAGCGCCGATTATCCGGATCTTTTCGATACCTTTATCCGCAGATTCCGCCGCTGGTGCGGAAACCTTGAGAACGAGCCGGTGCTTTCCGAAATGGGAATGGTTCGGGAAGAGTGCTACGAGGTTCTTCCGACCTCGCCCGATAACTGCGGAGATGACAAGGGAACAAAGGAACACAAGGTCGGATACGTTGCATACTACAACAGTAGAATAATGGAAAGCGGGAAAGTTCCGCTTCTTCTCGCATTTCACGGCGGCGGAGATTCCGCAATGTACATTTCGAATGTGTCCGGCTGGTACAAGGTCGCTAACCGCTATAATTTCCTGCTTGTCGCGATTGAAAACCACCTGAACAGCACCGCTACCGAAATGATTGCCTTAATTGACCGCCTTGCAAAGCGCTATCCGATTGACCGGAGCCGGATCTACGCAAGCGGTTTCTCCATGGGTGGATGCAAATCCTGGGATCTCTGCCAGGAGTATCCCGAGGTGTTCGCCGGTCTTGCACCGATGGATGCGACCTTCGAGGTCGGCTTCAATTCCTACGGGAAGGAAGCCCCGTGCGAGATTAACCGCGACCGTATGGTTCCGATTTTCTATACCGGCGGTGAGATCACTCCGCTTCCGGAACTTCCGTTCCAGGCCGACAAATGCTGGGACCGTATGCGCTACGTATTCGGCGTGAATCATCTGAAGACGGCATACGATGTCACATTTGACGGAAGAGAACAGTGGAAGAACAAAATCTGGGGCATTGACGGCGACCGCGTCGAGAAAATCTATGATCCGGAGCGCGACAGCTACCTGACGCTTAACTACTTCGAGAGCGAGGACGGCGTAGAGCGGACCGTGTTCGGAAGCATCAGCGGACAGGGGCATGAGTGCCGCCATCACACGTGCGAACAGGCATGGCTGTTCCTGTCGCAGTTTACGCGGTAGTTTTGTAAAAAAACAGTTGACAAACCGGGGTTCACTCGCTATAATTTCACTATGCGCGTTTCGGACAGAACAGTTCGAACGAATAGTCTAAAGGGAGGTGTAAGTGACATGGGTGCTATTTGTCCTAAGAATAAACATTCGAAAGCAAGAAGAGACAGCAGAAGAGCAAACTGGAAGATGACTGCTCCCAATCTTGTAAAGTGCAGCAAGTGCGGCGCATTGATGATGCCTCACAGAGTATGCAAGGCTTGCGGAAGCTACAACAAGAAAGAGATTATCCCTCAGGAAGCTTAATCGAATTGAATTTGAAAACCGTCGGTATGTACCGGCGGTTTTTTGTTTGCCTTTTTCGCGGTTTTTTGATAGAGTTAGATTGATGGTTTCTGTATGGTTTAATCACTCGGAAAGAGGGATGAAAATGAAATATTACGTCAGAGTCTGTTCGGCAATTGCTTTTCTGTTTCTGCTTTTTGTCAATCTGAGCGCAATCGGTGGCTTAATAAAGAACATCTCATATTTTATCTATGAGATGAAGCATCCGTTCATAAACCACGGGACGATAGACGGAACACCGACTCCGCATCTTGACGCCATTTCGGATGCGATTGATGCGGCGAAGGTACGTATGAAAATCGCTATCCTTATTTTTGCGATTCTGTTTCTGCTTGCAGAGAACGTCTGGCGGTTCTATCTCGCTTATAGGCTGAAAAAAGAGGGAGAATTTAAGTACTACAGATGGTTCTCCGTTACCGCAATCTTAGAAATCGTTGTAAATGCCATCATCATCGCTTTGGCGGCTGCTCCGCCCTCAGAGTACTACGAATACGAAGAACATGCGGTGGAATACATGGGACGGTACAACGGCACCATTATGGCGATTTACCTATCCATGATCTTCTGGTTGATACTGAATGCCCTGTCAGCAAACCAGTGCGTGAAGGACGGGATGTAAGGGCGGAAAATGCTATTGTTATAACTGGAGAGAAAATGAGTGACGTAAGCAGAATTCTTGCAAAACTGGACGGACTGTTCAATTCGAAGCAGTACGGGGAGGCGGAGAGGCTTCTTAAGTACTGGGAGAAGGAAGGACAGAACTCCGGAGATGATAAAGTATATTATCTTGCAGTCAATGAGCAGATGGGACTCTACCGGAAGCTCGGGCGCAGGGACGACGCTATGGCAGCAGTCGATAAGATGGTGCAATATCTCGACCGGAAGCACCGCCGCATGAGCGTTGAAGGGGCGACGGCGCTGCTGAACGCCGGAACGGTTTACAAGGCGTTCGGGCAGAGCGAGGAGGGACTTCCGTTTTTTGAGGAGGCCTGCTTCATCTATGAGGAGCTGCTGAAACCGGATGATAAACGGCTTGCAGGGCTATATAACAACATGAGTTCGGCACTCGCGGATCTTAAGCGGTATGATGAGGCACTTGGGATGTGCGAAAAAGCATTGGGCATACTCGCCAAGTCTACGGGTAACGAGCCTGAAGAGGCTATTACGTATCTCAATATGACTGGCATGTATGAGGCACGGGACGGTATCGAAAAGGCACAGGAAAGCATCGAAGCGTGTCTTCTGAAGGCACAGGAAAAGCTTGCCGCGGCCGACGGTAAGACCGAAGAAGGATACCTCGCTTTTGTCTATGACAAATGTGCATCGACATTTGCTTATTACGGATGGTTTGCAGAGAAGAATCTGCTTATGAAACGCTCGGAGGAAATTTATGAAAGGCTTGGAGCTGGCAAGGAAGTATTATGAGAACTGCGGAAGAGAAGTCCTTGAGCAGGATTTCGCGGATATTCTTCCGTACATTGCCGTCGGACTTGTCGGGCAGGGATCGGAGTGCATGGGCTATGATGACGCGCTCTCGCAGGACCACGATTTTGAGCCCGGATTCAGTATCTTTCTCCCGGAAGAAGATGTTGTGGACCGGCGCAGGGAATTTCTTCTGGAACGCGCCTACACAAAGCTTCCGAAGGCTTTCGAAGGATACGAGAAGAACGGTTTGAAGCCGGCCGGCGGACCGCGCCACGGCGTTGTAAGGCTTTCGGAATTTCTGATGAAGACAATCGGACGCGCGGACGGAAATCTGACCGTTCGCGAATGGTTCGCGATACCCGAACAGTCCCTTCTTGAGGTGACTGACGGGGCACTGTTTTATGACGGATGCGGGGAGTTTACAAGGCTTCGCGAGAAGTTATCGAGGATGCCGGAACCGATCCGGCTTAAAAAGATGGCTGCCTGCCTTCTGATGATGTCCCAGACCGGCCAGTACAACTACCGGCGTCTCGTGGACCGCGGAGACGAGCAGGGGGCTCAGCTTTGCCTGATTGAGTTTGAAAAACAGGCAAGGCATATGGCTTTCCTGATTAACGGAAAGTATATGCCTTACTACAAATGGAGCTACCGTGCCCTCACGGAGCTGCCGGTTCTTTCGGAGCTGTCAGGAAGACTTTACGAACTGATTTCGACCGGCAACGCACCGGTGACCGCCGTTAGGAAAGCAGAGCTGATTGATGACATTGCGGCGCGCATTATCTGCGAGCTGCAGGACCAAAACCTGACTGACGCGGTATGCGCCGATCTGCAGAAGCACGCGTTCTCCGTAAACGATCATATCGCCGACGGAAACATAAGAAATATGGACCTTTTCGCGGCGCTGTAGCGCTTCGCTACACCATAGCAGTTTCGTCGCCATGGCATTTGCCGCTATGACGTCACAAACTCAAACCAATCCAATATGTAATCCGTAATCGCCTTCTCATCGAGAGGGCGATTTTCAAAGAAGCACAGTTCATCACCGGGGCGGAAGCGGAACACCGGTCCGATCCGCTCGGTAAGCTGCGGCAGGAAACTGCCGCTTTTCGCCTGTCTGGCCGTTTCTTTCGTGGCCGGACGGCGGTATTCCTTCTTAACGCGGGAGGCAAGACTCTTGTGCACCGCCGTATCCTCCATCGGGAGATAATAGTAATCCTTATAATTCGAAAAAAAGTAATACGCCTTCATGTCATACCGCGGAACGGTCACCGAAATCCGGTCCCCGGAAACCCGCACATCCGCGAAGAAACCGTCCTCATAGCAGGATTCCGTCGTCCTGCAATCCTCGGGAATTTCGGGAATCGGAACGACCTTCCGAAGCGTCTTCGGAACCTCATAAGGAAGCCTTGCGGCAAATGTGACATACGTCCCTTCTTCTTCCTGCACCGCCTCACTTAGCGGCAGATCGCCGAGCACACAGTACGGAAGAAGCGAGGCAAGACTCGACAATCCGAAGATGTCGTCGCGGTTATGTAAAAGCAGTGACCCGAGCAGTTCCTCGGCACGCGGAACGTCGAAACGGCAGCGCGCCACATACTCGGTGTAAAAGGCAATCAACGTGCCGCCGTCGTACGGATCGGTACGGTGGTAACCGGCGGTCAGTTCAAGCGTCGGCTGCTTCTTGTTGGGATTTCCGAACAGCGCCTTCACGGGCGATAAGTGCCGGAACAGATCCACGGTCTCGCTCTTATCGGGAAGCGGGCAGGGCAGTTTATGGAACCGGTACCGGTCCCGAAGAAACGGCAGGTCAAACGTCGTGCCGTTGTAATCAATCATCACATGCTCCGGCTTAAGGGCATCCGAAAAGGCTTTGAGAACGAGAAACTCTTCGTCCGCATTCTCCGCAAACCACTGGCGGAATAACCAGCCGCCGTCGGTCTCCTCGAGACATCCGATCAGGTAGATGTACCCCGAAAGACTCGAGAGTCCGGTGGTCTCAATATCAAAGAAAAAAGGAGTCTTTCCGCCGGTCAGACGGCGCAGTGCCGGCGAGATGATTAGGTCGGTTCTCAGCTCTTCTGCGGTCTTCATCGGAAATCTCCTCGTTGCGATAACATTTTACGCCGAAATTATAACATTTTTTCGTAAAAAAGTGAAGAATAATAGTGTATTTCGTCGGAAAATGTGATACAATAAATCTATATATGGTATATTGGCGGGCAGACTATGCACAAAATCGTCCGATTTGCCGCGAATTACCTGAGAGGAAAGAAGAATGATTGCTTTTTTACACGGAGAACTGTACGGCGTGACGGATACGTCCGCAATCGTGGAATGCGCGGGGGTCGGGTATGAGGCTTTGATGCCGGCATCGGATCTTGCGCTTCTGCCGGAAGCGGGGGAGCAGGTGACCGTCTTCACATATCTGAATGTGAACGAAAACACCGGTGTTACGCTGTTCGGATTTCTGACTCAGGAATCCCTTGCGATGTTCAAGCTGCTGATCACGGTAAGCGGTGTCGGCCCGAAGGTTGCAATCGGCATCCTGTCGACCCTTCCGCCCACCGAGCTGGCGCGTGCCATCTTCGCAGATGACGCGAAGGCAATCGCGAAGGCGCCCGGCGTCGGAGGAAAACTCGCGAGCAAAGTCATTCTCGAATTAAAGGACAAGGTGCTTGTGGCGGAGAGCGCGAAGCTCCCGGCCGAGCCGAAGACGGTCGAAAAGGAAGATACTCCGGAGCTTGCGGAAGCCATTGCCGGACTGACCACCCTCGGTTACAGCCGTAAGGACGCGGAGCGTGCCGCAAGGAGAGCGGCCGAACCCGGCATGAGCGCGGAGCAGATTCTGAACGGCGCGTTCCGGTATCTGTAGCATTTTCAGGAGCAGCCTATGGCAAGAAGGATTATTACGACGGAGAAGATGAACGAGGACGTGACCATCGAGACCTCGCTCCGTCCTAGGTTTTTAAAAGATTATATCGGGCAGGAGAAGATCAAGTCCACCCTGAACATATACATTGAGGCAGCCAAGCAGCGCGGCGAGACTCTGGACCATGTGCTTTTGTTCGGACCGCCCGGTCTCGGTAAGACAACGCTCGCGAACATCATCGCGAACGAGATGGGAGTGGACATCAAAACGACCTCCGGACCGGCCATCGAAAAGCCCGGCGACATCGTTGCGGTGATCAAGGGCCTCAGAGAGGGCGACATCCTGTTCATCGATGAGATCCACCGTCTGAACCGGCAGGTGGAGGAAGTGCTTTACTCGGCGATGGAAGATTTCTTCATTGACGTGGTGATCGGCACCGGGGGGACCAATGCGAAGTCGATGCATATAAGACTGCCGAAATTCACTTTGATCGGCGCGACCACGAGAGCAGGCATGCTGACCGCACCGCTAAGAGACCGTTTCGGCGTTGTAAGCCGCATGGAGTTCTACAGCGAAGAGGAACTCCGCACCATAGTCCGCAATTCCGCAAGGGCGCTTAAGATCGATATCGACGCAGAAGGCGCCGAGGAGCTCGCGAGAAGATCCCGCGGAACGCCGCGTCTCGCGAACCGCTTCTTGAAGCGCGTGAGGGATTTTGCGCAGGTGACAAGCGACGGAAAGATTGACGGGGAGATTGCGAGATATGCTCTGGACCGTTTGGAGGTTGACCCAATCGGGCTCGACCACATCGACCGGGCAATACTGATGACGATGATTGAAAAGTTCGGCGGCGGACCGGTCGGTACCGGAGCCGTGGCGACGACCATAGGGGAGGATCAGGGAACCGTGGAGGATGTGTACGAGCCGTATCTCGTACAGATCGGATTCATCCTCCGGACACCGCGCGGACGCGTCGTGTCCAAAGAAGCGTACGACCATCTGGGAGTTCCGTATCCGGAACAGAAGACTGCAAAATAAAAACACGGAGGACGCCATGAACAATCGCACGGAAACTGAGGTCATCATCAACGGAAAGCAGTACAGCCTCGTGGGTTACGAGAGCGAGGAGTACCTGCAGAAGGTGGCATCTTACATCAACAGCAAATACGCCGAGGTCCGCGCCCAGAAATGGTACAAGGACATCAGCGCCGACATGCGTTCCATAGTGCTCGAGATCAATCTCGCCGATGACTACTTCAAGATGAAGAGCAAGCTCTCCGAGGTGACCGACGAGGCCGAGGACCGGGACAACGAAATCTACAAGCTGAAGCATGACCTGATTGCCGCGCAGGGCGAGATTCAGGACTTGCAGCGTAAGATTGAAAAACTTCAGCAGGCGAACCTGGACGAGCAGAAGAAGACGGTGCGTCTGGAGACCGAACTGAATGGATACAAGAAGAAATACAACTAAGGTCGAGCTTCTGGCGCCTGCGGGTTCTTACGAGACGCTGCAGGCGGTTATTGCCGCGGGGGCGGACGNNTTTATATCGGCGGGAGCCGTTTCGGCGCGCGTGCCTATGCGGACAATCCTGAGGAAGACCGGCTTCTTCAGGCAATCGACCATGCGCACCTTCGCGGCGCGCGTGTATATCTGACTGTCAACACCCTTCTTACGGACCGTGAGATGGGCGACCTTTATGCATATATCGAACCGTATTACCGGGCAGGACTGGATGCTGTCATTGTGCAGGATCTCGGGGTCCTGTCCTTTTTGCGTTCGCATTTTCCGGATTTGCCTGTTCATGTGAGTACGCAGATGACCGTTGCGGACGCGGAAGCCGCGGAACTTTTTGACCGTGGCGTGACACGCATTGTTCCGGCACGCGAACTGTCTCTTTCGGAAATCCGCGACATGCGCGCCAAATGTGACCGCGAGCTTGAAATCTTCGTGCACGGTGCCCTGTGCTACTGCTATTCGGGGCAGTGTCTGATGAGCTCTTTAATCGGCGGGCGGAGCGGCAACCGCGGGCGTTGCGCCCAGCCGTGCCGTAAGAATTACACATACACGGAGGGTTCGTTCCGGGAGGACGGGTATGTGCTTAGTTTAAGAGACCAGTGCCTGCTTCCGAAGCTGCACGAGCTGTTAGAAACCGGCATTCATTCGCTGAAGATTGAGGGCCGCATGAAGCGGCTTGAGTACGCGGCCGGCGTGACCGCCATATATCGGAAGTGGATTGACCGCTATTACGAACTGGGACCGGACGGTTACCGCGCTTATCTTGCGGCGAATCAGGCGGAGATGAAGGACGATATTACCGAACTTGCGGATTTATTTAACCGCGGCGGGTTCTGCGAAGGGTACGTATTCGGCGAGAAGGGGCCGTCCATGGTATATACGAAGCGGCCGAATCATTCCGGCGTTTTGGTCGGAACGGCACGTGTCCGGGTGGACGGCAGGAGACGCTTCGCAGTTCCTGAATTCCGGATGCCTGTCGGAGGGGCGGAAGTGATTGAGGTTCGTTCCGCTGATGAGGAAATCCTCGGCGAATGGACGACGCCGAAGGAGACGGAGAACTACCGGATTGATGCGATTCCGATTACCGGGCAGCTGCCTGCGGGCACGACGGTCAATCTGTGGCGGATGCGGCGTGAACCGCTTCTTACGAAGCTTGCGGCGCAGTACGGAAAGCCGAAGGAAATCCCCGTGCGCGGGCTTTTCGTTGCGGTTTCCGATGCGGAGATGTCCTTCTCTGTCGGGGCGGAGGGTACGGATGATTATCCGGTGACCGTTATGGGACCGGTTCCCGAAGCGGCCAAGCAGAATCCGGCCACCGAAGAGGACATACGCGGCAAGCTAACCCGTACCGGCGGCACCTCGTATGTATTTAAAGACCTGGACATTGTTCTTGGAGATGGCTTATTCGTTCCGGCATCGGTACTGAACCGGATGCGGAGGGAAGCGCTCGAGATGTATGAAAACGAGTGCCTGAGACGGTTCCGGAGGGAAATCAAAAACAACAGCTCTGACCGATCCCGTAAGGAAGAACGGAAGGCGGACGGCGGTTTCCGCGTTAACGTTTCCGTTATGAAGAAGGAGCAGCTTGAGGCGGCGTTACGCTGCGCGGATGTTACGGACCTGTATATCGACATGGAAGGCGACTTCGAAGCCTGCTTAGAGGTTCCGACGGACCTTCCGAGACGGTTCATTCTTCCGAGGGCGCTTCGGGGAGCGAAAAGGGACGCGGTTCTTTCGAAGATAGCGGAGCTTGTTAAGAAGTATCAGCTTGCCGGAGTGGTTGTGAGAACGCCGGACCAGATGGCATTTGCTACTAAAGAGGGGGTCCCGTTTGAAACGGATAAAACCTTGTATTGTATGAATTCTACTTCTGTAGAATATCTGACCGGAAAGGGCGCGGGAGCAGTCACATTTTCCGAAGAATTACGAAAAGACGAGTTGCCCTTATCCGAAAGGGCGCTCCTTACCGTTTACGGGCGTTCCCTTGCCATGGTATCCGAGCAGTGCCCGAGGAAGACGCTCGGACTGTGTGGAAAGGACGGAAGCAGGGGAGTTCTGACGGACGGAGAAGGGGAGCATTTCCCGACGCTTAGCGTGTGCCGGTACTGTCACGGCCTGATATTTAATTCACACGTGATGTCGCTGCTTCCGGTGTGGGAGGAAATCCCGAGGGAACGGATCGGCGGCGTGCGCCTCGATATGACGTTGGAGTCCGCGGATGAGACTGCGGCTGTAATAAAGGACCTTGAAACGGTACTTCGCGGCGGAAGGGTTTCCGCGGCACCGGGGGAGACAAAGGGAAGCTGGAACCGCGGCGTGGAGTAATGACGCGGAGCAGCGGCGCAGAGCAGCAATGCGGTATGCGACGCAGAAAGTACGAATTACGTACAGGAGGAATCCATGAAGAAAACATCAATCATCGCGGTGATTCTCGCGCTGCTTCTTGCGGGCATTGTCGCTTTATGTATATGGAACGGCGGGCGTGATACGGATGAAACGCCGCGAAAGGGCGTCATAAGAGACGTTCCGACCCCTACGCCGAGCCCGTCACCGACGCCGTCTCCGAGTCCGAGCCCGTCGCCGACACCGACACCTACACCGAGTCCGACGCCCACGCCGACCCCGCGGGATGTGTGGAATGAGACTTTGCCGGGACTTCGGAACATTGAATCGTATACGATGACCTACAACGAGACGTGGGGCGGAAACGATATTCACTGGATCATTTCAAAGGATTCCGTTGGCAACATGAATATCAGATTCTACGGGACGAGTCCCTTCGACGGAAGCTATGTTTCGCCGTGCGACCTGATCCGCTTCATCGGCGACAAAGCCTACCTGAACATTAACGACGCGATGAAGTACGTTGGCGAAAGCCCGTCCTCGTTCGGCATCTCCGGCGACGGCTGGCTGATGCTTCCGATTCCGTCCGGCTTTAATGTTTCGAACCTGGATTTCATCGCATTCTTCAACCTCTATGTGAGTGCGCTTCGTAATTCCTTTGAGGGTATGGCATTTGACGATAACGGAACGACGTTTTCGATGGATATTACGGCGGGAGAGGCGTTCACCCTGCTGAAGGCCGCCGAGAAGGCGATGGACGAGACCTGGGATCCGCCGATCAAAAACATGATTGCCGGCATCAAATGGAAGGACTACGAGAAGAAGCTGCTTTCCGACCGTGAGGCGGAATTCATCAAAGCGCTGGAGTCCGCCGGCGTTGCGACGTGGCAGGCAAAGCTCCTTCTGTCCGGTGCGAAAGCCGTGAACAAATCGCTTATCCTGTCCATCTATGACACCTATTTCGCCGACGTGAAACCGCTTGAAGACAGAACCATGCGGATTTCCTCGTCGGGCATGCAGATTTACATCGGCTCAAGCGGTTACGGTACGGTGGAAATCGATTCGGGAGCCGTTTACAGTGTCCGTTTTGTGCTGACGAATCCCGACGGCGCGAAAGCTCTCCGCGAGCTTACGATTACGGAGTTCTCCGGTGTCGTTCAAACGCCGGACAAGCTGATTGATTTCAGCGCGTTCGGGCCGCTTGTTCAGGACGTTCTGGGGCAGTAACGGGGGTACGGAATGAAGGATTCTTCGACAACTTACGAGCGGGACGGGGAGATTGTTCTTGCGGACGGAATGCGCTTTCCGGAGCGTCTTCTCGCCACCGAGGAGTGGCTTCGGCTTTTATACTACACGGAGCACCGCGGCGTGAATCCCGAGCGCGTGCCGTCCATGGAGCAGAGGAGCGGCCGTGAGACGCTTTCGTATGTGCTTCGGACGCTTGCGCTCCTTTCGGAAAATGCGACAGCTTACTCTCTCTCCCCGGAAGAATATAAGACGGTGGAAACCGTGCTTCAGTGGTCCGAGGTCTCGAAGGGCGGGACGGTCCGTGACCGCGAGGAATGGAGAAAACGCGGCTATCCGCTTGATGTGCACAACCGGGCTTCCGCGGAGATTTATCTTCGTGAGGTGAGCTCCTGCTCGGAGGCCGTTGCCGAACTGATCCGAACCCACGGTCTGATCGGACAGGCGCTTCGCGGCGAGGTGCGCGTCGCAAGCAATGCACCGCTTTTAGCCCTTAAGGATGTCTTCGGAGAGGCTTCCTTAAGGCGCATCGTGCTCTGCCTGAATCACTGCATTATCGGCGGCGTGTCGAAATCCCTTTGGGAGAAGGTCGGCGGCCGCGCAACCGCGCTTCTTACACGCGTTCTTGACGGAGATCTTAAGGAGTTCCCAAATGAGGAAAGACTCCGCATGCTTGACGAAAGACTGGCGGAGGCGGACGAAGAGCTCCGCGACATGTTCGTAACCCGGGTGTTCCCAAAGTATGAGGTGTGGTACTACCAGGCGGCATTTGCCGAGGTAAGCCTTCCGATGGTGAAGTGGTTTTTGGGAAAGACCCTTGAGATTCTGTCGGACGGCGTGGAGGTCATCTCCTTCAAGCCGATTGCGGACAGCCTGTACTACGATTATGAGGGGCGCAAGCACCTGAATGTCTATAAAGAGCGCATCCTTGAAGCCTACATGCGCGACGCCTCGGTCGGTTATGTCGAGGTGTGCGCGGAGCGTGCCGGAAGTGCCGTCATGGCGTCGTTTCGGTTCCTTCCGGTCTGCGAGAAGCTGATCGATTTCTGTGTCGAAGCGGAGCGCAGCGGACTTCTCAGTTTTGAAAAGAGCATCACGGTTCTTTACGATATGTTCGGCTTCCGCCGCGACGGTTTCGACCGTCTGAACAATGAGTCCAAATACCTCGAAACGATGAACGACACGGAAGCCAGCACGAAGAACTCGATCATCGACTACACCGTCGGCGACCGCGTCGTGGACGTCGGAAGCGGCGGGGGCGTTTTACTTGACCTGTTGGAGTCACATTTTCCGCAGAAAGAGATCATCGGTACCGACATATCGGAAAATGTGATCGAAGTTCTCCAAAGTAAGAAAAAGTCCGAAGGACACAAGTGGACGGTGCTTCGGCACAACTTCGTCGACGGCGTATTCCCGGAGCCGGTGGACACGATTCTGTTCTCGTCGATTTTGCACGAGGTGTTCTCCTACACGGAAACCGAGGCCGGAAGATTTCAGATTGAAAGCGTGAAGAAGGCTCTTAAAAACGCTTATGATTCGCTTAAGCCGGGCGGACGGATCATCATCCGCGACGGCATCCGGACGGGCGGAGACGATGTGCTTTCTGTGACGTTCAAGGACCCGGAAGGGCTTTCTTTCTTCCGGAATTTCATGCAGGATTTCAAGGGACTTTCGGACATCGAAGATAAGAAAATCCGCATTGACGAAGCGGCGCAGACCGTTGAGGGCGTCACCGATTACATGCGCGAGTTTCTGTACACGTACACCTGGGGAAGGCAGTCTTATGCGCACGAGGTGCAGGAGCAGTTCGGGTACTTTACGATTCAGGAGTACCGGGCGTTCTTCGAATCCCTCGGCGCGAAACTGATCCGCTGTGATTCGTTCTTGGAGCCCGGGTATCCGCTCCATTTATCGCCGAAGGTGAGTCTTACTCCCGACCGTTATCCCGATTCCAACTGCATCGTGGTTGCGGAGAAATAAGTGTTGCACTTATCCGCATTTTCGGGTATAATAGCCTCAATATGTGACACACCAATGACAGGGGGTCTTCTTATGACAGAGGCTACGAGCTGCGGTGGTGTTGTTATTTTCAGAGGAAAGATATTATTACTGTATAAGAACTACAAGCACAAGTATGAAGGCTGGGTTCTTCCGAAAGGAACGGTAGAGGAAGGCGAGGATCACAAGGACACTGCTCTTCGTGAGGTGAAAGAGGAGTCCGGTGCCGACGCCCGCATCATCAAGTACATCGGCAAGAGCCAATACAGTTTCACTACGCCTGCGGATACAGTAATGAAGGACGTTCATTGGTACCTTATGATGTCGGACAACTATTATAGCAAACCACAGCGAGAGGAATACTTTGTGGACTCCGGATATTACAAATACCATGAAGCCTATCATCTGCTGAAATTCACCAATGAGAAGCAGATCTTGGAAAAAGCTTATAACGAGTATTTGGAATTGAAGAAGAACAATTTGTGGGGTTCCCGCAAGTATTTCTGAAAAAGGCGAAAAGGACTGCACAAGCGGTCCTTTTGTTTTGGAAAGGCATAAAAATGATCAAGGAAATCTACAAAAAGCACAAGGAAATCATCCTTTACGCCATCTTCGGAGGTCTGACGACACTTGTGAATTTCGTCGTCACGTTCATCATCCAGAAGGGCTTCGGACTGGCCGGAGAGGGCGTCGAGTTCATCATCACGAATTCCATCGCGTGGGTGTGTGCCGTCGCATTTGCCTATGTGACGAGCCACATTTATGTGTTTGAAAGCAAGGCCCACGGGGCGAAGGCAATTACCATAGAGGCCGGCAAATTCGTCGGCTCCCGTATCTTCACCGGAATCATCGAGATGACCCTTCCGTCCGGCCTTGTGGCTATCGGTCTCGACGGCGCCCTGTTCTCCTTCGAGGGGTTCTGGGCGAAGGCCATCACCGGGATTGTGGTCATCATCCTGAACTACGTCCTAAGTAAATTGTTCGTTTTCAGGAAGAAGAAGGAAGACGCGACAACATCAGAAGTTGAAAGTGAAAATCAATAACAGACATATATTTCAGTCGCCGTGGCGCGCCCGGAGTAGGCACGAGAGGGATTCAGCTCCCGGTTCGTGCCTACTCCGCAGGCAGCCACGGCACCCGGAAAGGAAACTAGTATGTTTGAGGTTTCAAGAATCGTCACCCTGAAAAAGGGCGAAGGCCGCAGTCTGAAGAGGGGCGGTCTCTGGATCTACGACAACGAAATCGCCTCGGTAACCGGCAGCGGCGAGAACGGCTGCCTTGTGGCTGTGCGAGATTTTGACGGCTTCCCCATGGGCATCGGCTTTATCAATGACAACTCGAAAATCCGTGTCCGCATGCTCACAAGACGTAAGGATACCGAGGTGAACGAGGAGTTCCTTCGGATACGCGTCCGCGCCGCGTGGGAGTACCGTAAGAAGACCGTTGATACGAGTAGCTGCCGCCTGATTTTCGGCGAAGCGGACTGGCTTCCGGGCCTCACCGTCGACAAGTACGAAGACGTTCTTGTTGTGGAGTCGCTTGCTCTCGGCATGGACCGCATGAAGAAGCTTGTGCTGGACCTTCTCTGTGAAGAACTCGC
This sequence comes from Lachnoclostridium sp. UBA1241, assembly GCA_002308955.1. Taxonomy (GTDB): domain Bacteria; phylum Bacillota; class Clostridia; order Lachnospirales; family Lachnospiraceae; genus ISDg. The sequence goes on along the minus strand of DBWJ01000075.1, from coordinate 5,687 downwards.
TAAGGACGGCATCCGGATCCGCGGCATCTACGAGCGGAGCGACGCGAAGGTCCGTGAGCTCGAGGGAATGGAACGATATAAAGGGTTCCTGAGCGAACCGTTTGATACGAAGGTGCAGATTTGTGAGAACGGCGTGAAGTATTTCGTCGATGTGGCGGAAGGCCAGAAGACGGGCTTCTTCCTTGACCAGAAGTACAACCGCCGGGCCATCCAGAAACTCTGCAAAGGCGCGAAGGTTTTAGACTGCTTCACGCACACCGGTTCCTTTGCTTTGAACGCGGGAATTGCAGGGGCATCGTCCGTTCTTGCGGTGGACGCTTCCGAAACGGCAATCCGTCAGGCAGAGGAGAACGCTGCGCTGAACGGACTTCAGAAAACCGTCGCATTTCGCGTCGCAGACGTTTTCGAGCTGCTTCCCGAGCTGGAAGCGGCGGGAGAGCGTTATGATGTTGTCATCCTTGATCCGCCGGCGTTTACGAAGTCCCGTGAGGCGACGAAAAATGCCATCAAGGGCTATCGTGAGATCAACATGCGAGGTCTCCGCCTTGTGAAGGACGGCGGCTATCTGGCGACCTGTTCCTGCTCGCATTTTATGACGCAGGAGTTGTTCACCGAGACCATCGCGCAGGCAGCGCAGAGCGTACACAAGCGTCTCCGTCAGGTGGAATTCCGGACGCAGGCGCCGGACCATCCGATCCTTTGGAATTCGGACGAGTCCTACTATCTGAAGTTTCTCATCTTCCAGGTTTGCGAAGAAAAGTAAGGGGGATTTATGGCATCCAGCACGGTACATCTGGCCATTACGGAAGAATTGATACGGCGGCGCGCGTTTAAGAATCCGGACAGGCTCCGGTTCGGTTCGGTGCTTCCGGATTTCCGGACGGGCGGAAACAGTCATTTCTTTTTGTATCCGTGCGGCGGATGGAAAAAGACATACAATTTCGTCGGATTTCGCGAGCGGTTCGGGGAACGGATGAAGCAGGACGACCTTTATCTCGGGTATTACCTGCATCTTCTTCAGGACCTCGGGTACCGGCATTTTGTCTATGACCGGTATGACTGGAATCCGCGGATTGAAGGCAACGTGGACCGGCTTCATAACGATTACTCGCTTGTGAATCCGCACATTGCAGCGAAGTATCATCTGAGTGATAACCTGCCGGTACCGGCGGATTTTGAACGGGAGCCGCTTTCCGAAGTTGCGGCTTTTGACCTTGACACCTTGCAGAAGAATATGCACGAATTCCTTACAGAGAAGCCGGAAGGAGAGATATTCTTCTTTACGAGAGAGATGAGCGACGCGTTCATTGCGGAGTCCGTGGAAGCCTGCCTTTCGGAACTTGACCGGATGGAGCGCGGCGAGCCGCTTACCGACGGATATGACAACGCATGGGTAAGAAACCCCGAATCGCTTCTTGAAACGACGCGGAATACAAGGGATCTCGGCACGTTCCGGATTGAAGGCACTAATCGGTACACAAAGACGATGCGCGTACTCCGAAGCGATATGCCGAAAGCCCCTTCGGCAAATGACATAGCTTTTTTGGAAAAAGCCGGCATCACCACGATCCTGGATCTTCGGGCAGCGGGGGAAGTCGAGCGCACGCCCCACGGACTATCCGGCGTGGAAGGCTTTTCGTATCACATTTGCCCGATTGTTGAAGGGAGTTTCGTTCCCGAAAGCGTGGAAGCGGTTCCCGGAAGTTATCTTGCCATCGCGGAATCAAAGGGCACGGCGGAAGCCCTTCGCCTTATCGCGACTTCCGAAACCGGTGTCATGTACAGCTGCTCGGCAGGCAAAGACCGGTCCGGCGTTCTGACGGCGCTAATCCTCCTTCTGTGCGGTGCCTCTGAATCGGATATCGTTTTTGACTATATGGTCACCAAGACCGCTAACCGGGAACGGCTGATGCAGTTTCACGAGAACTTCCCGGACATCGATATGAACATTGTGATCCCGCATGAAGAGTATATGATGGCATTTATCGCAATGCTTCACGAAACATTCGGGACAATACAAAACTATTACCGGTCTATGGGGATCGGAGAGGAATTACAAAACGCATTGCTTGCGAAAATGAAAGGAGAACAGTAACATGCCGATGATCGACGCGAAGTTCACCGTGAAGGTGGACGACACCGGGAAAGAAGAAATCAAGAGCGAATTCGGAAAGCTGATCACGACGCTTCACAAGGGAGAGGCCTATCTGATGGTCGGAATCCAGGACGGCTATGACCTCTGGTTCGGCGGAAAGAAGCTTGATAAGGGCGCTTATGTCGAAGTGGCGCTTCTCGGAAACGCTCCCTCGGAGGATTATAACAAGCTTACCGGGCAGATCTGCGACATGCTTTCCCAAAAGCTCGGAATCCCCGGAAGCGCGATTTATGTGACTTATCATCCGCTTGCGGACTGGGGCTGGAACGGGTCCAATTTCTGATGCATGAAATGCACAAAAAAATACCTGCTTCCCAGCGAAGATTTATGTTGTAATATGACAGGAAAACCTGTATATTATATTGTGGTGTAAAATTTTCATTTAAGGAAGGTTTCCCGTATGAGTAATTGCGCAATTGTAGGAATCAACTGGGGCGACGAAGGAAAGGGCCGCATGGTCGACCTTTTGACCGAACGCTTCGACTATGTAATCCGTTATCAGGGCGGCGGAAATGCCGGTCACACGGTAGTTAACGAATTCGGTAAGTTCGCTCTCCATCTTCTTCCGTCAGGAATTTTCCGTAAGGGTGTCATGAACATCCTCGGAAACGGCGTAGCGCTGGATCTCGAGAATCTGTATTCCGAGATGCAGACTGTTATTGCGCAGGGTGTGGCAATTACGCCGGACAACCTTCGAATCAGTGACCGCGCGTCGCTTCTTCTGCCCTGGCACAGAGCGCTGGACGGTCTTGAAGAGGCACGTCTTGCGGACAAGAAGTACGGCTCCACCAAGCAGGGGATCGCGCCTTTCTATTCCGACAAATACCAAAAGAAAACGATTCTCGCCGGCGAGCTGTTCTATCCCGAGCGCCTGAAGGAGCACCTGCAGGATCTGCTCACCTGGAAGAACCTGACGCTGACCGGTGTTTACGGTGCGGAAGCGGTTACCTATGAGGAACTGCTTAACTGGGTGAATGATTATGCGGAGAAGTTCAAGCCGTTCATCTGTGACACCGGCAAGATGCTTAAGAATGCCGTTAAGGAAGGAAAGAGCATCCTCTTCGAGGCACAGCTCGGCGCGCTGCGGGACATCGACTACGGCATCGTCCCCTACACCACGTCGTCGAATACGCTCGCGGCCTACGCGCCGATCGGAGCGGGCCTGCCGACCTTGAAGATCGACGAGGTCGTCGGCGTCGTGAAGGCGTATTCCACCTGCGTCGG
>DBWJ01000075.1:240-2270 GCA_002308955.1 Lachnoclostridium sp. UBA1241 | reverse complement strand
TACGGCGCGAAGACGGGCAGGCCCCGCCGCGTCGGACCGCTGGATCTCGTGGCGACCCGTTACGGCGTCGAGATGCAGGGGGCGACCGCGCTGGCCCTGACCAAGCTCGACGTGCTGAGCGATCTCGACGAGATTCCGGTCTGCGTCGGGTATGAGATCGGCGGACAGGTCACGGACCGCTTCCCGTTCCCGACGGAGCTTGCGGGTGCGAAGCCCGTGTTCGAGACCGTGCCCGGCTGGGGATGCGATCTCTCGGGCGCGCGGAAATGGGAAGAGCTTCCCGCGGCGGCACGGGCGTATGTGACGATGCTCGAGGAGGCCGTCGGCTGCCCGGTGACGTACATTTCCGTCGGGCCGGAGCGGGAGAGCCTTGTGGTGAGAGAGCGATGATTGCTTCGCAGGTGATGAGCGCCTGCGGCGCGCCGGGGAACGGTGAAGACGTTTTCGTTTCTCAACTTCGCGAAGCGAATCGTCACTTGCCGCACAGCGGGAATCCTCCCTGTAAACGCGCGCAGCGCCCATCACTCTTCAGCATACTGATCAAGAAGGAGTAACACCATGAATTATACCGCCGACGAGGTGCTGGAATACGTCCGGGAAGAGGACGTGAAATTCATCCGGCTGGCGTTCTGCGACGTGACCGGAAAGCAGAAAAACCTGTCCGTTATGCCGGACGAGCTGCCGCGGGTGTTCGAGACCGGATGCCCGTTCTATCCGGCTGCCGTGCGGGGATTTGACGGCGCGGGGAGCCTTTTGCTGCATCCCGATCCGACGACGCTGTCGGTGCTCCCGTGGCGTCCCGATCACGGGCGCGTGGTGCGGATGTATTCGACCGTCACGAAGCCGGACGGCGCGCCGCATCCCGCGGACACCCGGAGCCTGCTCCGATCCGCGGTACAGACGGCGGAGCGCGCGGGGGTGCGGTTCCGCTTCGGCGCGCAGCAGACGTTCTATCTCTTCCGGCTCGACGAGGAGGGCAATCCCACGAAGGAACCCTACGACCGTGCGGGCTATATGGACATCGCGCCTGAGGACCGCGGCGAGAACGTGCGGCGGGAGATCTGCCTGACGCTCGAGCAGATGGGGATCCGGCCCGAGAGCTCCTGTCATGAAGAGGGGCCCGGGCAGAACAAGATCGATTTCCGCTTTTCGGACGCGCTCGAGGCCGCCGACAACGCCATGACCTTCCGCACCGTCGTCCGGACCGCGGCGCACCGCAACGGCCTTGCGGCGGACTTCTCCCCCAAGCCGCTTCNNAACCTCTCCGCCGAGCCGGTCACGCCGTTTGCCTCCGCGCCGGGGGATCTTTTGGGCGCCGCCCTCGCCGGGATCCTCTCCGAGATCGCCGCGATGACCCTGTTCCTCGATCCGGCGGAAGCCTCCTATCTCCGCCTCTCGGGACGTCCGGTGACGAAGATCGGCTGGTCGGATGAGGACCGCTCGGGGCTCGTCTGGATGCAGAAGGGACGCGCCGAGCTCCGCTCTCCCGATCCGGAGACCAATCCCTATCTCGCCTTTGCCCTGCTCGTGCTGGCGGGCGTCAGGGGGATCGGAGCGGGTCTCTCGCTGCCGGAAGCCGGCGGATCGTCCGGGACCCTGCCCGCCTCGCTCGTCGAGGCAAAACAGGCGGCGTCGGAGAGCGCATTCATCCGGGAAAACCTGCCGGAAGCGGTCCGCAGGGCATACGGCTGCCGGTAACGCCCAAGGTCTGCAGCCCGAGATCCATGTTCGCCGGAAAGGAGGAGAGAGACCATGAAAGACGCGGAGCTTGTATACAGCGCGCTCGTCGTGTCCCCGCCGGGGAAGGTTTCGGACGCGCTGACGGAGCTTTTGCCCGAGGCGCGGTGCACGCCGGTCAAGACGGTGACGGACGCCGCGTCCGCGAGACGTCTCCTCGCAGAAATCGAAACCGATTTCGTCTTTGTCAACTCCCCCCTGCCGGATGAAAACGGGGTCCGGTTCGCCTCGGAAGTCACGGAATCGGGCGGGACGGTGGTGCTGCTCCTCGTGCGGGCGGAGTCGCTCGGCGG
>DBWJ01000075.1:0-204 GCA_002308955.1 Lachnoclostridium sp. UBA1241 | reverse complement strand
GTCGAAGCCGGCGCTCGCCGAGGCGGTCCGGTGGATGCGGGCGGCCAGGGAACGTCTGCGGCGCTCCGAGAAGAAGACGCTGACGCTTGAGGAGAAAATGGCGGAGATCCGGCTTGTCAACCGGGCGAAATGGGCGCTGATCGCCTCCCGCGGGATGGACGAGGCCGAGGCGCACCGGTGGATCGAAAAGCAGGCGATGGACCG
>DBWJ01000018.1 GCA_002308955.1 Lachnoclostridium sp. UBA1241 | reverse complement strand
CTTTCCGGTGAACCGGCCGGCGGCGGGCTGACTTCCTACAACTTCGTATCCGGCGAGCCGGTGGTCGGTGTTGAGGAAGGCGTTCCGTCGGTAATGCGTACGGCGGAGAGCCGTTTCACGCTTCCGAATTTCATGCGCATGCATATGTACTCCGCGCTCGGCGCGCTGAAGGTCGGCCTTGACCTTCTGTTAAAGGAAGAGGGTGTCAAGGTTGACAAGATGCTCGGCCACGGNNATCGATAAGCTGTACGGCCACGGCGGCTACTTCAAGACGCCCGTTGTCGGCCAGCGGTTTGCTGCCGCGGCAGTCGGCGCTCCGGTTTCCGTAATGGAGACCGCAGGCGAGGGCGGCGCATGGGGCATCGGCATTCTTGCCGCTTACATGCTTGACTGCGCCGGCAGGAAGCGCGGCCTGCAGAGTTACCTTGACGACGTGATCTTCCGCAACATGAAAGCGGAAACCCTCGCGCCCGATGCGGCGGACATCGCCGGATTCGAAACCTTCATGGAGCGCTTCAAGAAGGGACTCGGAATCTGAGTTCCGCGCGTTTGGCGGGAGCGGTGGCATTTGACGGATTTTTAGTCGCAAACTGCGAAAAAGTGAGAGTGAGGCATTTCTACCGGAAAATGTGAGGTTGAAATGCCTCCTTTTTTCTGCAATAATGATAATAGGTTAATTTCGGGAAATGGGGTGGACGCTTATGAGCGCGAAACTGATCCGCATGGAAGATTATGTCGGAAAGAAGAAGCGTAACCGCCTGCCGTTCGATGAAGCGGAGGCAATGGCGGCGGAACGCGCCATGGAAGAATTCGACCGGATAGCTGCCTGCATGGATGAAGAAAAGATTGACGCGTATCTTCTCGGAACGCTTTCGGATTCCAAATATACGGGCTGATTTTCCGGGCTTTGTTTTGACGGAGAATACTACATGGTGTTTAAGGATTTTAAACCGTTTCAATATATTGCAAGCCAAGAAGGATATGAAAAATACTACTTGACTTGTTTTTCATATGTGATATAATTTAGCATGAAGATTGCGGGCGAGATAAGGGGAAGTAGCATCTTTTTTAGGAAAGACGATGCCCGCCATTGACTGCCCGAACAGGTGGTAAACGATAGTTTTATGAATGTGAAAAGATTGGTTCTTCTGCTGCTTTGCATCGCATCCCTCAGCATGGTCGCGATGACGGGGTGCAAGAAGGACAGGAAAGATAAAGAAAAGTACGACCCGGAACTGATTTCCGAACGTTGGGCTTTCTCGCATGAGAGAGATAACGCAGTAATGATCTTCTTCAAGGACGGCACGGCCGCTTTCGACGGAGTCATGTATAAGAGCTACGAAATGACGGATTCGTTCATACGCTTCACGGCGGAGGACGGTACCGTGACGGAGATGCGGTTCTACGAAGGTAAAGACTTCGATGGGGAAGAAAAACGGTACGTATACCGTAAGGCATATTACAAGCTGGTTCCCGATCTGCTTACCGGTGATTCTCCGGTGATCGGTTACTGGGCCGGATACGGGCCGAACGAGGGACTGAGTTTCCAGTTCACGGACAAGGGAACCTTCTATGAAGATGAAACGCTTCCCGGACATTACTTCGTGAACGACGACGGAAGCATCCTTCTCAACTACGACGGTTATCTGTCGAACACCCTGATCTATTACACGATCGACGGCGACATGATGACGGTTGATTATCCCTGGGCAATGGTAAAGATGCCTTAGGGGAGCAAAAACTGTTCGTTAGCGGTTTCCGCTTTCGATAAACTCAGCGAAAGCTGAAAAATTCTATCTCTTTTAAGGAGGAAAACATGAAAAAAATCCTTGCAACAGTACTGGCCGTAATTATGGTACTGTCTCTTGCCGCCTGCGGTAAGAAAGACGAGAAAAAAGGTGGGTCCTTAAGTGGTAAGCTCACGCTGTGGACGATTGCTGTTGAGGGTGACTCAAACTACCCTGCTTATCAGCAAGCACTTAAAGAGATGAAGGAAAGATATCCTGATGTTGAGGTCAAGATGGAGTCTACTCAGAACGACGACTACAAGCTTAAGATTAAGACCGCTATGCAGGGTAACGATGTTGCCGACATCTTCTTTACCTGGTCCTGCGCATTCCTTGGCGACTTCGTACAGAACGGAAAGGTATACTGCCTTGACGACATGTACAAGAACTACGCTGACAAGCTTCCTGAGGCTATGTGCCGTAACACCACTTACAACGGCAAGAAGTACGGCGTTCCGTTGACCATGAACGTTGTTACTCTTTTCGCAAACCTTGATCTTCTTAAGCAGGCTGGTTACGATGACGTTCCCACCACTTACGCTGACCTGATCAAGTGCTGTGACGCTCTTCTTGCTAAGGGAATCACTCCGTTTGGTTGCGCTGGTGCTGCTAACCAGGAATGGTGTATCACCGAGTACATCGAGCCGTTGATCATTAAGACCGCCGGCGCAGATGTAATGGATGGTATCTTCCAGGGTACGAAGTCTTGGAACGATGCTGGCGTTGCTAAGGCAATCGACACGTTCAACGACTTCATGAAGAAGGGTTACTTCGCAGAAGATGATGCTGCTCTTGACAACGATACTGTTAAGGCTAACTTCATCGCTGGTGAGTACGCTTTCTATCAGAACGGTTCTTGGAACTGCGGCGATCTCGCTGCAAGCGGCCTTAACATCAAGGCTTGTGAGTTCCCTGTAATCGACGATTCCAAGTCTAAGCTCGGTCAGCTTACCGGTGGCCCGAATGATACGCTTGCCGTATTCTCCGGCTCCAAGGACTGCGAGCTTGCTGCTCAGTACTGCTTCGAGCTTGGTCAGTTGATTTGTAAGTATGGTTACCTTGCAGGTTCCGGTCTTCCGGCTTGGAAGGTTGACTACGAAGCAAAGGATGTCAACTACCTCACCGCTCAGGTTGCTAAGCTTGTTGAAGGCGCTAACTACCTTGTACTTTTCGGTGACAACCTTCAGTCTACTGAGGCTACCGAAGTTTACCTCAAGGAAATCCGTAAGGCTTACAACGGCGAAGTTACCGGTCAGCAGTTTGCTGATGATCTTGCTAAGGCAATTAGATAATTGCTTGGTTAAGTACTAATTGGGGTGGCCTTTCCTAGGAGAGGCCACTTCTTTTTGAGGAAGGTAGGCAATATGAAGCATAGATCTGCATCTGATACGATTAGCATTATCGTCTTTCTGATTCCGGCGGTTCTGCTTTTCTGTGTAATACTAATTGCCCCCATGGTAATGTCGGCTTACTACAGTTTCTTTGACTGGAAAGGTCTCGGCGAGGCAAAGTTTATCGGATTGAGCAACTACAAGGAGCTGTTTACTTCGGAACTTACGCCTTTTCCGTCCGCTTTGAAGAATGTATTCATTCTTGCAGGTCTTTCTGTGTTTCTTCAGTTGCCGATTTCGCTGGGGCTTGCTCTTATTCTCGGCCGCGGAATCAAGGGAGAGAGATTCTTCCTGTCCGTAAACTTTATCCCGGTTCTGATTTCCACCGTAGTTATCGCTATGCTGTGGAAGATTATGTATCAGCCGAAAGGCTTGTTTAACAACTTGCTCAGAATTACCGGAATCCTCAAGGAGGGCGATAGCAATATCCTCTTCCTGGCCGACGGACCGAAAGGTCATTTGCTCGGATCGGTTATCGCTCCGATGCTTTGGCAGTATGTAGGTTACCACATGCTGCTTATGTATGCAGGCGTTAAGAACGTATCTCCGGAACTTCGCGAGGCAGCCATGATCGACGGTGCTACACCGTGGCAGGTTGACCGCTACATCGTTATTCCTTCGATGAAGCCGGTTATCAAGGTTTGCGTTATCTTCTCGGTAACAGGTTCCCTGAAGTCTTACGACCTTCCTGCACTGCTCGCAGGTATGAGATCCGTAACGGCTGCTTTCCCGAGCACCATGCTCATGAACCAGATGTTTAAAGCGAACAGATACGGTATGGGTAGCGCAATCGCTGTTCTCCTTATCCTGATGTGCTTCGCGTTCGCTTTGCTCATTAACTACATATTCAGAGAGAAGGATGAGTGATATGGCGAAGAAGAGTGCAATCTATCAACCGAACGAATATACCATTCGGAAGGGCGGCAAGGCATTCGGGATCTTCGGCGTTATTATGCTTATTATATGGTCCCTCATTAACCTGTATCCTCTTTTCTGGATGATTACATTTTCCCTGAAGGATAACCAGCAGATTCAGAAAACACATCGTTTCCTGCTCCCGAAGGGTTTGCCGAATGAATGGCATTGGGAGAACTACAAGGCTCTTGATTATTCCTCCCTGTTGACGTACTTCAAGAACAGTGTTATCGTTACTGCTCTTGCGATTTTGATTTCCATGGTTGCTGCCATGATGGCTTCTTACGCAATCATGAGAATTCAGTGGAAAGCCAGCAAGGCCGTGAACCGTATGTTCCTTCTCGGAATTACGATTCCCGTACAGGCTTCTCTGGTTCCCGTTTACATGATCTGTCGTTATTTTGACTGGCTGGATACGAGATGGTCTCTGATCATTCCTTACGCGGCATTCGCGCTGGCCATGTCCATATTGATTGCGAACAGTTTCATCGTAGGAATCCCGAAGGATCTCGATGAAGCGGCATACATTGACGGCTGCAGCCGTTACGGCGTATTCTTCCGTATCATCGTTCCGTTAATGCTTCCTTCGGTTTCCACCATCGCGATTTATTCCTTCCTGCAGTGCTGGAACGAGCTGATGTTTGCATCGGTATTCGTAAGCTCCAGTGAATACAGGACGTTGCCTGTCGGAGTTCAGTCCTATACCGGTACATTCACGGTTAAGTGGGGCCCGATCGGTGCCGTAATCACGATCGCAACGATTCCTATGGTTATAACGTATGTTCTGTTAAGCAGAAAGATTCAGGAAAGCTTTATCGCCGGTGCTATTAAGGGTTAATCCGTTCCTGTTTAAATTCAAAAGTCAATTCACTGTCGCAAGGACCCAAAGTCCCTGCGACAGTTTTTTTATGCCCGGAAAGTCCTCTGCGGAAAATGTAAAATATCATTGCAAAAAACTCAAGAAAGTAACATTTTGCTCAAAAACGCGCAATCTTTTCCTGAAAGTTTGTGTGGTCGTCACATATGTCATATGATATAATGACAAAGATTTTGCATATATGAGAAGGAATGCGGAAGAAGAGATACCGTATCCGACAGAAGGGATGAGATTTGCAATGGTAATCAACAAGAAAGACTTTAAGAAAAGCGTACAGGACTATCTGAAGACTTTCTACCGCAGAACGGTAGAGGATGCTTCGCAGCAGCAGATCTTTCATGCTGTGGCATTTGCCGTAAAGGATTATATTGTAGACCGCTGGGCAGCCAGCCAGAAGGAGTTCGAAAAGCAGGACGCGAAGACCGTTTACTACCTTTCGATGGAATTCCTGATGGGCCGCGCGCTCGGTAATATTGTGATCAATCTGAAAGCGGACAAGGAAATCCGCAAGGCTCTTGAGGAGCTCGGCCTTGATCTCGACGCAATCGAGGATCAGGAGCCCGATGCAGCGCTCGGTAACGGCGGCCTCGGCCGTCTTGCGGCTTGCTTCCTCGATTCGCTTGCTACACTCGGATATCCCGCATACGGTTGCGGTATCCGCTATAAGTACGGAATGTTTAAGCAGGAAATCCGTGACGGTTATCAGGTAGAGCGTCCGGATGACTGGCTTGCAGACGGCAACCCGTTTGAGATCAAGCGTCCCGAGTACGCCTGCGAAGTAAAGTTCGGCGGTTATGTACGGTACTCGAGAGACGAGCAGGGAAGAGAGCATTTTACGCAGGAGGGCGCACAGTCCGTTCGCGCAATCCCGTATGACCTCCCGATTGTCGGCTACGGTAACAACGTTGTAAACACGCTTCGCATTTGGGATGCCGAAGCAATCGATAACTTTAACCTTGAGAGCTTTGACCGCGGTGATTATCATAAGGCCGTTGAGCAGCAGAACCTCGCAAGACTGATCTGCGAAGTGCTTTACCCGAACGACAATCACTACGCCGGCAAGGAGCTCCGCCTGAAGCAGCAGTACTTCTTCGTTTCCGCGAGCGTTCAGCGTGCCGTTGCGAAGTACATGAGCACCCACGACGATATCCACGGACTTCCGGATAAGGTTGTGTTCCAGCTGAACGACACACATCCGACCGTAACGGTTCCCGAGCTGATGCGTATCCTGATGGATGAGTATTATGTAAGCTGGGATGAGGCCTGGAGCATCACGAACCGCTGCTGCGCTTACACGAACCACACGATCATGTCCGAAGCCCTTGAGAAATGGCCGATTGACCTTTTCTCCCGCCTGCTTCCGCGTGTATACCAGATTGTCGAGGAGATCAACCGCCGCTTTACGATTCAGCTGCAGGAGCGTTATCCGGACAACTACGATAAGCTTAAGAAGATGGCAATCCTGATGGACGGCCAGGTAAGAATGGCGAACCTTGCAATCGTTGCGGGCTTCTCCGTAAACGGTGTTGCAAGACTTCATACCGAGATCCTTAAGAAGGAACAGCTCCGTGATTTCTATGAGATTTTCCCGGAGAAGTTCAACAATAAGACGAACGG
>DBWJ01000109.1:5984-6238 GCA_002308955.1 Lachnoclostridium sp. UBA1241 | reverse complement strand
TATCTGGTGGACTACGCTTCGCCGGAAACCGCTGCGGTCGGCTACCGGATGATCGAAGACGAACTGGAAAAGATTCCGAACGGGAAGGTCCGCGCCATTGCGGCACAGAACATTGAAGACATCAAAAACTCGAACCGGAGGGATTTCCGGTTCTGACGGAGGAATATTATGAGTTTACAGGAAACCGTGTCGGCGGAACGCGTCCATATCGCCTGGTTCGGGCTGCGTAACGCCGGCAAATCCTCCCTCGTCAA
>DBWJ01000109.1:311-5907 GCA_002308955.1 Lachnoclostridium sp. UBA1241 | reverse complement strand
CCGGTTGTCATCATCGACACGCCGGGACTTGACGATGAAGGAGAACTCGGAAGGCTCCGCGTGGAGCGGACCGGCCGGATTCTTGCGGGAACCGATATTGCGGTGCTTGCGGCAGATGCCACGCTGGGACTTACGGCGCTTGACCGGGAGTTCCTTTCGGAGCTTAAGAAGCGGAAACTGCCGTTTATACTGGCATACACGAAGGCGGATCTTCTGGGTGCATCGGAACGCGCGCAGCGGACCTCGGAGGCCGGCATCGGAGCCGAATCCGAAGCAGGCAGCGGAGCCGAAGCCGGATCGGAGAGCGGAGGAATTCCGGTTGTCTTCACGAGCGCGGTTACCGGAGAAGGCATTCACGAACTGAAGGAGCTGCTCGGTTCCTTCGCCCCGAAGGTTGCAAAGGAGAAGGTAATCCTTGCCGATCTTGTGACGCCCGGAAGCACGGTTGTTCTGGTGACACCCATTGACAGTTCTGCGCCGAAGGGACGCCTTATCCTCCCGCAGCAGCTGACGCTTCGGGAACTTCTCGATCATCACTGCAGGGCGATCGTCTGTCAGCCGGAGGAGCTTGCGGGAACACTTGCTTCCCTAAAGAACCCGCCGGCGCTTGTCGTTACGGATTCCCAGGCGTTCGCCGAAGTGAACGCCGCCTTGGCCAAGGAGATTCCGCTGACGTCTTTTTCGATTCTTTTCGCCCGCTATAAAGGAAATCTTGAGACCCTCATGCGGGGCGCAAAGGCTATTGACAGCCTTCGCGAAGGGGATGAGGTACTGATTTCGGAAGGCTGCACGCATCACCGGCAGTGTGAGGACATCGGCACCGTCAAACTCCCCGGCTGGATTGAAAAGCATGTCGGGTTCCGCCCGGTGTTTACTTTCACCTCCGGCGGAGATTTTCCCGATGACCCGAAGAAGTACGCGCTGATCATCCACTGCGGAGGGTGCACCCTGCCGGAGCGGGAAATGCAACACCGCCTCGACACAGCAGAATACGCGGGAGTTCCGATCGTCAATTACGGTATCGCCATTGCCCATATGAACGGGATTCTCAAGAGAAGCCTGTCGGTTTTCGGGGAGGAATTCCTGTGACATTTGCCGCGGGGAAATTGTGACATTTGCCGGAGAAAGATTTACTTGTTGACAGGTTTTCCCGTTTCAAGTACAATTTTCTTATGGGCGAATTCCGAAGCGAAAGGGGTTTCCGAAGATTATCATGAAAAAAGAAGAGATTGAAAAGATTGTCACGACGATAGTTTCCGATTTGGAAGGAAACCGTAACATCGATGAAATACCGGTGGAGAATCCGGATAAGGCGGAGATTCACGAGCTGATTGAGGTCCTGTTCCGCATTGCTTATCCCGGGTATTTTCACGACCGGACATGTAAGGCATACAATTCGAAGAACGGCTACGCGCTGACTATCGAGGACGCCTTCTACCGCATGCGCGAGCAGGTGTTCCGCGCACTGAATCTTAAGAAGGACAACGTTCTTTCCGAAGAGGAGCGTGAGCGCGAGAGCTACCGGATCTGTAAGATTTTCTTCGAGCGGATCCCGCGCATTCGCGAGTATCTGGAGACCGACCTTCTTGCCACCTACGACGGCGACCCGGCTGCGGGCTGCTACGCGGAGATCATTCTCGCCTATCCGGGAATCTTCGCGATTACCGTGTACCGCCTGGCGCATGAGCTGTATCTCGAGCAGGTACCCGTGCTTCCGCGTCTTATGACCGAGTACGCGCACTCCCTCACGGGAATCGATATCCATCCCGGTGCCACAATCGGCAAGTATTTCTTCATCGACCACGGTACCGGCATTGTTGTCGGCGAGACCTCGATCATCGGGGAAAATGTGAAGATTTACCAGGGCGTAACCATCGGCGCGCTTTCTACAAGGGGCGGCCAGAAGCTTTCCGGTAAGAAGCGTCATCCTACGATCTGCGATAACGTAACAATCTACGCGGGAGCCTCGATTCTCGGCGGCGACACCGTAATCGGCGAGAACGCGGTCATCGGAGGTAATACGTTCATCACAAGATCCATCGAGCCGAACACACGCGTCAGCATGAAGAACCTGGAGATGGAGTACCGTACTGCCGGCAACGTGCGGAAGAGCGAGGAGCTCCAGCAGGGCGACAGCTGGTACTATATTATCTGACGAAACAGGCTGTTTAGCCGTAACATTTGCCGGAATAAAAAAAAGATGAAATTCCCTGTTGACAAAGCAGGGAATTTCTGATATAAAATAGTTGAACAAATGCTCAACCATTTGATGAGAGGAAAAGAAAATGAGAGAATCGACAACCTGCAGCTGTGAAGTAATCCATGATGAAATTGTGGAAACCGTTACGAAGAAGGCGCTTTCAGCCGAACAGTATGTGGACCTTGCGACACTGTTCAAGATGTTCGGGGATCCGTCCAGGGTACGGCTTCTGCACGCGCTTTCCGTTCACGAGATGTGCGTATGCGACCTGGCGGCCTACCTCGGAATCACAAAATCCGCAGTTTCGCACCAGCTGAAGTCGCTCCGCCTCTGCAATCTGGTCAAGTACCGGAAGGAAGGGCAGGTCGTGTTCTATTCGCTGGCGGACGACCACGTGGAAACCCTGCTCGCGATCGGAATCGAGCATATCGAGGAGTGACCGGCCCCGCTTTGGATGCCGGAATCGAGGCTTAACCGCCCAACCCTTAAAGCGTATTAAGAAAAGAAAAGTGAGAACCAATATCAAACCAAGGAGTTATGAATTATGAAGAAGAGATTTCATTGTGAAGTGGATTGTGCGCATTGCGCAGCGAAAATCGAGGATGCCATCCGCGCCATCGAGGGCGTTGAGGAGGTAACGGTCAATTTTATTGCACAGAAGATGACGCTCGTTGCGGACGATGCCCGCTTCGACAGCGTTCTTGAGGAAGCGATCGCGAAGGCGAAGAAGATCGAGCCGGATGTTGTGATTTCCGCAGGCTGATGAAAGGAGAAGAGGGGACAGGAAAGCAATTTCATGTCCCTTTTTTACGACTATGAGTAATCTGACGAAGAAACAGAAGCAGTCCCTTAGGGAGATCATCATCACGGTGGTGCTCTTCGCGGCGGTATTTGCATGCGATAAGGCGGGGGTCCTTGACGACTTCCCCGCATGGGCGAAGCTCGGGCTTTACGTGATTCCGTATCTGGTAACCGGGCACAGCGTACTTAAGAAGGCAATCACGAACATTCTGCACGGAAACGCCTTCGATGAAAGCTTTCTGATGATGGTGGCGACGATTGCCGCATTTGCCATCGGGGAATTCCCGGAGGCGACCGCGGTCATGCTGTTCTACCAGATCGGCGAACTGTTCCAGAGCTACGCGGTCGGGCGCTCGCGCGCGTCCATCGCGGAGATGATGAGCATTGCCCCGGAATACGCCAACCTCGAAACGGAAAACGGGACGGTTGAGACTGACCCCGAGGACGTTAATGTTGGAGACATCATTTTGATTAAGGCCGGCGAGCGGATTCCGCTTGACGGTGTCGTAATCGAAGGCGAGACGTTCGTTGATACGGCGGCGCTTACCGGCGAGTCCGTTCCGAGAAGGGCGGCGGTCGGAGACCAGGTAATCAGCGGCTGCGTGAACGGGGACGGAATCATCCGTGTCCGCGTGACGAAAGCCTATGTGGATTCCACCGTTTCGAAGATTCTCGAGCTGGTGGAAAACGCGAGCACGAAGAAGGCAAAACTCGAGAATTTCATCACGCGGTTTGCACGGTATTATACTCCGGTCGTGACGATCGGTGCGGTTCTTCTTGCCGTCATTCCTCCGCTTGTAACAGGCGGAGACTGGGCAAACTGGATTCACCGCGCGTGTATCTTTCTGATCGTTTCGTGCCCGTGCGCCCTTGTAATTTCGGTTCCTCTCGGGTTCTTCGGCGGAATCGGAGCTGCGTCGAAAATCGGCGTTCTTGTAAAGGGCAGCAACTACCTCGAGGCTATCTCCGAGGTGTCGACGATTGTATTTGATAAGACCGGAACCCTTACGAAGGGCGAGTTCAAGGTCAGTAAGATCCTTCCCGCAGAGGCTTCAGGAATGTCGGAGGACCGTCTTCTGGAGCTTGCGGCCCACGGCGAATCTCTCTCCAACCATCCGATCGCGCAGTCCATCACGAGCGCATACGGGAAAGCAATTTCCAAGGAAAAGGTCGGAGCGGCCAAAGAGACGGCCGGACACGGTGTCCGTGTTTTATATGAGGGGAAAGACCTCGGAATCGGAAATGATAAGCTTATGGCGGAGATGGGTGTCGAATATGCCCCTTCGAAAGAGAACGGAACGGTTGTTTATGTGGCCTATGACGGCGTATACTGCGGATGCATCGTGATCTCGGATGAGATTAAGAGCCGTGTTAAGGAAGCCCTTACCGATATGAAATCCGTAGGAATCAAAAAGACCGTTATGCTGACCGGTGACCGCGCGGAGGCCGCACAGGTGGTATCAGCGGCGCTCGGAATCGACGAAACCCATGCGGAGCTTCTGCCCGCGGGCAAGGTGGAGAAGATCGAAGAATTGCTTAATAAGCAGGAAAGCGGAGGCCGTCTGGCATTTGTCGGAGACGGAATCAATGACGCTCCGGTGCTGATGCGCGCGGACGTCGGAATCGCCATGGGCAGCCTCGGTTCAGACGCTGCAATCGAAGCGGCCGACATCGTGCTGATGGATGACGACATCGGAAAGATCGCGTCGGTTGTCCGGATTGCCGGTAAGACGATGCGAATAGTCCGCGAGAACATCGTGTTCGCCCTGGCGGTCAAATTCCTTGTGATCATTCTCGGAGCGCTCGGCCTCGCCAATATGTGGGAAGCAGTGTTCGGAGATGTGGGTGTGACCGTGCTTGCGATACTGAATTCCATGCGCACGCTGCGAAAAGGTGTCCGCTAGCCGGAAGGCGCTTCCGCGGAAGGATTAAAGCTCAAATTGCTTGATTTTTGAAAAGAAATATGTTAGAATCTAGACAAAGGAAAAGCACCCGCTCCGTAGCGGATGCTCCTGGAGTGGAAATCAGTTCACTAGGAACCGACCTCTCCCGTTGGCAGACGGGAGAGGATTTTTTTACTCTTTACTCTTTCTCGACTTGAGAAAGGAGAGAACGGATGCGGCAAATGTAACATTTCGGCTTGACATTTTCCGAAAGTGCCTTTATAATCTGCCATGTCAGCAAGTGCTGACGAATTCAAATACGCTGAAAGCGAGAAAGGGAGGTATACAAATGATTATTCTTAGCACTTTCACAAAAGAATACTTGTATGTTGGTACAGCCTCCCGGAGAAGCGCAATTTAGCATAAGACGTTCTATGCCCACAAAGCATAGTTATATGATGCTGATTTCATGCCCCGATACCGGAAGGTGTCGGGGCTATCTTTATATTCAGACAAATCCCATGGATTGGATTTGCGAATGAATATGAAGGCGCTCCCGGGAAGTTTTTGTGAACCGAAGGAGGTGCTTCATGTTTCAGATTAAAAACGTAACTTTAACACATAAGAAGGATTTGCGGACAATCCTGGACGGATTCTCGCTGGTGCTCAATAAGGGCGACCGCGCCGTGATGATCGGCGAGGAGGGAAACGG
>DBWJ01000109.1:0-203 GCA_002308955.1 Lachnoclostridium sp. UBA1241 | reverse complement strand
ACCCTGCCGCAGGAACTCCCCGAAGAGGAGAAGAGCAAGACCGTTTGCGAGTATTTCTGTGAGAGCGCGGATTTTCTTGACCGGACACCGAAAGAACTTGCCGGACTGGCAGCTGACTGCCATGTCGAGGCCCAGTTCTTCTACCGCGATCAGGAGATGAGAACGCTCTCCGGAGGGGAACGCGTGAAGGCGCAGATGATGCG
>DBWJ01000083.1 GCA_002308955.1 Lachnoclostridium sp. UBA1241 | reverse complement strand
CTTCTGTCCATGGACTCGGGCAGAACAATCGTCTTCTTGTCCTGCTTCGCTCTTTCTTTGATTCTGTCAATAAATCCCATGATTCATGACTCCTTTCATATCTTTTCATGCAGAAGCCGTATGCGGAAAATGTAACACCGGCCGTCTCGCATTATATTTCATTCCAAATTTATAATATACCACTTATCTCCTTTTCATACAAGTTTTTTCTGACGGAATTACATAAAACAGGACGCCCGCATCACTGCGGACGTCCTGTGTTTACTTACTGTTACTTGAACTTGAATGTAATGGTCATAGAAGTAGCGGAATAAGTTGCCGTATCATTCGGGTTGAAGGTTACCGTAATAACGGCCTGATCGCCCGTGAAATCTATCACCCTCGTATTTGCAAGAGTGCTGTCCGAGTAGCTGTAGCTTCCGGTCGGATGGCACTGATTCAGAGACATATAAAGCTCTGCTTGAGAATCGCTGATTGTTCCGGGATCCCACGTCCACCATCCATCGTTAGCCTTCGTGTACGGTACGGGATGCGTCCAGTTTTCGATAACCTGAGCAAAGGTGTCTTCTCCTGCCCATTCTTCAATGGATGCCCATCCGTATTCATTTTCCATTAGGGCTACCTCAAGTACCATAGCGGACTTGGTGTACGATGTGCAGACTCCGCCGGCAGCACTAGCGATTGCCGTGGATACCCTGATGTTCTCGTCCTTCTCTTCTCCGCAGTTTGCACACTTCAGATGCTTCTTACCGAGCTTCCATCCGATGCATGCGTCGTACTCATCAAGAATCATCTCCGGATCCGTGGAAGCCGCGGATACGGTTTCCCATTTGTGGCCGAGCTTCGCAACGGTCACGCTCTTCACCTGTTTACTGAACGCAGGGTTCTTAAACTCAGCGGTGTAAACCTTCTCACCGTCTTCTTCACAGGATACCTTCCTGGATTCCGTTACGGTTGTCTGAACCGTTTCGGTTTCCACGATGGACGCGTCGGAACGTCTTGCGCGCTTCGCGGTAACAGTGCTGTAGTCGCTTGCCCAGGTGTAGGTAGCCTCACCCCAGCTCTCGTCAATCTTGTCGATATTCGTAAGCGTTCTGGTCTGCGTCGTGAAGGCGTCGCTCTTAAACGTTGCCGTATAAGTCGTCTCGCCCATTGCCTGAGCCGTAGGCTCCTTCGTAACCTTGGCCGTAGTCTTAACGGTTTCCTTTATGTCATGGTTGTGGTCTCTGTTACACTTACGGGTTGCCGTTACGGTGCTGCAGTCTGCCGACCACTCATAGGTTGCCTCACTCCAGTCATGTCCGAGCGCCGGAGTCTTCTCGGTAACCGTCTTTCCGCAGTCTGCGCAGACGCTTCTCTTCACGCCGTCGGATACACAGGTTGCTTCCTGTACAACCGTCTCATCCTTAAGATGCACATGATTGTTCGGATTTACCTCAAGCGTGATCTCTCTGGTCTCGTCGCAGTGGATACACTTCTCAAGACGGATTCCCGTCTCTTTGCAGGTCGGTTCCTTCGTGATACCGACAACATCCCATACGTGGTCAAGCTTCTGAATTTCCGCTGTAAACTGTTCGCCGCAAATCTGACAGGTATATGTCTTTATACCCGCCTCCTTGCAGGTGGCTTCCTTCGTTACAACGCCCGTGTCATACTGGTGATTATTCGTCTTCGGAATCGGTTCTTCCTTCGTCAGAGTACAGTATTCACAGATGTAACGCATTACACCTTCTTCTTTACAGCTCGGTTCCTTGATAACGATGCCGTTGATGAAATGATGATCGGACTTATCGGAAACCTCAATGTTATCACATTTATCGCAAGTGATGCATTCGAACCGCATGATAACGCCGTGCTGACAGGTTGCCTGCGAAACAATTTCGCCTTCCTCGAAGACATGTCCGAGGGCCGCGCGTTCTTCGTCCCATTCTTCTCCGCATCTTGCACACTTCATATGACGGATACCGGGCTCGTCATCGGTTGCATCCTTGCTCTTTTCGGGAACGACAACCCCGTAATGTCCTTTCGGCGGGATTTTATAGGAATACGCTTCCATCAGTCTGCCGCAATATATGCAGACAACCTTTCCTGGATCTCCCCATTCGGTACAGGTCGGCTCAACTCTGTCAACCGAGGTACCGTATACGCATATGCCGGTAATATAGGTCTCATAGCCTTCTTCCAGAAGTTCTCCGCAATCCGCACAGTATAAATCACCGGTATATCCGACCTTACAGCTCGGCTTTCTCTCGTTTCTGAGTTCCGTATTCTCATGATTGAACGGATTGATTTCAACTGCTGCCGTGTATCCTTTCTCAACGGCGTCACAGTAATCGCACTGATGTCCCTTTACACCCTCCTTTGTACATGTAGGAGCGGTAACGATATAGTCACCCCATACATGCCCGTTCGGGTTAACGGGAATCGTTGTGCCGTCTGCCACGAGTCCGCATTCCTTACATACGACACCTTCGTGTCCGGGCGTCTTACAGGTCGGATTCACCTTCGCGGTTTCCTCAGACCAGTCATGCTTATGCCACAGCGCGGTAGCGGTGACACTGTTCCGCGGCATGATGAATTCCTTCTGCATCGCGCTTCCGTCGGAAAGCATCCAGGTAAGGTCAAGACCGTCCGAATTCGTCCGATTCGGGCGATTCGGCGCTACGCCGATTTCCACATATTCGCTGACCTGATAATCTCCGTCAACCCACGTAATACGCGAGAAGCCGATGCCGGGACGACCGTAAAATGTGACTTCCGAACGGTTGTCCATCTTATAATCGTAAGGTACCGTGGAGCTCATGTCATCCTTATCCGTCCGCCAGATATACATGGAGTTCGAATCGGACTGAAGTTCCTCGGGTAGAGACTGGTAGATACGGTCGTCTACATGAATCACGCTTTCAAATGATCTGCCGTCATCCAGAACCCATGTAACATTTACATCATCACCCTTGAAGGTTGCGTTAATGTACATGTCGGAATTCCGCATGATACTGTCACCGGTAATCGTTCCGAAATCCGAATCCCATCCTTCGAAAACGCATCCGGCCTTCGCAGGCTCCGTCTTCGGAAGGACAATCTTCTCAAGATAATGCTGCTTCGTTGTCGCGATTTCCGTTTCGTCATCCATCCAGTGAATGGTGTGTTCTTTACCGACCGGAACACCGACAATGACCGCGCAGAAACTCTTTGCTCTTTCCATGACGGTATCTTTGTTGATCGGCGTCAATCCGGTAAGATCACCGTTTCGTACCTGATTCTGGATTGCTCCCGAATCATCGAATGCCGCGCCGGTTCCGTACTTATCACACTGGGCGGGATCCGAGTATTTGATATACCAGTTTACGGATTCATATAACTCCGGACGGAAATTCTTGTAACGTTCCGGAATGGAATCGTAAATCTTATACGAATCGAGAATCTCCATGTACTCGGAAGAATAATCACCGCTCTTCTTTATATCATACTGCGAATCGTAAAGCATGACTATGCTGTAAACGAAATTCCGCCTGAAGTACGCTCCGACTACCGTATCGTTGCCGCGGAGGGTAAAGTATGTATTGCCCCCGTTATGCTCACGGATGGCTTTCTCATTGTTTTCCTTATAGCCGTAATACAGTCCGGAATAGATTTGGAGTTCTTCCCAGAGTCTGCCTGTCTCCGCTCCCCAATAATATGCCTCAGCGGATTGCCACTCGGCCCTATTCAACTTCTTCAACGCTTTTTGGTATTCATCACTGGTGCTGTAATACTTGTCTTTCAGTGCCGGCTCGTCCGGATACTTCATATAGTCAAGCCGGTAACCCGGATACAGATTGTAAAACTCCGGCGAAATGGCAACATAACAGTATGTATTCTCAAGTCCCGTTACCGAACCGGTCCCGACAAGCTCAAATGCTCCGAGGGTCGTAATCTCGCGGTAATACTCCACACGTGCAGTCTTCAGAACGCCTTCCCAGGATACGTTAACGGTACGCTGAATCTTCTCGGTATTGAAACCGAATGCGTGGTTCTTATAGGTGAATACAATCTTTCCGTAGAACTTCGTCTTCGTGCAGTCAATCGGGATGATAACGATTTCGTTCGTACCGGGCAGGTACTGGAAGGAAGAAGGTCCGGGAATAATCTTTCCCTCGTCGTCCGTATCAAAGCATTCAACCGTGAAGTTCTCTTCGTTGTACTGTGTCCAGGAACGGCTGGTGCTGAGCGTCAGACCGTTGGTTTCCGACTCAGGCTGCTTGATCGTCGCGGTGAACGGAGTTCCGTCCTCCGTATCCACCACCTTCGAGTCACAGTTTTCTTCCGACTCTTCACCGCTCTTCAGTTCCATGAGCTTCATCGTGAAGATGCTTTCGCCGTCGATCTTATAAGAGTTCGTCGTACTCGGAATCTTAACCGTCAGAGCCTCGTCATCCGGTTCGATAGAGAAGTCGATCGGGAAGAATTCGCATCCGAGTTTTAAGAACGGTATGGTGCTCTCATAAAGCGGCCATTCCTTCGACGCTCTTCCTGCGCCGACCTGAATCTTCAGGTTAATCTCAACATAGATACCGACTTCGAAATACAGGGAACCGCAGGCTCCTGATTTCGCCGGTTCACCGGCCTTCAATTCGTAATGTACATACAGGAATCCGTAGAGCTCCGCGTAAACACCGGCCGATGCCACAACGCCGACCGAATCAAGATCCGTGCTGAATACGCCGACACGGAGATCAAGGCTCACGCCTGCGCGGAGACCGATCATACCGAAGGCATAGAAGTCAGCGCGGAAGCAGGATGTCTTAACATCCGTTACGCTGGAGCCTTCCTTAAAGCCTCCGATCTGTTTATACTCATCACCGCCGCCCCAGATCTTGGCGCGGAAGGAGTACGCATACAGCTTCTCGTTCTCATAACTGATTCCCGCGCCGATCATCGCGTTGATCTTCAGGCTGACGTTGAAGTTAATCTTCATTCCGACATGGATGATACCGCAGGGGTCAATCGGAATATCAATGCTTGCGAGGTCGATATCGACGAGGTCAATATATTCTGCGTCATTGCCGAGCATGTTGGAGTATTTCTCCACAAGCCCGCCGCCGAGGCCGGGTGATACATAATCCTGGCTTTCCTGTCCGCCGCTCTCACCGCCGCCGTGTGAATAACCGGCGCCTTTATCCTTCATCTCTTCAAGGTTGGTATACGCGGTAAATGCGTCTCCGGCGGTAATCAGAGCCTTGGCTGCAGTCGCTCTGTTCTGAAGCGTTCCGCCGTTACCGTTATCAATGAAGCCTCCGGTCATTTCCGCAAAGTCAGCATCGGGCTCTTCTTCGTTCTTCGTCTGCGCGGTTACGACTACACCGAATCCGGTATAGGTTCCCGCATCCAGAGAAGCCGTGATGTCAAGGCTCGAGGTCAGACCGAATTTATTCTTGTTTCTCTTAACCTTAACGGAAGGCGTCAGTTTGATTTCCTGCTCGAAGATGATGGCGGGAACGATTTCGAGCGTTCCGCCGTTATCGCCGATCTGAATCGTAATCTTAAAGGAAACGGCAACCTCCGCACGGAGACCTTTTCCTTCCAGATACTGCAGGATGAAGCCACCGGTAAATGTGAACTGCCAGTCGTCTACCTTCACCTTGCTTCCGCCGCCGGATAACTTGCGGATGTCTTCAAGGGTCATATCTTCGCCGTTGGTTTTAATAACCATGTTGCGAAGCTCATCACCATGCTCAAAGCTGTCGAAATCAATGGTCTGATCCGTAAGCAGCAGCTCGAACAGTTCCTTCGTCTCGTCCATGATGGTGCTCTTCGAAATCTGTTCGTACATTCCCTGCTCGACATCCTTGAGGTCGATCGTAGAAGTTTCAAAATCGATCTCCGGAAGGGTGTTATAAAGAACAATTTCCGGAGCAGTCAGTTCTTCGATAGAGATTAACGAATAGGTAAATACCATCGCGTTATTCTCTTTCGTGATTCCGGTAATCTTACCGTAACCGGTTTCCGCAAAATCAGACCCGCCGAGCTTGCCGGTGTAGAAGGTCAGGTTGTCGCCGACCTTGATCACCGAATCTCTGCCAAGACCGTAGTCCCGGAAAGCTGCGTTTCCGAAATCAAGATACTTATTATCAACTTTAATCGTACCGTCCTGAAGACTTCCGTCATCGGGAACCGGTATCACATTTTCCGCCGCGAGAATGCTCTCGAGACCGGCATATTCAAACTCATACCGGTTGTCTTCATAATGGCGGATGATCTTAACGTATGCGACATCGCCGCTGGACATTCCGTCATCGGTGAATTCTCCCTTATGAACAGCTACCGTCACGCCGGATTTGAACTCTTCCGTACCGGAATAGGTCAGAACGCCGGTACCGGAGTTTTCCTTTGCGGACATGTTGCCGTCCTCATCGGTCTCAAGGGTCAGCACGCCGCGGAAATCCACGCCTTCCACCTCGGAAGCAGGCACATGAATCACACGGGAGTCCACGGTCATGTTCGTGATCTCTTCCTGAACGATCGTAATGTTATATTCGGTAACTTCCTTCTTGGTGGGCTCTCCGTCATAGACA
Organism: Lachnoclostridium sp. UBA1241; assembly: GCA_002308955.1. GTDB lineage: Bacteria > Bacillota > Clostridia > Lachnospirales > Lachnospiraceae > ISDg. Next base: position 6,633 of record DBWJ01000083.1, on the reverse strand, counting down.
AAACGGATGCGCGCGGTATCGGCAAGGTTAACGGAATAAACTTCGCCGCCTTCCCACTCACCGTACGCGGTATGGAGCTTCCAGTGGTCGCCGCGGATGGTTTTATCGGCGTACAGGAACTGCTCAAGAAGCAGAACCTGGTTAACGTCAAGACCGATTTCCTCACGCCAGTAACGCTCAACGCTGTCGTCGGGGCTTAATCCGTAACGTTCCAGAAGGTCCGCCTCGGTAACCGTTGCGAAGTCAATTCCGAGGGAACTGATTACCAAAAGGGTCTGCTCATCCAGTCCCTCATACGCGGAATTGTCTACCGTTACGCTCTCCGGCGTAAAATGATACACGATTTCCGTAACAGCTTCTTCGGTCAAAACTACGCCTTCCGTCGGATTTTCCATGAGTTCCGTCAGGCGATCAAGAAGGGTTCCTCTTCCGGTGGTACTCTTACTCTTATCGATGCAGTCTAGTACCGCCTCAACGGTTTCCCCGTTGAGCCCGGCAGTGCTGAGCCACTCTCTTGCCTCGGCTTCGCTTTCCGAGTAAAGAACATAAGGAACCGTTATGCCTGCACGGCTCGCGTTCTTAACCGTAACAAGCGCTTCCACCTGCTCGCGGCTCAGGCCGTAAGTGATCAGTTCCATATCAAAATCGGCCGGTACGTTCATCTTCGAAACGTAAGTAAAACCGGTGATGTCATTCAGTCCCTGCTCTTTCACGAAACGCGGGAACAGAACCAGATCCGATGTGATCGGGTCATCGCTGTTGGCACGGTTCAGTCCCTGGGGATCATATGTCCAGTTCATGAAGATGGCGCCGTCACGCGTCGGTTTTGCGAGCGTTCCGATTGTTGTTCCTTCCTGTACCTTAACGGCTTCGGGAAGTTTCGTTGTGCTGCGCTCTTCCGCGCTTGCCGTCTCAGGCAGCGCGAACGATACTTCGTAGGTTGCAAGCTTATGCCTGTTCTTTAATACGAAGAACGTAATCAATCCGGCAACAAGCAGAGTTGCTGCCGAGGCCGCGATAATTATTCGTGTCCGTTTTGACTTCATTGTTCCAAGCCCTCCGTGTATTGGTTATAGAGTTCCACGGCAACCGCCATGGGCACCGCTATATTCAGATTTTGCGCATTGTCATAGGTTCCGCTTACAAGCCCTATGACATAGCCTGCGCTGTTGATGACCGGCGCTCCGCTGCAGCCGCCCGCAACAGGCGTGCTGAACAGGTACCTTATGTGTTCGCCGTTTTCCCAGAGTCCGCTGTAATATCCTATCGTCACAAGGTTCATTACACCGGCCTGACTTCCGATTACCGCCGTCGGTTCTCCGCGAAGCGGTTCTCCGCCGATATCGATTACCGGAAGCGTTACGCCGTCCGGAAGTTTTAAAACGGCTGTATCTTCCCCTTCATCCGCTCCGATGATTTCCGTCAGGGTAAAGGACAATCCGCCCTCACCGGTTGCTTTCGCATATTCCATTCCGTCGATTACATGATAAGCAGTTACGAGATATCCCGGTTCAATTGCCGCGAACGCGGTTCCGGTTGCGATCTTCGTTCCGTTCTTATCGTAGACGTCAAGCTTTACAACCGATCCGGCAGTCGCCTCAATCGCCTCGGGATGCTCAATCCAGGAGGATCCCGCCGGAGGCAGCGCTCCGATTCCTTCACCGGGCGGTGAACTGTCTTCGCCTCCCGGGGCTAACGTCGGCTGCTCTTCCGGCTCCCCGGTAGGGGTGATTTCCGATTCATTGTTTTGCTGTTCCTTCTTCCCTGCTTCCTCCTTGCCGCGCATGTTGTGGCGGTAGGAGCTTGACTCACAGGATACAAGCAGAAGAAGCGGAATCACGAAAAGAAGAAAAAATAACTTTCGCTTCATTGATCCTTCTTCCTCTCCTTTCTCTTCTCGCTGTAGCGGAGAACAATTGTTGTAATCAGAATTCCGAGTATAAATGCCAAAACTCCGGCGATCACATATCCGCCGGCCTCCGAAGGAAGCAGAAATGCTCCGAGATGCGATGCGGTCGCTTCGGAAACCGTCTGTCCTTTCAGAAGAATGACCGTTGCAATTAAAAGAACCGCAAGCACCGAGGATGCCGCCCCTAAGACTGCTGTCCTGCGGCGTTCCCGCCCGGCGCGTATCTTTTTACTCTTCTCAAAAATCAGCTCAAGCGCTTCGTTCGATTCGTATTTCACAGCTAACCCCTCCTTCTTCAACTGCGATTCTATCCTTTAGTTGCAGCTTTTCGGATTTTTGCCCACCTAAATTTGAAAATATTTTGAGTAACATCCAAAACAACACCTAAAACAGAATAACCATATCACATTTTTCGGGGGTCACTCTCAGGCAAAAAAACTCCCGGGACATGTTCCCGAGAGTTTAAGTAAATCTTCGTTATTCTTTCTTTTCTTCCGTCAGTGCAAAACGGCTTCGAAGAACCGACAGCAGGATGGCGGTCAATATCGGCATCATATAACCGATGATTGATGTGACACCCGGCTTTGAAACAAGCAGGTTATAGGTCGCGTGAAATGTCATCGAAAGCGACAGCGCACCGACCACGTTCGGGAAAGTGAACGCTTTCAGGCGGATCGACAGAATGAACCAGAGGGAAAGCGCATAAATGCTGACGATGTGCATAACGCCGACGGACATGCCGCGGATGATAACGTATGTCAGATTTTCCGCACCGTAATTCAGGATGTAACAGCAGTTCTCAAAGGTCGCGAAGCCGGCGCCGATGGCGATTGACGTGCTCACGATGGAGGAATTGTCCTCATCGAACATCATCAGGAAGAACAGAAGAGGGAATACTTTCATCAGTTCTTCAACAAGCGGAGAAAGGAAAATCGACGTTTTCTCCGCACCGTACCCGGTCACGATGCTCAGGTAGCCGCTGATATAAGCGGACAGAAGGCAGATGACCATGCCTAAAAGGAACGAGAAGACGAAGCGGCGCACCTGGTCCTTCACAAAAAGAAGGGAGATTCCGAGCGGAACCGCGATGCAAAGCAGGATATTCTCAGCGTAAATCATGCCAGATCCGCCCCCTTTCTCATTGCTATATAACTGTAGCTGTAAGGAAGCAGCATGGAACCGAGGAAGATTGTATAATACGGCTCACTCGACATATACATGCCGGAGCCGGTGAGAATTACGATCAAAAGGGCAAGGCAGAAGGCTTCCCGGTAATCCGAATATTCCTTTGCCCGGACAAGCGTCAGAATCGTTTTTATGTGAATGATAAGGAGGACAACCGCAAGTGTTATAAAACTTGCGAGGTAAAGCGCACTGATCGGAGCGCCCTTGAAGAAGGATGCCACCTGCAAAAGGACTGTGATTACAAACCCGGCAACAAGCCCGCCCCACTCGAGAAGTGAAGCGCTTTTCGACTCTTTAAGCCCGACGGCGAGACGGTATGCCCAGTATGCGATACACAACCCGGTCACAATATCCTGCAGCCATTCACCGCTCCACGCAATCCAAAGTGCCACGTTAACGGCAACAAGAATCGTGATGCCGCAGATCTCTCCGAAATCAACACGGGTAATGTTTTTGAACATATACGCAAGCACGGCGCCGCACATCAGGAAGTGCCCCCATTCGCTGACTTCATTGGCAGCGAAAACAAGCCTTTCCTCAGGCCACATCAGATCATAGATCAGCCAGTAGATATAGCTGAAGGACAGACTTGCCGTGGAGAAGGCATAAAAAATTACCGCCATACTTCTGCGGCCGGACAGAATCATGCGAATCAGTCCGACCAGCACAAAAAGCAGGACGATAAGATTAGTAATATCTACTATCAGCGCCGAAAGTCCCATCAGTCTTTTCCCTTCAGTTTCTTAATGTGGATGCAGAGAATCGTAACACAGATTCCGAGGGCAAATGCCAAAAGCCCTACGATCACATATCCGAGGTAGGGAGTAACCAAAAAGATGCTGCCGTAAGGAGTCTCGGTCATTTCGACGGCAGTAGTTTTCAAGGTCGGAACCGACAGACCGGCGCCCGCAATCATGGCAATCAGAAGAACGGCGACAAGGATATCCGCCGTAATCTTATTGACAAGCTGACGGTGCTCTTTTACCTGCTCCGAACGTTTCATAATCTCGGCAAATTGCACATCATTCGACTTCATATCCTAAGCCCTCCTTCTTCAAAATCTCGCGGAGTTCTTTCCTGCCCCGCTCGGCAAGGTGATAAACCTGCTTCCGGCTTTTCCCCATGACCTTCGATACTTCCTCATGGGACATATCCTCATAGTATAAAAGCATCAGTACTCTTCGATAATCTTCGTGTATCTTCTCCATTGCCCGGAACAGAATCCGGTTTCGCTCTTCGGAAAGAATCTTCATCTCCGGGAGCGCCCCGTCGGAATCCGGGATGTCCATCTCCTCCGCGTCTGCGGAGACGGTCTCGGTCCGTTTTGCCTTACGTAGATGCATCAAAGCAAGTTTCTTTCCGACGGAGAAGAGCCATGTCTTAAAGGAACTTCTCCTTGAGAAGATCGTCCTTCCTGCTGCCACTTCCGCAAATGCGTCAATCATCAGTTCTTCCGCATCGTCGAGGTTGTGGACGAATCCGTTCAGAAACAGGATCAGTCCCTCTTTATACTTTTCAAACAGCACCCGGAAATCGTCCTGCGTGTGCCGGTTCAGAAAACGGTCATACAATTCTTCATCAGTCAGGTTCATGCCGGGATTCCTCTTTAACGCCTGTAATTCACCACTATGATTATACCAAATAAATCCGTCCCGCGTCAATGAGAAGTCGAGCGGGAAATGGCATGGAAAACGGTTCATTAAGTCGGTCAGTAACCCGCGTTGAAGATTGTGTTGCCGATAAGGAAATACTCCTTTACGGAATTGGCGAACTGCTGCCCCGCCGCATCGGTGGAATACAGACGGAAATACATGTAGTTGAAGCGGGAGCCGCGGTCGTGCGCGTCCGCGCCGCGGGTGTACTGGTAGGCTTTGCCGGAGTCATAGATTTCACCCCAAGTAAGGTCTGCCGCAAGAATCTGCTTGGCTGCCTTGTTGGCGCTCAGCATGCGGGCTTCGTACCAGCCGCCCTTTTCATAGGATTTGTTCACCCAGTTGTCGTAAGCCTTGGAGAACGCGCAAGGGGCATTTCTTGGGTATGTCACGGAGAACTGGCTCGGTGCATAAATCGCGTCATACATCGAACTGCCGGCATACATGCGGTTCTTTACGACCTGTCCCGTACAAAGCTGCTCGATGTAGGTATCGCCCGCCTCCGTGAAGATAAGGGCAGTCAGCAGGTCCTCTTCGCTCGCGCTCCTTGAAACCATGGAACTTTCGCCGGTCGTAAGGTAATCGCAGTAGCTGTAACCTACGCCGCCGTTATAATCGACGCGGTACCAGTTGGCTTCGTTGCATTTGCCGGTGACATGCACCTTTGCTCCGCTCTCGAGCTTACCGATAATCTTGCCGTTATTGGAATTCGGCAGGTCACGGACGTTAACCGCCGAGACCACCGTCATTTTCTGATTCATTTCGGAAAATGTGTATGTTACCGTCTGGGTCGGAACCTTAGTAGGCTCTTTGGTGGGTTCTTTCGTCGGTTCCTTGGTGGGTTCCTTGGTAGGAACCTTCGTCGGCTCCTTGGTGGGAACCGGAGTAGGCGCTTTAGTCGGTGCCTTTGTGGGCGCCTTGGTAGGTGCCTTTGTTGGAGCTTTTGTAGGGGCCTTAGTCGGTGCCTTTGTCGGAGTCGGCGTCTCGGTCGGCTCGGGTTCCTCCGTCGGAGCAGGGGTCGGCGTCACTGTCAGTTCCGGGGTCGGCGTCGCGGTCGGTTCCGGGGTCGGTTCCTCCGTCGGCTCCGGAGTCGGTTCTTCGGTAGGTTCCGGGGTCGGTTCTTCGGTCGGGGCTTCCGTTTTCACCGTTGTGCCTTTTGACTCCGATGCCGCAGGGGAGTCAGAAGCGTTCTCCCCGGCTTTACCGGCGGACTTAACGCATGCTGCAAAGGAAAACAGCATCAAAAGGGATAGCATCAAAGCGATTATCTTCTTCATATGTTTTCTCCTGATTGACAAAAATGAAATAAAAAGCTGAAACAAATCACGCAAAACGGATCAGCTGTCTGCTTGCAGAACTAGTATGGCATACGGAAATGGGAAGTGTCAAGTACGCTATCTGCGAAGGCTCGGGCGGAAAAAAGCTCAGATTGATCGATCACTATTCTTCCGTGGCCTTATTCGTCTCAAATTCCTTCTCATGGCTTTTGAAAAATTCATAGTAGGTCCGGACGTTTTTCAGTTCCGTCCATCGTTTTGTTCTGACAGGATCCTCATCCAGGTCATAGATCAAAGCGTCGGGAATCGACAGAAGAACCGGGGAATGCGTCGCGATCACGAACTGGCAGCCCAAATACCTTGCCGAATCCAGAATCAGTTTCTGCAGTTCCATTTGGCGCTCGACGGAAAGGCTGTTCTCCGGCTCGTCCAGAAGATAGAGTGCGTTTTCATCGATCTGGGAAGTGAAAAATCCCATTGCACTCTCGCCGTTGGAATGCATCCGGATGTTCATCATGAGCTGGTCCTTCACGAACCGGGACTGTGTCTTTCTTTTTGCCTCGTTGCTCTTTCGGAACTCTTCGAATTCATCGATGGACTTCAGCTGATG
>DBWJ01000046.1 GCA_002308955.1 Lachnoclostridium sp. UBA1241 | reverse complement strand
TACTGGAACAACATCTACGGCTGGGAGCCCGGCGAGGGCCGCGTGGATGCGGAAGGCATGCAGGTGATGCGTGTCCTTGCCCGCAATATGGTCTTTCTGATGAAGAGCATCGCACTCGGTAAGGAACAGGTCGGTCTTCCCGAGGAGGAGAGCCGGGTCTGGACGAATTTTACGCGCTAACGGGGGAACGACCGGAAGACTGTGTGGGAAGCGGCTTGAGGTAAAGAGGATTGACATTTGCCGCGGTAAATGCTAAAATTATTCTTGCAAATACCGATGCAAAGGGGGTTTTCTTATGACAGTTAAGAGTAAAAAGTATTCATATGTACTATCCTTCGGCTTCCTTCTGCTTTTCGTGCAGCTGGCGTATTCGTTTGTTTATGCCGTTCTGTACACGGCGAAATCGGAAGACATATCCGTTCTGAAGGCGCTCAGGGAGTTTTTCGACAAGGACATCCGCCTGTCTACAGTATCTCTGTTAATGGTTATTGCGGCACTTCTCGTGCTGTTCCTTTCGATGGTGAGCAATAACCGGTTCCTGTTCTTCCTCGGCGCACTGCTTGTTACGGCGGAGTTCGGCATCTATACCTACCGCTGGATTCACGACAACAAGGGCATCAAGTGGTCCTGGGGCGACATGCGGATTACCGGACTCATCTATTGCAGCACCATCACCGGACTGGTGCTTCTGTTCATGCTGATTGGCGCATTCCTGCTGCTTCGCGCGGCAAATGCCACAGGCATCTTCACCATCCTGATGCGCTCGTCAATCATTCTCGGAATTCTGTTAAGCATCACGCTTGACGTTCTTCCGCTTCTTACGAAGGAATGGTCGGCGGAGAGCTGGAGCGATACAATTGACCGGTATCAATTCCCGTGTGACGGATTTATAGCATATATCCCGATGGCATTTATCGTTCTGCTTGGTGCCAAGTGGATGGATTTACGACTTGATGAAGCGGCAGCGGTGAAGGCAGCGAAGAATCCTACGCAGCCGGAAGCAGCGCCCGTACAACCGGCAGCACCTGAACAGCCGGTAGTTCCGGCTTCCGTGAATACGGCACCGGCGGAGACACCTGCTGAGGCACCCGTAGCGGCACTTGTTGAGGCTTCTGTTGAAGCACCCGCCGAGGTATCGGCCGAAGCATCCGCTGAGACCACTGCGGAGGCGCCCGCTGAAGTTCCTGCAGAGGAACCTGAAGAACCGCTTCCTTTCGCCAAGTATGACGATCCGGCAGAAGCAACCGAAGAGGCAGCCGCGAAGGCCGCTGATGCGGCAGCTGACGCCTTGAATGTGACGGAAGATGAAGTAAACGCTTTCTTAAACGGGACAGTAAAAGACGTAACGGATGCCGCCGCAGAGACTGCATCAACTGCAGCTGAGGCCGTAACGGAGACGACGGAAGCTGCTGCTGAAACGGTTGCCGAGACAGCCGCCGAATCGCTTTCGAATGTCGAAGAGAAGCTGTTCTGAAACTACATAGACTGACAACGAGGGCCTGTCGCACCGAGTGCGATGGGCCCTCGTTGTCGCTTCTGTGCTTTCAGGCTCTTTTGTGGGGGATCGGTTTTGCTAATATACTGGAACCGAAAAGCGGAAAACTTGCCTTTGGTTCCAGGGATTTGTTGTAGGATTGGAACTGAAAAGAGTAAAACCTGCTTTCAGTTCCAAAGAATCGTCGGAAGATTGGAACTGAAAAGAGATAATCTTGCCTTCAGTTCCAAAGAACCACTAGAAGACTGGAACTGAAAGGGGATAATCTTGCTTTCAGTTCCAAAGAATCGCCGGAAGACTGGAACTGAAAAGGGATAATCTTGCTCTCAGTTCCAAAGAACCATCGGAAGACTGGAATTGGAAGGCAGAAAAACAACATCCGGTTCCAAAAGGGACCGGATGGTCAAAAATCAGATTATCATTCGCATTCAAAAAGGGCCGTCGCTGACAAGCGAAAGGCCCTTTTCATCAAGTATTCGGTTTTGAGCTTCAAACTACCGGCTGCGCAATTATGCGTTGCCCTGTGCAGCCTCATCGGGATTCGTCTCTACGCCGCAAAGAGAGTTAACGATGTAGAGGAGGCAGATAGCGTTGTCAACGCTTAAGGGCATTCCGTTGAAAGCGGAGCGATTCTTCTCAACCTTGTTGACGTAAATGTTTCCGGAGCTGAGGTTGGCGCCGCTGATTTCGCTGTACGGAAGCGTGATGCTCTTCATGGCATGCTTTCCGCTGATTTCGGTAGGCGTAAGGGTGATTCCGCCGATCTTAACGGTTCCGCCGAGTTTAATCTGGGAGATGTAATCCGCGGCAATTTTCTTGGCAACCGTTGCAAGGATTGCTCTGAAGAACTCGCTGTAGAGTTCTTTCTTGCGCTTAATGCTGTGGATTCCAAGGAAGCCCCAGGAACCGGTTCTCCATTTCAGCTTCCGACCGTCCTTCAGGCGGAGGTTACAGATTCCGGAATAGGTCTCGAAAATGAGGCTGTAAGCGGTATGACTGCTGGCAAATCTGATGGTCTCAACATCGCTGTACAGGATGGTCTCCCCCTTGAAGTTCATCCGGTCCGCATAGAAAACTACAGGGGTCTTGTCGTTCTTTTTGCTGATGCAAGTGGCAAGGACGCCGTCCGCATTCTGCTGGGTCATTTCGTTGTCCATGTGATTGGTTCTCCTTTTTGTTTTTTATTCATAACTCCGAAACCGGAGGTTACTTCATTTTCATAACTCCCAAACCGAAGCTTACTGCTTGAATTCCGTACCGCGCCTCGGCGGCCGGAAGCCTAAACTTACTGCTCCTTCAAAATTCCGAACTGCGCCTTGACGGAAAGGATCCTAAGCACGCTTTCATTCAGCCGTTCTTCGCTGAGGGTTCCGTCGTTGAGGGCGTCACGGATGGCATTTGCCGCGGCAATCAGATCGGCAGGGCGGTAAATGATATCGGCCCCCGCCTGGATAGCCATAACGGCGGCTTCGCCTGCGTTGTACTGTGCGGTAATCGCCTTGGCATCGAGCGCCTCGGTCATGACGATTCCGTTAAATCCGAGCTCGTTTCTGAGCACGCCGATGACATCCGGATTCAGACAGGCCGGGTGTCCGGTTTCGGAAAGCGCCGCCATGTCGGTATAGCCTACCATTACGAAGGATGCGCCGGCAACCAGTCCGACCGTGAAGGTCTTGAATTCCGCCTCACGGAGCTCTTCGAGCGTCCGCTCGTTCCGGTCTGCGACCGGCAGCGGAAAATGGCACAGCACACTGGGCATTCCCACCGAAAGACCGCCTTTTACATAAGCCTCTACCATTCCGGCCACAAGCTCCGCGTCGGAACCGAAGGAGGTGCCGTTCACGGTGATGTCCGCCGTCGGAGAAAGGTTCAGGTTGAAGCCGAGCTTCAGAAGGTCGGTACCGAGCGAAACGGCGGTTTCGAACGCCTTGTTCGTATCTCCGGTGCTGCCGATCTCATAAGGCTTCCGGACGCGTCTTGTTCCGGCAAGGCTCGTCAGGGAGCCGGTTTCATCGTGAATCGTAAGGAACATGCCGAACTTCGAGTAGCCCTGGCTGTTACTAAGGAGCCGCATTACCTGGCCCTGGTCTACGATGTTCTGGGAGGCGTATACGATACCTGCCACCGGTTTCTGCCGGATGGCATTTTTCGTTTTATCATATGCATTGGTGACGGGCCAGACGCCGGTCAGCTGCTCGGGCGTCACGAGGAAGAGCTGGTAAATCTTCTCGTCGGTCGTCATGGTTTCAAGGACGGCCTTCGCGGCGTCCGTATATTCCCGGGCAATCGTCGGTACCGGCGGCATGGTCGGTGTAGGCGTCGCCGTCGGAGTCGGGCTCAAAGTGGGCGTCGGCGTATCGGTCGGTACCGGACTGGGAGTCGGTGTCGCGGGCGTCGTCGGAACAGGCGTCGGAGCATCGGTCGGCGTTACGGTCGTTCCGGGCTCGGAGCCGGGCACGGGATTCCCGTTGGAGCGGCCTCCGCCGTAAATCCGCGTGACTGCAAGCAGAGCGATAATCACAACGAAGGATACAATTGAGATGATCTTCTGTTTATTCAAACCGATGGACCTCCTGTTTCGGATCTGCAAATGCCCGAAACATATTCATTATACGATATCGAAAACGGAAAGACAAGCCCCCCGTACAATCCGTGCCGGCGGGGAGTGCCGTCCGTCCGGACCGCGGACAATCAGTCGTTCCCGGATAATCAGCCATTCCTGCCTGCAAGCACGAGTTCCTTGTAGAAGCCGCCCTTCTCCATCAGCTCGTCGTGGCTGCCCTGCTCGATAATGTCGCCGTCCTTCATAACGAGGATGCAGTTTGCGTTCCGGATGGTCGACAGGCGGTGCGCCACGATGAAAGTGGTGCGCCCCTTCATCATTGTCTGGAAGGCGTCCTGAATCTTCAGTTCGGTACGGGTATCGATTGAGGATGTCGCCTCGTCGAGGATCAGCATCGGCGGAAGCGCGAGCATAACACGGGCAATGCAGAGAAGCTGCTTCTGGCCTGCGGAAAGCTCCTCGCCGCCATGGGACAGAACGGTATCGTAGCCCTGCGGCAATCGTCTTATAAAGCTATGCGCGTGGGAAGCCTTGGCGGCCGCAATCATTTCCTCCTCGGTCGCGTCCGGACGTCCCATGCAGATATTCTCACGGATCGATCCTTCGGCAAGCCAGGTGTCCTGTAAAACCATGCCGAACTGCTTTCGAAGAACAGGCTTCGGGATGGTGCGGATATCCGTGCCGTCAACCGAAAGCACGCCGGAATTCACGTCGTAGAAGCGCATCAGAAGGTTGATCATGGTTGTCTTGCCGCATCCGGTGGGCCCGACAAGCGCAATCTTCGCGCCGGGCTTTACATCGATATTCATATCGCGGATCAGCGGGCGGTCAGGCCGATAGGAAAATGCGACATGCTCCGCGGTTACGCGGCCTTCGGGAACGAAATCGGTAACACTCTCCTCTGCAGGCTCTTCCCACTCGTAGGAGAGCACGTCGAACACGCGTCCCGCGCACGCAAGCGCGTTCTGCAGCTCCGTAATGACGCCGGAGATTTCGTTGAACGGCTTCGCGTACTGTCCGGCATACCCGAGGAGCGCGGACAGGCTTCCGACCGTCAGCCTTCCGGCAATTACGGATAAGGCTCCGGCAAATGTGACAACGGCATATACGGTGTTATTGATAATTCTTGTGCTCGGGTTTGTGAGCGACGAGAAGAACGTGGCACGGAGCGAAGCGTGCGTCAGGCGGTCGTTCACCTCGCGGAACGCCTCGAGGGATTCCTCTTCGTGCGAGAAAGCGGTAACCACCTTGCGGTTTCCGACCATCTCGTCGATCAGGCCGGTCTGTTCGCTTCTTACCTTAGCCTGCTCACGGAACAGCTTAAAGGTACGGCCCGCAATGAACTTCGCGAGGAACAGCGAAGCGGGCGTCAGAACGACGACGAGTCCCGCGATCAGCGGGCTCTTAAGGACCATGCAGAACAGCGTTCCGAGAATTGTCACAACGCCGGTGAAAAACTGCGAGAAGCCCATCAGAAGACCGTCCGAGAACTGGTCAACGTCGGTGATCATACGGCTCAAAAGGTCGCCGTTCTCTCTTGAATCCAGATAGGAAACCGGAACGCGGGTAATCTTTTCGAAGAATTCCTCGCGGATCTCTTTCACAACGCGAAATGTGATGGCGTTGTTGATGGTTGCCGTGATCCAGGAGGCAACCGCGGAGATGCCGATCAGGACGGCCGCTTTCGGAAGAATTTTCCAAAGCAAATCGAAATCAACGTTCCCTTTGCCCAGGATGCCGTCAATGGCATCGCCGAGAAGAAGCGGTACATACAAAGAGCAGACTACCGACAGGGCGGAAAGTAACAGCGATAACGTCAGGAAAAGCTTCTGGTGTCCGAGATACGAAAGGACGCGGCGCATGGTCTGTTTCTTCATGCGGCACCTCCGTTCTCCGAGGCATCTTCCTGGGACTGGCAGATTTCCTTATAGGTCGGGCAGGTTTTCAGAAGTTCGCCGTGGGTGCCGTAGCCGACCGCATTGCCGTCATCCAGAACGAGGATGTGGTTGCAGTCCGCGATCGAAACGGTCCGCTGGGATACGATAATGCGGCTCGGGCTGTTCGGAAGCGACGCGATTGCCTTACGAAGCGCGGCGTCGGTAGCATAGTCGAGCGCAGATGAACTGTCATCTAAAAGAAGAATCGGCGGAGCGCCTACAAGGGCGCGGGCGATTGTAAGACGCTGCCTCTGGCCGCCCGAGAAATTCTTGCCGCCTGCGGTAACCGGCGCGTCAAGCCCTTCGGGCTTTTCTCTTACAAAGCTTTCCGCCTGGGCAGCGGAAAGCGCGGCATAAAGGTCTTTATCTTCGGCATTCTTATCGCCCCACAACAGGTTGGAGCGGACCGTTCCGGAGAACAGAACCGCCTTCTGCGGAACATCGCCGATGAGCTTACGAAGTTTCGTCATATCCCACTCTTTGACCGGAACGCCCTGCACCAGAACTTCGCCGTCGGTGGCGTCGTAGTAGCGGGATATCAGGCTTGCGAGGGAGGATTTGCCGGAGCCGGTGCCGCCGATGATGCCGAGGGATTCACCGGGCATCAGCCGGAAGCTGATATGACTGAGAGCCTCCGCGGAAGCATCCGCGTAGCGGAACGAAACGTCCCGGAACTCGACGGCAGGGGCATCGGTTTGGCCTTCCGTGGCTGTGCCATTTGTCATCGAAACAGGCAGGTCGAGAATGCTCTGCACGCGGCCCGCGCTTGCGAAGGATTTCGTCAGCGTGAGGATCAGGTTGGCCATCTTGATGAGCTCGACGAGAATCTGGGACATATAGTTGTAAAGCGCGATGACGGCACCCTGCGTCAGAAGCCCGGTATCGACCCGGAGCGCGCCGACGTAGATGAGCACGAGAAGCGCAAGATTGATCATCACATAGGTGACGGGATTCATCAGAGCGGAGATGCGCCCCACAAGAAGCTGCTCCTTCGTGAGGGCTTCGTGGCGCGTGTTGAATTTGTGCACCTCTTCCTCTTCCTTGCAAAACGCCCGGAGCACGCGGACGCCGCTTAAATGCTCCCGGGTTTTCGAAAGGACGGAGTCGAGTTTTGCCTGCACGCGGCGGTAGAGCGGTATGGTAATCAGCATGATGCCGAATACGACGATTGAAAGAAGCGGGATGATCACGGCGAACACAAGCGCGCCCTTTACATCGACGCTAAATGCCATGATCAAAGCGCCGAATACGATGAACGGCGAACGCATCAGCAGTCGAAGCGTCAGGTTGACGCCATTCTGGATCTGGTTCGTGTCGCTGGTCATGCGGGTGATCAGCGTCGCGGTACCCTGCTTGTCAAGGTCAGAGAAGCTCAGGGCCTGGATATGCTCGAAAAGAGCATAGCGGACCCGCCCGGTAAATTCGGTCGCCACCTTCGCGGCAAAATACTGCGCGCAGAGCGCGAAGCCGTAGCCGAGTATGCCGAACAGAACCATCAAAAGGACCATACGGATCAGGAAGGGCTTGTCCTCCTGCCCGATTCCGCGGTCGATGATGGACTTTACAATCAGCGGAACGCACAGTTCCATGGAGGCCTCCAGCAGCTTAAAAAGCGGCGCCGCCAAAGCCCTCCCGCCATAACCTTTCATGTAACGGAGCAATTTACGCATAGATTCTCTCCCGAATCGGATTCCAAGAAGAATTATAGACGATTTCCCGGCAAATGAAAAGGAAAAATAGGTGGAAATCCCCCTTTTTTCTTGGTATAATACCTATATTAAGCAGAATCTTTCGGAGGAATGCAATGGTCTATCTTGTCGAAGATGATGACAATATCCGTGAACTGGTCGTTTACACGCTCAATCACTCGGGAATCGAGGCGGCAGGCTTCTCGAAACCGTCCGCGTTCTTCGAGGCGATAGAGGGGACATTCCCTTCCCTTGTGATACTCGACATCATGCTTCCCGAAGAGGACGGATTATCGGTTCTTAAAAAGCTTCGCGAGGGCCGCGATACGGCCAAGGTTCCGGTTATGATCCTGAGTGCGAAGGCGAGCGAATACGATAAGGTGACCGGCCTTGACATGGGAGCGGACGACTATGTGGCGAAGCCCTTCGGGATGATGGAGCTGGTGGCAAGAGTCCGCGCGCTTCTAAGGCGCTCCGCCGAAACCGGAGAGAAGAGCGCCTATACGGTAGGACGGCTCACGCTTCTTTTGGACGCGCACCGCGTGCTGGTGGACGGAGAACCGGTGCAGCTTACGAAGAAGGAGTATGACATGCTTGCGCTTCTGATGCAGAACGGGCAGAACGTAGTCACGAGAGAACGGCTTCTGAGTGAAGTCTGGGGCTATGCGTTCGAGGGCGAAAGCCGCACCGTTGATGTGCATCTGAGGACGCTTCGGCAGAAACTCGGGGCGGCAGGCTCTTATGTGGAGACGATTCGCGGAGTCGGTTACTGTATCCGCGCAGATGAGGTATAACATGAAACGAAGACTGTTTCTTACAATCTTTTTAATGACCTTAGCGGCCTTTCTGGTGGGTGGCCTGGTGACGATTATTGTACTCTGGCGGTCAATCGAAAGCGTGACGCTCGGGGAAGTGGTTCTTGCGATGCTGTTCCCGTCCGCGTGTCTGGTTACGGTGGCATTTGTCGTGTCATTCTTCGTAGCGAACCGCGTCAGCGATAACCTGCTGAAGCCGATTAACCAGCTTGACGTGTCGAGTCCGCTCGCCCGGGATACCTATCCGGAGCTCGGACCGCTTGTGCAGAAAATCAATGCCCAGAACCGCGAACTTTACGATAAGATGACGGAGCTTCGGGAGGAGCACGAGAAGCAGGACCGGATGCGCCGCGAATTCACGGCCAACGTGTCCCATGAGCTGAAGACACCCCTCACCTCCATCTCAGGGTATGCGGAGATCATCCGCGACGGTATTGCGCAGAAGGAGGACGTCGGGCGGTTCGCCGGAAAGATTTACGACGAGGCCAACCGGCTTGTTGTTCTGGTGGGCGATATTCTGCGGCTTTCAAGGATTGAGGACCGCGAAACGGAGGCTGTCCGGGAGGATATTGAGCTTAGAGAGCTTTGTAAAGAAACCGCTGAGCTTCTTTCCGAGCCTGCGGCGCGTCACGGCGTCAGCATTACGGTGGAGGGCGAAGAAGCGCACATTAACGGGGTTGAACAGATTATCAGCGAGATGGTCTACAACCTGATTGATAACGCAATCAAATATAACCGCGAAGGCGGCACGGTAACCGTTAAGACCGAGGAGCAGGAGAGCGAGGTTCTCCTTACGGTGAGCGATACCGGAATCGGCATCCCGAAGGCGGATCTGCCCCGCATCTTTGAGCGGTTCTACCGCGTCGACAAGAGCCATTCGAAGGAAGTCGGCGGCACCGGGCTTGGTCTCTCCATCGTGAAGCACGGCGCGTCCTATCACGGCGCGACGGTGGACGCAAGGAGCGAGGTCGGAAAAGGGACGGTAATGACGGTACATTTTCCGAAATAACAGATGGGGCCTTCGCCGTGCGGGGGCCTTTTGTGTTGTCCGGATGCGTGCTGCCTCTTTTTTACATAAGTTTTACATAAGCGGGAAAGCGCATTTAACCAAGCAGTTGTTATAGTGGTGATGAAAGACACGGAGCCTTAGGCTCGAAAGTGAGGCGCGCCATAAAAATCGATATTTTAGAGGTTACCGTCACCTTAATCGGCGGTTTGGTATTTTTCCTGTTCGGCATGAAGGTCATGTCGACAAGTCTTGAGAAAATGGCCGGCGGTAAATTGGAAAACACCCTTAGAAAGGTTACCGCAAGGCCGCTTCTTTCGATTGTGCTCGGCGCCGGGATTACGGTTGCCATGCAGTCGAGTTCCGCCACGACCGTAATGCTCGTCGGACTTGTAAACTCGGGCATTATGCAGTTTGAGCAGACCATCAGCGTTATCTTCGGCGCCAACATCGGAACGACGTTCACGGGCTGGCTGCTGACGCTTTCCGGAATCAATTCCTCCCGCTGGTATCTGGCGATTCTGAAACCGGAAGTGTTCTCCCCGATCCTTGCGTTCATCGGTATCGGCATGATCATGTTCAGCAAGAAGGACCGGCGGGTCAGCATCGGTACGGTTTTCGTCGGATTTGCCGTATTGATGCAGGGCATGACGATGATGAAAAATGCCGTGAGCCCGCTTGCGGATACGGCATGGTTTAAGGACGTTCTGGTACAGTTCAAAAATCCCGTGTTCGGTCTGCTGATCGGCCTTCTGCTGACGGCGGTAATCCAGAGCTCGGCGGCGACAATCGCGATTCTTATGTCATTTGCCGTAGCCGGAACGGGCATTACGTTTGAGATGGCGATTCCGATCATCATGGGTTTGAACATCGGTACCTGCGCGACGTCGCTGATTTCCTGCGTCGGAACGGAGACGAAAGCGAAGCGCGTGGCGGTTGTGCATGTCATGATCAAGATTATCGGCGCGGTGTTCTGGCTTGCCGTATTCGTTGTTCTCGGCGGAATCTTCTTTGAAGATCTTATTTCTAAGCCGATCAACGGCGTCGGGATTGCCGCCGTCCATACGGCATTTAACATCCTGACGACAATCCTTCTGATTCCGTTCACGAAGCCGCTCGTAAGGCTGACCGAATTTCTGGTCCGCGATTCCGAGAAGAAGGAAGAGACCGAAGACGACCTCAAATGGCTGGATGAGCGACTTCTTCGCTCCCCGTCCATCGCCGTAACCGAATGTAACAACGTATCCGGACATATGGCAAGACTGGCGCGGGAGAACCTGCTCGCCGCGATGGATTTGTTCGATAATTTCGACGAAGAGGCGGTTTCGAAGATCAAGGAAATCGAGGACAAGCTGGACCGTTATGAGGACCGCCTCGGCACCTATCTCGTAAAGCTGTCCACGATGTCGGTTTCCGCGCAGGACAGCCGCGTGATTTCGAAGATTCTCCATGCGCTCGGGGATTTCGAGCGTCTCGGAGACCATGCCGTGAATCTTTTCTATGCGGCATCCGAAATTAACCGGAAAGGTCTTTCCTTCACGCCTGCCGCGAAAGAGGAGCTCAGCGTTCTGACCGGAGCAATCCGTGAGATTCTGACGATGACGCATGAGTGCTATGTGAACGCAAATCCGGAGCTGGCGTTCCGGGTAGAACCGCTTGAGCAGGTCATCGACAAGCTTACCAACACAATCAAGACCAATCACATCGCAAGACTCCAGAAGGGCGGATGCTCCATCGAGATGGGCTTTATCCTTTCGGACATTCTGAATAATTACAAGCGAATTTCCGACCACTGCAGCAACATTGCCGTTGCCGTCATCGAGGTGGACCGAGGCGCTTTCGACACCCACGAATACCTGAGCGGCGTCAAATTCGGCAACCTCGAGTTCAACCAGATTTATGACGCATTTGACAAGAAGTACAACTTGGGGTAGCATTTAACGCGAAAATAAATGAAGGAGGCGGGCTATGGAACCGATTCGAAGCATTGACGCGGAAGACGATCCTTTCGCATACCGTTATGACACGCAGTTTTTGATTGACCGGAGGGACAAGGATCTCGACGAGGATGAGATTACGGATTATATCCTCTCGCATTTTGAGGGCAATTCGCTGATTGCAGCCGGGGACGAGGACCTGATCAAGATCCATTTCCACACGAATGAGCCGTGGAAGCTCCTTGAGTACGGCAATACCGTCGGCGAGATTTACGATATCGTGGTGGAGGACATGATCCGCCAGTCCAACGGGTTGCATGGTTAAAAGTATGATTTTCGACACACACGCGCATTATGATGACGACTGGTTCGACGCGGACCGGGACGAGGTGCTTCGTTCTTTGGCGGCCCATAGCATCGGTACCGTCGTCAATGTCGGCGCCTCCATGGAAGGGGCGCGCGCTTCGGTTGCCCTTTCTGAGGAGTACCCGTTCGTTTACGCGGCGGTCGGCGTGCATCCCGACTATGCGCAGCAGATGACGGAAGCGGATATTGAGGAGCTTCGGAGCCTTGCGCGGCAGGCGAAGACGGTTGCCATCGGCGAGATCGGCTTCGATTACGGCCACGAGGAGGAGCTTACCGAGGCGGAGCGGGACGCAAAGCGCGCGGCACAGAAGTTGTGGTTTAAGCGCCAGCTGGCGCTTGCGGAGGAGGTTTCGCTTCCGGTGATCATTCATTCCCGCGGCGCGGACGGCGATACGCTTTCGGTCATGCGGGAATGGGCGGAAGGCGCATCGAAGAAGCCCGGCTTCCGAGGGGGAATCATCCACTGTTTCAGCGGCTCCCCGGAGATTGCGGAGGAATACCGGAGACTCGGATTTCACGTCGGGGTCGGCGGCGTTTTAACCTTTAAGAACGCGAGACGCCTTCCGGACGTAGTGGCAGCTGCGCCGCTTTCGCAGATCGTTCTCGAAACCGACTGCCCCTACCTGGCGCCGGTACCGCACCGCGGCGAGCGGAACGATTCGTCGCTGTTACGCTATGTCGTGGCGAAGATCGCCGAAATCAAAGGAATTACCGAAGAGGAAGTAATCCGGGTGACGGCCGCGAACGCAAGGCAGTTATTCGGAATTAAAGAGCAGGAAAAGAATGAGTAAAAAAGCGGAAAATGTAACAAAGGAACATCGGCTCACCCTGTACTGGCGGATATTGCTCGTCGTGGCGGCGGTCTGGGCGGTGTTCTTTGTGTTAAGCTTTATCAAGTCTTTCGATGACTGGTACGTGAACCATATCCATCCGGTTTTGCACGGTGTTGTCGCGAGAGTGTTCGATGTCTTCCCATTTGCCGTCGGAGAAATCGTTATGTATCTCACCTTCGTGTTCGTGGTGGTGACCGTGATCCTTTCGATTGTTCACGGGGTGCGATGGCTTGTGCGGAAGGTTCGGAAGAAGGAGCGGAAGAAGAGCGCATTCTATCGGAATTACATGAAGGTGTTCCTGGCGGTTTTCGCCTTGTGCCTTTGGACCTATCTGTTCCACTGGTGGATTCCCTATAACGGCCACGTCGTCGGCGAGGAGCCGGAACGGCGCGGTTATACGGCAGAGGAGTACCGCTACGTAAGGAATCTGGTGGGCGCGCGTTTCCGTGCCGCCCAGGAGGCGCTTCCGAGAGACGCGGACGGAAGAATTATCTATCCCGATAAGAAAACCGCGTATGAGCAGGTTGTACGCGCTCTAAAGAACCTTTCCGACCGGTATCCGCGGCTTAAAGGTTTCTACGGGCAGCCGAAGGCCGCAAAATGCTCGGACGTTCTCGATTGGATGTATATCGGCGGATACACCTACCCGTACACGATGGAGATTACTTACAACAAGTACGTGGATAATCTGTACTGGTACACGATGATTGCCCACGAGGCCGCGCATTCGAAAGGGTTCTACAAGGAAAACGAAGGGGAATTCATGGGAGATCTTTCCTGCGTCCTTTCCGATGACCCGATTACGGCGTATTCCGGCTGTGACGATATCTATTATGCCCTCGAATCCGCAATGTGCAATGCGCTGGTGAGCGAATTCGGTCTTGAAGAGGGCACTCGTCTGTATGATGAGTACCAGGCAGAAGACGCGGAGTTCATGCCGGATTTCGACCAGGTCTATCTTGACGAAACGGATGCCTTCCTGGCAGCCAAGGAGGCCTATGCAGCCGACGACCATCCGCTTGAGCAATACGCGGATACGGCTTCGGAGGTTGCGGACACCGGCTGGGACGTGCAGGAGAAAGTTTCGCAGGAGAATTATTACGACGACGGCACGCGGCTTATCATGGATTATTTCATCGGGCTCAGGGATAAATGAGAATCCGGGCAAGCGCAGAGCCCTAGGTGGATGAAGATCCCGCGCGGCGGACAGTAAGGAGAACAAATGGCATATTTAAGCGATCCGAAGGAAACCATAGCGGTTTTACAGCGGTATCAATTCAATTTTCAGAAGAAATTCGGACAGAACTTTCTGATTGACGGGCACGTGGTGGACAAGATCATTGCGGCCGCGGAGATTACGAAGGACGACGTGGTTCTGGAGATCGGTCCCGGCATCGGCACGATGACGCAGCGCCTCTGCGAGGAGGCCGGCGACGTGATCGCTGTCGAGATTGACCGGAACCTGATCCCGATCCTGACCGGCGATACCTGTAAGGATTATAAAAACCTCCGCGTCATCAACGAGGACATTCTGAAGCTTG
Source organism: Lachnoclostridium sp. UBA1241 (assembly GCA_002308955.1). GTDB lineage: Bacteria > Bacillota > Clostridia > Lachnospirales > Lachnospiraceae > ISDg. Next base: position 35,131 of record DBWJ01000046.1, on the reverse strand, counting down.
ACCTCAGAGACGTTCTGTTCGAATACGGCTTCCGCCCGGTCAAGGTGGTTGCCAACCTGCCGTATTACATTACGACGCCGATTCTTATGAAGCTTCTCGAAGAAAGGCTTCCGGTCGTAAGCATCACGGTTATGGTCCAGAAAGAGGTTGCGGAGCGGATGGAAACCGGTCCCGGAACGAAGGACTACGGCGCGCTTTCTTTGGCCGTGCAGTACTACGCGGAGCCCTACCTGGCGGCCAATGTCCCGCCGAACTGTTTCATGCCCCGCCCGAATGTCGGCTCGGCGGTGATACGGCTCACCCTGCACGATAAGCCGCCGGTTTCGGTGCAGGATGAAAAGCTGATGTTCGCCCTGATCCGCGCGTCGTTCAACCAGCGCCGCAAGACTCTTGTGAACGGACTTTGCAACGCGCAGGAGCTTACGGTTACGAAGGAGCAGGTGACGGAAGCGCTTGCCGAGCTCGGCTTCTCTCCGACGGTCCGGGGAGAAACGCTGACGCTGTCAGATTTTGCGCGGCTTGCGGACGCGCTCGGGAAGATGCGATAAGAACGGAAAATGCCATACAAACGGAAAGCTGCCGAAACAGCCGGGAAGCAGCCCCGGAAAGAAAGGAGAAGGCTATGGACGATGAATTGAGGAATGAAGAAGTGAACACTGAGGAAGTGAACACCGAAGAAGTGAACACGGAAGAAGTGAGCGCTGAGGAGAAGAAGGAATATCCGGATAACGTTGTAGAGCTTGAGGAGGAGAATGAAAAGTGGCGGAGGAATCCGCGGTTTGACGATCCTTCGATGCTGATGGCCTATGCAGGTCCCGGAATGAACCCGATGATGAATTCCATGATGACGGTTTATGCAGGTCCGGCAGGCCCGCAGCAGATGTCCGGCCTCAACGGAAACGGACCTTCGATGATGCTTGTATATGCGGCACCGCCGTTTCCGAATCCTTTCAACGGCGGGCCGAGGACTCCTGCGGAGCCGGAGGCTGATCCCGAACCGAGCGAGGATACGTGCTTCTGCTCGATGTGCGGCGGGAAATTCCCGAAAACCGCCCGTTTCTGCCCTTATTGCGGCTATAAAAACATTCTGAACGGAGGGGGCGGCACGGCGCTTTGCTGAGCCGACACCGGATTATGAAGTTTAAGCTTAGAAGATGCGTGTGGGAAATTACGCTTGCCTGCTGCTTCTCATGCAAGTACTGCGGTTCCCGCGGCGGACGCGCCCGTGAAGGAGAACTCTCGACAGAGGAGTGCCTGAATGTCGCGGACTGGCTTGCGGAACTCGGCTGCCGCCGCGTATCGCTGATCGGCGGCGAAGTGTTCATGCGGAAGGACTGGAAGGAAATTACCGCGCGCCTTACGAAGAACGGCGTCCGCGTCAACATCATCACCAACGGATTTCTCTTTTCGGATAACCTGATTGATGACCTTCGGGAAGTCGGAATCGAATCCGTTTCGGTTTCTTTGGACGGACCCCGCGAGGTACACGATAAGTACCGCCAGGAGGGCAGTTACGACCGCGCCATCCGGGCGATTCAGGTGCTCGGCGAGAGCGGAATTCCGGTTTCCGTGATCAGTACGCTGAACCGGGAGAATGTCCCTAAGCTTCCGGAACTATACGAAACCTTGAAACAGTACCCGATTTTCGCCTGGCAACTGCAGGCATGTTCGCCGATGGGAAATGCGGCGAACAACGGCGTGGATTACGCGTTTGACCCGCGGGAGGTCATCCGATTTGTCGATACGAATATGCGTACGGCGCCGTTCCTTCTGGGAGTCGCCGACAATATCGGGTATTTTACGCCGGAGGAGGGCAGCATCCGCGGAAACATGAGCGGACAGGCCGTCTTCGCGGGATGCCGCGCCGGGATTTCCGCCGTCGGAATCGACAGCATCGGAAATGTACGCGGCTGCGAATCGATGTACGATGAGCGGTTCAACGAGGGCAACCTCCGAAAGAAGAGCCTTCGCGAGATCTGGGAGAATCCGGACGGCTTTTCGTATAACCGCAAATTCAAAAGAAGCATGCTGACCGGGCCCTGCGCCGACTGCAAACACGGTGCGTATTGCGCGGGCGGCTGCCGTTCCTACAATTTCTTCGTGCACGGGAAGCTGTATGAGGCACCCCGGTGCGCAAGCGCTATGGATAAGTAAATATGAACGGATATGAATATGAACTGGCCTGTGCGGAGTACCTTCGAAAGAAGGGCTTTCGGGACGTTTCCGTGACGCAGGCGAGCAGGGATCAGGGAGCGGACATCATTGCTTTTCGGAAGAAGGAAAAGTGCGCGGTGCAATGCAAATACTACCGGTCGCCGGTCGGAAACAAGGCCGTGCAGGAGGTATATGCAGCCACCACCTATTACGGATGCGACCGCGCCATCGTCATGACCAATTCCACCTTCACCAAGGGCGCGATCGAGCTTGCGGAATCCTTGCAGGTCGAATTGATGCCCAGGGTGGATTTTACGAGGCGGCGCTTCGGACCGGTGGATGTTCTGCTGCTTCTTGTAATCCTAGTGTTGTTCGGAATGGAATGCGTCATTGCCCTGCAGCCCGATCTGCCGGAGCAGCTCTCGTTCCTTTCGGACCTGCCTGCTGATCTTAAAAACCCGGTTCTTTTCGCAGGAATCGGCTGTCTGGTCCTTTTCCTTGTACGAAGACTGACTTATAAACAGTACCGGGCGCGGGAGATTCGGGAGAGTGCGAAAGTACCGACGGATTCCTCTTCGGAGAAAGCAGCGCAAGGCGATTCGCCGGATGCCACAACCACCCCTCAGGAGCCGTTTTCTGTGGAAAAATATTCGGTTCTGTACGATCTGATTAACATCGCCGAGCAGTCCTTTCATGAAAGTGATGACGAGGACGAGCGGGAATCCATCCGGGAGACGCTTGAAAGCGCCTATTCCGTCCTGATTGCTCACGAGGAGGAACTGCCCGAAGAGTGGGACTCTCCGAGTGAACGGTTGGAGCAATTAAGGAGCGAAGAACTATAGTATGGGCCAACGGGCAAAAAAGGAGCCGTCGCAGCAGCGACGGCTCTTGCTATGTTTGGTGTTTTACCGCTCTTCGCGGAAGTAGTTCAGTCCGAGGTGCGCGGGCGGGAGAGCTTCCTTCTTTTCCTTGATGCTTACGAAGATCAGAACGAGAAGCGTCATCACGTAGGGAGACATCTTGAAGAGCTCCTGAGCCTGCATGGAGAGGCCTCCGATGTAGTTGTGCACGATGTACAGACCGCCGAACAGGAACGATCCGATGATGGCCAGATTCGGTCTCCAGAGGGAGAAGATTACGAGTGCCACGGAAAGCCATCCGCGGTCGCCGAAACCGTCGCTCGACCATACGCCCGAGGCGTAGTCCATGATGTAGTAAAGCCCGCCGAGGCCGGCAATCATGCTGCCGAGACAGGTGGCAACGTACTTATAGCGGTTTACGTTGATGCCGGCAGCATCCGCGGTCGCCGGGTCTTCACCGACGGCACGAAGCGTCAGGCCGACGCGTGTCTTCATCAGAACGTGCGCCGCAATCAGCGCGATCACGATGGACAGATAGGCAAGCGTACTGTAGGAGAAGATTGTCTGGCAGAGTTCCGCAAGAATCTTCGGGCATTTGTTATCAGCAGCCATCTTATTCACCGTATCCACGAACGGCAGATGCTTTGCGAAACAGCTGCTTGTCTTCGTAAGCGTAACGGTCGGAACGTCCGCGTGGGAAATCTTGATCAGTGAGCCGCCGAAGAAGTTGCCGACGCCGACACCGAAGGTGGTGAGGGCAAGACCGGTAACGTTCTGGTTCGCGCGAAGCGATACGGTCAGGAAGCAGTACAGAAGTCCCATCAGGCACGAGAAGAACAGCGAGCAAAACAGCGCGATTAGGATTGCGAGGACACGGATGTACCAATGACTGAAATCGGCGCCGGTCTGTTCAAAGAAGAAGCCGCCGATAACGCCGCCGATGGCGCCCATATACATGATACCGGGAATACCGAGGTTCAGGTGACCTGACTTCTCGGTGATGATCTCACCGGTGGAACCGTACAGAAGCGGCACGCCCTGCATGACAGCTCTTCGAATAAAGGAAAATATAATCATGACTGCGCCTCCTTTTCCGTAGTTTCGGTTTCAGCTTCCGGCTCGTCGGTTTTCGCCGGTGCTACCGGCTTTTCCGCGGCCGGGGTTTCCTTCTTCCGGAACCGGATCGTGTAGTTGATGAAGAACTCACAGCCGATTACGCAGAAGATTACGAGGCCGGTAACGATGTTCGCGAACGAAGAATCCAGGCCGGTAAGTGTCGTGATCTCATTGGAGCCCTTCCCGAGGAAGGCAATGAGGAATGCGAAAAATGTCATCGCAAGCGGGTTGAACTTTGCAAGCCACGATACCATGATCGCGGTAAAACCGAGGCCGCCGACGGAATCCTTGATGAAGGTGTGATCGGCGCCGGATACGATCAGGAAACCGGTCAGTCCGCAGATGGCGCCGGAGATAATCATCGTCCGGAGGATTACCTTCTTCACGTTGATGCCGATGTAGCGCGCCGTCTTCTCGCTTTCGCCCACGACGGAAATCTCATAGCCGTGTTTGCAATGGTTGAGATAGATGTACGAGATGACGGTCATCACGGCGACGATCAGGATTGTCAGCAGGTAGGGCTTGTCGCCGATGGACACGAGCCATCCGGCCTTCGTCGTGCTGTTTATGATGCCGACGTGTCCGGAGCCCTTCGGGACGGACCAGATATAAACGTAATATGATGTAATCTGCGCCGCAACGTAGTTCATCATCAGTGTGAACAGCGTCTCGTTGGTATTCCAGAACGCTTTGAAGATTGCGGGGATCAGCGCCCACAGAGCGCCGGCCGCAACCGATGCGACAAGCATGATAAGAAGCAGAAGCGGATTCGGGACTTTGTCGCCGATCTTCAGCATGCAGGCGCCGGATACGAGGCAGGCAACCAAAGTCTGGCCCTCCGCGCCGATGTTCCAGAAACGCATCCGGAAGGCGGGCGTTACGGCGAGGGAGATGCACAGAAGAATCGCTGTCTTCTCCATGAGATCCCAGCGGCGGTTCGAAGTTCCGAAGGTACCGTCGATAAGGGTCTGCAGAATGTCAAGGGGCGTCCAGCCGACGATCAGAAAACCGAAGATACAGGTGATCAGAATGCCGACGGCAATTGCACTGAGCCGGATCAGAAGCGCTTTCTTCCCGGAAAGGTTGTCACGTTTTGCCAGATGGAAGAGCGGCTCGCGAACGTTCTTTGGTTTCTTAACTTCACTCACGTTCCGTTTCCTCCTTTCCGGTTTCCGGTGCTTCCACGGCTTCCGCAGCCTCCGCAGCCTTCACATTTGCCGCAGTTGCCGGAGCGTCCTCCACCTTCTTCGTCATCAGAAGTCCGATCTGCTCCTTTAAGGACTTCTCATCGGCGGTGCTTCGCGGGTCGACAATGCCGGAGATGCTTCCCGAACTCAGGACGAGAATCCGGTCGCAGAGCTCGATCAGAACGTCCAGGTCTTCGCCGACGAAGATAACCGAAACGCCTTTCTCCTTCTGTTCATTCAAAAGGCGGTAGATCGTAAAGGAAGAGTTAATATCCAGCCCTCGTACGGGGTAAGCAACCATCAGAACGGTGGGTGCCGAGGCAATCTCACGTCCTACAAGAACCTTTTGTACGTTACCGCCGGAGAGGCGCCGTACGGGCGTCTTCGCGTCGGGGGTAACAACCTGCAGGTCGCTGATGATCTGGTCGGCAAGCGATGCGGGAGCGGTACGGTTCAGGAAGAAACCGCGGCCGGTTTCATAGCTTCGAAGCATCATGTTGTCGATGATGCCCATGTTACCGACAAGGCCCATGCCGAGACGGTCCTCGGGAACGAAGGAAAGCCGTACGCCGAGTTCACGGATGCGGCGCGGGGATTTGTTCCGTAGGTCCTCCGTTTCGCCGGAGGCGGGATTCATATAAGAGATTTCTCCGGATTCCAGCTGCTGGAGACCGGCGATGGACTCTAAAAGTTCCCTCTGGCCGCTTCCGGCGATGCCGGCAATACCGAGAATCTCTCCGCTCATTGCGGTAAATGATATGTTCTTAAGTACGGGTATTCCGTCCTCGTTCTTACAGTTGAGGCCGTTCACGATCAGGCGGGGCGTCGGATTGACCGGGTCGCTCCGGTGAATATTCAGGTCCACCTTGGCACCAACCATCATCTCGGTCAGCTTCATCTCATCGGTCTCTTTCGTAACGACCGTACCGACATAACGACCTTTACAGAGAACGGAAACGCGGTCGGAGAGGGAAAGCACCTCGTGCAGTTTGTGGGTGATGATGATAATGGCTTTGCCGTCGTCACGCATATGACGGAGCACGTCGAAGAGACGGTCGGTCTCCTGCGGCGTAAGAACGGCGGTGGGCTCATCGAGGATCAGAATGTCAGCTCCGCGGAACAGCACCTTGATAATCTCCACGGTCTGCTTTTCGGATACGGACATGTCGTAGATTTTCTTCTTCGGGTCAAGATTGAACCCGTAGCGGTCGCAAATCTCCTGCACGCGCTTCTCATAAGCGGCAAGATCATAGCGGCCGTCCGTAAGACCGAGGACGATGTTCTCGGTCGCGGTGAAGACGTCAATCAGCTTAAAGTGCTGGTGAATCATTCCGATCTTATATTGAAACGCGTCTTTCGGGGAACGGATCAATACCTCCTCGCCGTCGATGAAGATATGCCCGGAATCCGGGTAGTAGATGCCGGAAATCATATTCATCAGCGTCGTCTTGCCGCTTCCGTTCTCTCCGAGAATGGAAAGAATCTCCCCGCGGTATACCGAAAGATCGATGTCCTGGTTGGCAATCACGTCCCCGAAGGTTTTGGTGATGCCCTTTAATTCTATGGCGGGTACTGCACTCACGTCGGAGCCCTCCTGTTACTTATTGCTGAAACGAATATCAGCGGGGCACTTATCGGCCCCGCTGATGGATTTCTTTCGCAGGTCTTATTCCTGTCTTGCAGTTATAAAACCGAAATTAGAATGCGGAGTTCAGAAGCTCGATGCCGTCAATCTGGAGATCGAAAGCGGGAGCGCTGCGGAACTCGGATTCATGGAAATAACCGTCCTTGATTACCTCGGTATCACCGGTATAATCCTTATCGCTGTCGATATCAGCCATATAGGAAGTAATGGCAGCACCCTTAACGGTAAAGGTATCGGTTGCGAAAACTTTAATCTTGCCTGCCTTAAGATCGGCAACAACAGCGTCAATCTTTTCCTTGGTGCCTGCTGCGGCAGCCTTCTCGTTGATCTCGGAAAGTTCTACGGAACCTTCAGCGAAACCGCCGGTCCAGTCCTTGGCAATGTCCTTGCCGTCCTTTACGCAGTTGATTGCGTAAATGTAGTAAGGAGCCCAGTTGATACGGCTGGATACGATAAATGTGTTCGGGCAGGAGGAAACGGTGGAACCGTTGTAGGAAACGTCCGGAACGCCGGCCTTCTCACATGCGGTAGGAGCACCCATGGAGTCAGCATGCTGGCTGATCAGAACGCAGCCGGAGTTCATAAGCTTCTCGGCAGCTTCCTTCTCTGCAGTCTCATCATACCAGGAACCGGTGAACTGTACCTTCATGGTAACGGAAGGACATACGGACTTGGCACCGAGATAGAAAGAGGTGTAACCGGAGATAACTTCGGCGTAGGTGTAAGCACCGACATAACCCATAACGGCCTTGTCAGCGGTGATCTTGCCGGACTCGATCATCTCGTTCAGCTTGAGACCTGCGGCAACGCCGGCAGCGTAACGGCCTTCGTAAATGCTTGCGAAAGCGTTATGGTAGTTGGGAAGACCCTCTGTGTGAGCCTTCGTACCGGTTGCATGGCAGAACTGAACCTTCGGGAATTCCTTGGCAGCCTGGATCATGAAATCCTCATGACCGAACGAGTCTGCGAAGATGATGTTGCATCCGCGGTCTACAAGGTCCTTGGCAGCCTCATAGCAGGCGTTGCTCTCGTCGATACCGGTTACGATGATCATACGGCTCTCCGGGATACCGAGCTGCTTGCAGGCGTCCTTCATTGCGTTGATGAAGTTGAGGTCGTAAGTGGACTGCTCATTGTGCAGGCAGATAAGACCGACCTTGATGTTCTTGTACTCTTCACTTCCCTCGGAGTCCTTCTTGCCGGAACCACAGGCGGTAAGAGCGAGGACCATTACGAGTGAAAGGAGCATGGCAACAAACTTTTTCATAAGTTTTCTCTCCTTCAAAACATGTATAGTGTGAGCAATCGGCGGAAGCCGATTACAGTAAGAATTATAGCCTTTTCCCGAAGGGAATGTCAAGAGTAATAAGGTTCGAAAAATGAGAAGATTTTGACAGAAGTTTATACAATTTGTGCAATCGGAAGCGCCAAATGCCAAAGACACATAAAAGTCATACTTCTTGCGCTAAATGTTATTGAATTCTCTTTTTAAATTTGGTAAAATAGACTTACTTCGAGCATAGCGATTATGCTGATGAAAACGGAAGAGGAGGTAGGAATGGACAACACGTTTTATAAGTGTCCTGCCTGCGGTACAGCGCTCCAGTACAGCGCCGCGAGCGGAAAGCTCGAGTGCGCGGCCTGCGGTAACCAATATGAAGTTGCCGACATGGAAGCCGCGGCGCAGGGCGGAGTGAGCCGTTCCGCGTTCAGCTGGGGTGATTACAAAGCGAATCTTCAGCAGATCACGGATATGTCCACTAAGGTATATATCTGTAAGTCCTGCGGGGCACAGATTCTGACGGACGGCAACACGGCGGCAACCCACTGCCCTTATTGCGACAGCGAAGTTGTCATCAACGATGCTTTCGACGGAGGACTTCAACCGAACGGCATCATCCCGTTCAAGATTACGAAGGACCGCATGAAATCCATTGTGGATTCCTTCGGAAAGGGAAAGAAGCTTCTTCCCAGGGATTTCTTCACCAACAAGCGGATTCAGGACGTGCAGGGTGTTTACGTACCGTTCTGGCTGTTTGACGGCACGGTGGACGGCGCAGTCGTATTTGACGCCGAAAAGCAGCGCCGGTTTGACGAGGGCGAGTATCGCGTGGAGGAAACCTCTTATTTCCAACTGGACCGCGAAGGTCAGCTCGCGTTCGTGAACGTTCCCGTAGACGGAGCGGTGAAGATGGACGACGCGCTGATGGAGTCGGTCGGACCGTACGACTTTAACGAGATTACGGACTTCCGTACCGCTTATCTTTCCGGTTATCTGGCAGACCGCTTTGACCAGGATCCCGACGCCAGCATCGGCAGGGCGGAGGAACTGATGATCGCGAGCACGGTCGATAAGTTCCGCAGCACCGCGAAGGATTATTCGAATCTTCGCGTGGCCGGCAAGAACCTTCGGCTTCTGTCACCTTCCGTGAAGTACGTTTTGCTTCCGGTTTACATTATCAACTGCAAGTACGGCGGCAAGGATTACCGCTACGCGATCAACGGGCAGACCGGCAAGATGGTCGGCGAGCTCCCGATCAGCAAGCAGCGCAAGAACGCATACTTCTGGGGCGTGTTCGGCGCGATCACGGTAATTCTCGGCACTTTGCTGAGTTTACTGTAGGAGGTGCAGGATGTACGGTATGATTCTTTTATTCGCCGATTTTACGGTGAAAAGCTACATCATCGCGGCGGTTATCGGACTGATCGTAGCCCTGATCACCATCTCGATCATGAAGGGCGGCATGAAGAACGTGGCGAAATCCAGAAACGCCGCCAATTATGTCGCGAAAGACAGCTTCCGGCTGCGGACGAGCAATGACCGCTTCCTCCGGAAGGAAGAAAAAAGAACGAAGAAACAAACCAACTCATAACGGTTTGATTTTGAAAGGAGATTTTTACTATGGGACTTATCAAAGCTTTATTGGGTGCGGCAGGCGGCACGCTTGCGGATCAGTGGAAGGAGTTCTTCTATTGCGAAGCAATGGATAAGGACGTTCTGGTTACCAAGGGCCAGAAGCAGATCGGCAGCCGTTCCTCCAACACGAAGGGCAACGACAACATTATCTCGAACGGATCCGGCATCGCCGTAGCAGACGGCCAGGCCATGATCATTGTTGAGCAGGGTAAGGTTGTTGAGTTCTGCGCAGAGCCCGGCGAATTCACATGGGACGCTTCCACCGAGCCCAGTATCTTCACCGGCGGCCTCGGCCAGGGCATTCTGAACACCTTCAAGACCATCGGAAAGCGTTTCGCTTACGGCGGTGACACCGGAAAGGATCAGAGAGTTTACTACTTCAACACCAAGGAAATCCTGGACAACAAATTCGGTACCCCGAATCCGGTTCCGTTCCGTGTTGTGGATTCCAAGATCGGTCTTGACGTAGACGTATCCCTTCGCTGCGCAGGCGTATATTCCTACAGAATCGCAGATCCGCTTCTGTTCTACACGAACGTTTGCGGAAATGTAACCGGCGAATATCGTCGTTCCGAGCTTGACAATATGCTGAAGACCGAGTTCATCAGCGCCCTTCAGCCGGCTCTTGCAAAGCTTTCCGATATGGAGCTTCGTCCGAACCAGATTATTGCTCATAACACAGACCTTGAGGAAGCCATGAACGAAGTTCTTTCCGCAAAATGGGGCAGCTTCCGCGGTTTGAATGTTGTTAACGTAGCACTCGGTACCGTTACCCTTCCGGATGAGGATGCCGAGATGATCAAGATTGCTCAGCGTAACGCTATGTACCGTGATCCTACGATGGGCGCTGCAGCTACCATCGGCGCACAGGCCGAGGCAGTTGTTGCCGCAGCCAAGAACCCGAACGGCGCAGCAGCCGGTCTTATGGGCGTTGGCATGGTGAACGGCATGGGCGGCGGAGCGAATACCGCAGCCAACCTTTACGCTATGGGTGCTCAGCAGCAACAGCAGCAGGCTCCCGCTCAGAACGGCTGGACCTGTCCGAACTGCGGCGCTACGGCAACCGGTAACTTCTGCACGAACTGCGGCGCCAAGAAGCCCGCTCCTGCAGGAAGCTGGACCTGCCCGACCTGCGGCCAGGAAGTAAACGGCAACTTCTGCACCAACTGCGGAACGAAGAAGCCCGAAGCCAAGAAGGCGATTTGCGGTTCCTGCGGATATCAGGCACCCGAGGGCGAGAGCCCGAAGTTCTGCCCGCAGTGCGGCAAGCCGATGGCATAAAGAAAGAAGAATTGTAACATTTGCCGGCCGGGCGCTGTGTCCGGCCGGCGTTATAAAAGCGTAAGGAGAAGGAGCGGATTATGGGATTATTTGACAGCATTCTGAAGAGAACCGGAGAAGCCATTACGAGGCAGGTTGTGAACCAGGCGGAGCGAAAGGCAGTGAATCAGGTTGCCGGAGAAGTCAATCAGGCGGTGAACCAGGCTGTCAAGAACTATACCATGCTTACCAGGGAGTTTACCTACAACGCCCTTCCGAAGACGCTTGAGGAGCTGAAGGCTTTGCAGGTAAGCCCGCAGGATTTCTTCGAGACGGCGGCGCTTACGGTTCTCGCCCTCAACGTATATGAAGAGAATCCGGACGAGTGCATCCGGATGATGGACTGGCTGAACGGCCCGGATGCCGTTGCGGTGATTGACCAGCAGCTGATCCGGAACCAGTTCATGGAGAGCGCGAAGTACACCGTGAAGTCCTACTTCAAGGGCGCGACTCCGCAGAACAACTACACGCCTGAGCTTCCTTATAGAATTACGGTTCACGACAATCCGTACAGCTACGATACCCGGAACGAGGGCTATGTAAGCCTTTACATTCCGAGCGGCGGAGCGGACAACGACCGCAAGGTAACGCTTCGCACGAAACCGTCCACGGGTGAGTGGTTCATTCATACCTGGCAGGGACTCCTGATGGGAATCCGCCCGGCCAACGAAGCCAATCCCTGGGCATAACAGGAGATAAAACGATTCCGGCACTGAGCCGGGACGATTCAATTCCCGGGACGGAACCGGGATAGTCAGATTCCCGGACAGGGCCGGGACGATTCAATTCCCGGGACGGAACCGGGATAGTCAGATTCCCGGACAGGGCCGGGGTTACGCTGCAGACAGATTTGCCGCCCGAAAGCGGCAGGGGAGGAAGTCATGGACGACGAAAAACTTCAGGAGCAGGAAGTGACGGAAGAAACGCCGAATGACGACGATTTCAAACAGTCACGCAGAAGAAAGGAGCGGAAAGGGCTGAAGGGAGCCTTCTCCCGCGCACGCGCATACCGCGGACAGGCTGCCGCGGCTTTTCTGGTGCTTGTAGGAGCGCTTTTATTCTATTATTTTCTGCATTCTCTTCCGTCTGTAGCCGCAGGACTTAAGAGATTTGTCGGGGCAATATCCACGGCAATCTGGGGCTTCTGCATCGCCTTTTTGATGAACCCGATTGTCCGCTTTTTGGAAAAGCATTTCATCCGGCTCGGAATGAACCGGAAGGCAAAGAAGGGTGAGACGCCGGAGAAGAAAGAAGCCCGCGTTCGCGGACGTTCCCGCGGATTTGCGATTCTGATCACCGTTTTTATGGTGCTGACGCTGTTCGTTCTCCTGTTCGTCGCAATCATCCCGGAATTCCTTTCAAGTATCGGCACCCTGATTGAGAACCTGCCTGAATACGGTGAATATCTCCGTGAATTCATGGAGAAACTCATAGCAAGGAATAAGGTTGTTGAAGACGCGCTTACACCGATTATCGAGAACTTCACGAAGGGCCTCGAAGATTTCCTGAAGAACCGGCTGACCGACATCATGACGATGTCCGCCGGACTTCTGAAGAACGCCGTTACGGCAACCTTGAAGCTCGTCTTCAATCTGCTGATTGGTCTCATCTTCGCTATCTATATGCTGAAGGATAAAGAGTACCTGATCGGTCTTGCCAAGAAGATCATTTTCGCAGTCTTCCCGAAGAAGACCGCAAAGGTAACGGTGCAGACGCTCCATAAGGCCAACGGAATCTTCTCGACGGCAATCCTCGGAAAGATTCTCGACTCGGCGGTTATCGGAATGCTCTGTTTCATCGGAGCGAACATCCTCGGTATCTTCTTCGAAGGTATCGCGCAGTATAAAGGCCTTGTAAGTATCGTAGTCGGCGTGACGAACGTCATTCCGTTCTTCGGACCGTTCATCGGAGGAATTCCCTGTGCGTTATTGATTTTCTGCGTACACCCGCTTGACGGACTGATCTTCGCGGCGTTCATCCTTGTGCTGCAGCAGTTCGACGGAAACTACCTGGATCCGCACATTGTCGGCAAGAAGGTCGGCATGAAGCCGATTTACGTACTCCTTGCATGTACGATGTTCTCGAAACTCTGGGGTATTCTCGGAATGCTGATTGCGGTTCCGACCTTCGCCCTTGTATACTCGATCCTGAAGTCTTACCTTGAAGTGAGACTCGTGGAGAAGAACCTGCCGAAGGACACCTCAGCATACATCACAACGCCCGGCGCGGTTCTCGTGAAGGAAAGCAACCAGACACTGGTGCAGGACCTTGCGGAAGACCTTACGGACGACTTTGATGGCACATCGGAACCCTCCGCCGAGATCACGGCAGAAGACCTGATTGCGGAAAATGTGATCGCAGACCCCGATGCGGATGAAATAGCGGAAGAGGTAATAGCTGAGGAAGTTTCCGCCGCAGAAGAAATAGCGGAAGAAATAATTGAGGAAGCTGCCGCTGTGGAAGTTGTGGATTCGGACGTGAAGAACGTGTAATAATTCGAAAACCGAATAAGTTCTGAAACAATAGGGCCGTCGCATTAAGCGACGGCCCATTCTTCTTGCCTTTGTGCCCTTTGCGGGCTGTTTATGCTCATTTTCTGTGCTCTTCTTTTTCAATTTCTCACTAAACAAGCGGTTTCACATTTTCCGTAGGACAGAAATAAACGGAAATACCTACGAAAAAGAGGGTTTGAAGCATTTAGTGGGCGGTCTCGATTTTCCGCGTTCCCATGGTATTATTCGTTGAGCCAATCTCGTGGGAAAAAGACAGAACCTTAATCCCACGAAATGTCAAATATAGAAAAACAGTAGGAATTTGCCGTTCTATAGCATCGGAGAAACGAGAGAAAGCTAGTCCCTGCCTCGTAAAGATACCGACGGCACGAGCGGTCGGAGGATTTCGAGGTAACGCTCCAGCGTCTCCTTCGAAGGCGCATGGAATTTACCGGGCATCAGAATCTCCTCGGAATCCCGGTAGGACTGGAGAAAGTAAGCTTCCGCGCCCGCGATCCACTGTCCGATGGCGGCGATCGAAGCCTCGTCATGCAGCTCCTCGGTGAGCGTCGTACGGAATTCGTACGAAACGCCGCTCTCCATCAGGAGCCGGACGCTTCTCTCCACGCGGTCGGTGCGGAAGTTCGGGATGCCGATGGTCTCTCCGTAGCGCTCCCGCGAGTTTTTGATGTCCATCGCGACGTAATCCGCAAGGCCTTCCTTTATAATCCGCTCAAGCATGTCGGGATTCTGGCCGTTAGAGTCCAGCTTGACGGCAAATCCCATGTCCTTTATCCGTTTCAGAAACTCCGGAAGATCTCCGTTGACGGTCGGCTCCCCGCCGGTCACCGCAACGCCCTCGAGCCGTCCCTTGCGGCTTTCGAGGAACGCGAAGAATTCCTCTTCGGGAATAAGCGGAGCCTTCTCGGGCTCGAGCACGAGCCCGCCGTTATGACAGAAAGGGCAGCGGAAATTGCACCCGCCCGTGAAAACGGTGCAGGCGATATGCCCCGGAAAGTCCAGTAAAGTCAGTTTTTGTAAGCCGTGAATCTGCATGACAAAACCTCTCAGTTTATTGCAACATTTCTGTGCTGCCTCGCCGGCTTAAGCCGACGCATCCGAACAGCCCCACACAGGTTATTCTACCTCTTCCGCAGGGAAAAGTCTACCGGAAGCGGAGCGGTTTTCTGCTTCGCGCGCCCGCATTTCCTTAAAGAAGGTCTGCAGGATTTCGCTGCAGGAATCCTTTAATACGCCGCGGGTAATCTCCACCTGATGGTTGAACTCTTTCATTTGAAGCAGGTTCAGGATAGAGCCTGCGCAGCCTGCCTTCGGGTTATCGGTACCGATGACAACCCGGTCGAGCCGCGACTGTACGATGGCACCGGCGCACATCTGGCAAGGTTCCAATGTCACATACATGGTGCAGCCCTCAAGCCGCCAGTCGCCGATGACCTTGCAGGCCTGACGGATCGCCGTGATCTCGGCGTGGGCAAGCGTTGTGTGCTTGGTCTTCCGAAGGTTGAACCCGCGTCCTATAATACGCCCTTCATAGAGAATGACGCAACCGATGGGTACTTCTCCCATTGCGGCGGCGCGTTCCGCCTGATGAAGGGCTTTTTTCATATAATAAATGTCGTCTCGAGCCTTATTGGACAAGGTTTTTCTCCTTTGTCAATATCTTTTTTCAAAAAGTATATCATCAAAAATCCAAAATGTATACTTTTATTGCAAAAAATCCTAAAAATTTCGATTTTTAAGTTGAATTATCCGAATTTCCATTGTAATATAGTACTCGGAAACGTCTGTGTTTTGTGGCATTTTGCGCGGATGGGGCTGTTGGGGACCGTTTTTGGAGGATAGAGTATGAATTTGGGGCAGAAAAAGAAGATTGCGATTCTGATCAGCCGCGGCTCGGCGGAGTATCAGTATATGCTTCTTCGACGTCTGGTGTCGAAGGCGAGAGAGTGCGGGTACTACGCGCTTGTTTACTCGTGCTTCGGCAAGTACGGCAATAACGAAGCTTACGATATCGGTGAGTCCTATATTGCGGACCTCCCTGATTTTTCGCAGATGGACGGTATCGTTCTTGCGATTGATACCTTTGAGAATAAAGCCGTTGCCGATAAGATCGTGCAGCGTGTAAAGGAACAGGCGACATGTCCGGTCGTCTGCGTACGCCGTCAGGTGGAGCATTACTGCAGCATCCTTGTGGACGACAAGAACTCGATGGAGAGCATTCTTACGCATCTCGTCGAGGAGCACAACTACCGGGATATCTGTTTCATCAACGGACCTCGGGAGCATGTGGACGCGAAGAACCGTCTGAGCTGTTTCCTCCGCGTGATGGACCGCTACGGGATTTCGGTCGGCGAGGAAGACATCTATTACGGAAACTTCTGGCGCGATACCGGCCCGGACGCGCTCGATTATCTTCTGACGGACCGGAAGAAATTCCCGCAGGTAATCGTCTGTGCGAACGACTATATGGCAATCTCCGTCATCAACGAGTTGCAGCGCCGCGGCATCCGGGTTCCGCAGGACATTGCGGTTACCGGATTTGACGATATTTCGGAAACCGACGCGACGGCGCCTACGCTGACATCCGTTCGCGTAAACGTGCCGGAAATGGCAGAGAAAGCCATCGAAGCAATCCGTCTGATGGAAGACGGCGAGAAGGTTCCGGAGATTACCTACATCCCGACGCATATCGTTGTCCGTGAATCCTGCGGATGCGGTACGCGCAACCAGGCGCAGTTGGAGGCGACGGTAAGAAAATACTACGAGTCCGGGCAGCGGATGCGCTCGCTTCTTTACCAGTCGATGTTCATGAGCATCAACGCCGAGAAAGCGAAAGACCTCGACGAACTGAATAATGTTATCTATTCCTCCGTTAACCAGAACGACGGTGTAAGGGATTTTTATCTGATCCTTAACGACTATGACTGGCGGACTCAGGAGCCGGAGGAATTCCGCGGCTTCACACCGATGATGCATCTTCGGACGGCAATCCGCGAGAACCGTCTTCTCGGCCACGTGGACCATGTTTTCGAAATCGGGGACATTCTGCCGGAGGAATATGTGTGCGATGATCCGTGCGGCTATTACCTTGTGCCGCTTCATTACCACGACGACTGCCTCGGATACGGCGTTATGACGTATACCGGCGACAACCTTCCGAACAATTTCTTCCAGTGCTTCATCACCAATATCTGCTCGGCGCTTGAGGAAATCCGCTCGAACATGAAGAAGGAAACGCTGATTAACGAGCTGCAGCATCTGTATGTAAGCGATGTTTTGACCGGCCTTTCCAACCGTCGCGGTTTCGAGCAGAAAAGTGAAACCCTTTATGAGATGGCGCTGCGTCGGAAGCAGCCGATGGCCATCGTCGGAATCGACATGGACGGCCTTAAGGACATCAATGACTCCTTCGGCCACTCCTTCGGAGACCTTGCGCTTCGCGCGATTGCAAATGCCATGTCGGCCGCCTGCTACAGCAACGAGACCTGTTACCGGGTCGGCGGCGACGAATTCCAGATGCTTGCACTGAACTATAACGAAGAGATGGTTCTTGAATACCGGGAACGTTTCCGGGCATTCCTTGATGACTATAACAGCCGGTCGGGAAGACCGTATATCGTACAGGCAAGCTTCGGGTACGTGATTGTGGATCCGGCCGCCGGCAAATCCCTCGGCGAATGGATGACCATCAGTGACGACCGCATGTACGAAGAGAAAAATGCGCGCAGAGCGACGCGGCAGATTATCCGCGACCCTTCCGCCGTGACGAATAAGTAGGAGTTTGTATGGATATAACAGAGCGGTTCCGCCAGGTCTTCGGGTCTGACGGGGACATTCGGGAGTATTTTGCCCCCGGACGTGTGAATCTGATCGGAGAGCACACGGATTATAACGGCGGGCACGTGTTTCCGTGTGCGCTGACAATCGGAACCTATGCCGCGGCAAGGAAAAGGGATGACCGGATCATCCGGTTCTTCTCGGACAATTTTCCGGAAGCGGGGATACTTCAGACATCTTTAGATGATAAGGAATACCGGAAGGAGCTTTCCTGGTGCAATTATCCGCGGGGCGTGATCTTCGCAGCAGCGCAGGCCGGATACGCAGTCGATTCCGGAATGGACATTCTGTATTTCGGAACGATTCCGAATTCCTCGGGGCTTTCCTCCTCGGCATCCATTGAGGTGCTGACCGGGTTTATCATCCGGGACCTGTTCGGATTTGATTTCGACGGGATTACCAATGCGAAGCTCGGGCAGACGGCGGAGAATTCCTTCATCGGCGTGAACTGCGGAATTATGGACCAGTTCGCGATCGCGATGGGGAAGAAGGACCATGCAATCTTCCTCGATACCGCAACACTTAAGTATGAGTACGTTCCGCTTGACCTGACGGGCGCGCGCATCGTCATAATGAATACCAACAAGAAGCGTAAGCTCGGCGATTCCAAGTATAACGAGCGCCGCAGCGAATGCGAGCGGGCGCTTGCCGATATTCAGAAGATCCGGGATATAAGGACGCTCGGCGACCTTGACGAAGAAGGCTTCCTCGCGGTGCAGGACGCTATCGTTGATCCGGTGTGCCGAAAACGCGCAAAGCACGCGGTATTTGAAAACCGCCGCACGATCCGCGCAGCGGAAGCGCTTCGGGACGGCAATCTTTCTTTGTTCGGACAGCTGATGAACGAATCGCACATCTCCCTCCGTCACGATTATGAAGTGACCGGGAAGGAGTTAGATACACTTGTTACGGAAGCCTGGCAGCAGGACGGCGTAATCGGCGCGCGGATGACCGGCGCAGGATTCGGCGGCTGCGCGGTAGCACTCGTCCGTGAGCAGGCGGTTCCCGCATTTACCGCTAAGGTCGGCGAAGCCTACCTGCGTAAGATCGGATACGACGCCGCCTTCTACGTAGCGCAGACCGGGGACGGACCGGTAAGGAAGTCATAACGGAAACCGGGGATGGACCGGTAAGAAAGTCATAACAGATTCATAAAAAGGGGATAGTTACCATGATGAACCTCGAGGCAAATGAGAAAAAGAGACTTCTGGAAATCTTCTCGGCCAATCTCGCCACATACCGGAAGGCGATGAAGCTTTCGCAGGAGGAATTCGGCGTGCTGATCGGCATCACGAGACAGACGGTCAGTTCCATTGAGCGCGGCGCGTATCCGCTGACGTGGTCGATTTTTCTGTCCTGTCTTTTTATCTGCGCAAGTCACGTGCGCGCCAAGAAACTGATTCTCAACGCATTTGCCGGAGAAGACACGCTGTTCCATTATCTTACCGGAATGATGGGCGACGGAACGAGCAAGGACATCTCCACCGGACGCGGATATGCCCGTCAGATTTTCTTCGGAACCTGCACGGTGCGTGACGACAAGGATTATTCCATTGTTGACTGTGACGCAAGCGTCGAGGAGCTGTTCGGGATTCACGCAAAGAACAACAAGGGCGGCACATACATTTCCCTGGTTCATCCCGATGACCGCGAGACGATTCGCAAGATTCTCGATGAAAAGATCCGTAAGCAGATGGTTGTCTGCATTGAGCACCGTGTCGTGACGGCCGAGCAGCAGACCGTTTCCGTGCAGTGTTTTGTGCGCCGTCAGAAGAAGATGATGAAGAACGGCCTGTTCGACATCACGATTACGCAGGTAACCGGTGAGATGCTTCGGAAGCGTCAGGTTACGAGCCTTTTGACCACCCTTCCCGTGGGCATCGCCGTATTCGATTATCAGGGACGCATCTCCCATGATAACGTGCCGGAGATTTATTACGCGAACGACGCTTTCTACGCGGTAATCGGCCACTCCGCCGAGCAGTTCGCTTCGATTCATAACAATTACCTTTCCGAGATTGTTGCGCCCGACGATGTGAAAAATGTGACACGTCTTTTCGACCTGAAGACCGAGCCCGGAAGCGTGCTCGAGGCCGAATTTAGAGTAAACCGTTTCGACGGAAGCGTTGCATGGGTACACTGCAACGCGCTTGTGGTAAGCCGGAACGACGAGGGCGCAAGCCTCGTAAGCTGTGCATTTACCGAAATCACAAAGCGGATTAACGCGGAAATGTCCATGAAGCACCAGCTTGACCATTACCGTCAGCTGGAGGAGACCTCCGACGATATCCAGTTCGGCTACAGCATCGCAGACGACCGTGTGAGCCTCCCGACCAAGGTGGCGAATATGCTCGGAACGGAAAGCATGATCCCGCATTTTCTGGAGAAGAACATGATCCGGAAGTTCGTTCACGAGGAGGACTACGATACCTGTATGTCCCTTCTTGAGAACGTAAAGAATACAGGTGAGAATACGAAGGGCGAGGTTCGTCTTAAGACGGACGGACAGGAGTACCGCTGGTACCGCATGAACGTCATCGGCGCCAAGGACGAAGAGGGTAACATCTCCTATCTGTACGGCCGCATCGCCCAGATTGACGAGGAGCGCAAGATCCGCAAGGAGCGCAGCAACGACCGGATGCTCATTAACCGGCTGTCCTCGACCGACCGTCTGACCGGCCTTTACAACCGCACCGCCTTCCGCGCAAGACTGCAGGAGACGCTTTCCGACCCGGAGATGGAGCCGGTGCATGCCGTTATTTACTGTGATATTAATGACTTTTCCTACATCAACGAGAAGTACGGCTATCCGGCCGGTGACCGGATGCTTCGTGAGTTCGCCGCGATGTTCCAGAGAAAGGGCAAGAAGTGCTTTGCCTGCCGTATCCACTCGGATTACTTCCTGATTTACGTAAACGGCGAGTCGAAGGAGCAGGTAATCGCCAAGCTTAGAAGCTGGTCCAAGGTTTTCGTGGAGCATCAGCTGAAGGCGTATCCGGGAATTGACATCCAGCTCTCGAGCGGCGTGTATTTCCTGAAGAAAAATGATAACGATATCCCGCTTGCGATGGACAACGCGAACCTTGCCCGTAAGCAGGCGAAGACCGGACAGGAGAATTCCTACTGCATCTATTCCGAGGAGCTCCGCGCGCAGCGGAATCACGAGCAGACCATTGCCGGTGAGATTCAGAACGCAATTAAGAATAACAAGATTGAGGTATTCTTCCAGCCGAAGTTCTCCCTTGAGACGAAGGAACTGATCGGCGCGGAGGCGCTTGCCCGCTGGCTCATGGACGACGGGACCTACCGCTATCCGGCGGATTTCGTACCGATTCTCGAAAAGACCGGTCACGTTACGGACCTCGACTTCTGCATTTACACGAACGTGCTGCAGGCCCTTCGCAACTGGAAGAAATCCGGCGCGAAGATGGTTCCGATTTCCATCAATTTCGGTAAGAACAACAAGAGCTTCCTTAAGTTCGACGAACGAATCAGCCGTCTTGCCGAGCAGTACGGCGTGGAAAGCAAATACATTGAAATCGAAGTCAACGAGGAGATGCTCCTTGCCGAGAAGGAAGGCGCTTCCGATTCCATCCGGGATCTGCAGAACCGCGGTTTCAAGATCACGCTTGACGACTTCGGTTCCGGCCGCGAGTCCCTGTCCATGCTGATCAACGCTCCGGTTGACATCGTAAAGATCGGCCGCGGCTTCTTACAGCGCATCGGTCAGGGGGAAATGGAACGGAATTACGTCCGCTGCATGTGCGATATGATTTCCTCCGTGAAGAAGGAAGCCGTATTCGAAGGCGTGGAGACGCAGGAGCAGGCCGATTTCCTTTCCGGCTGCGGTTTCACGACGGCGCAGGGATATCTCTTCGAGCGCCCGATTCCCCTTGAGGAATTCGAGAACAAGTACCTGAAGGAGCACTTCCTGCCTTCGGCGTGATTCGTATTTGACATATCAGAAAAAACTGTTATTATAGCAGATAAGTATGTACGGACGGGAACGCCCGGTTCCGCATGCATTTTATTTGCAAGGAGAAACAAGATGAGAACGAGAATTAAAGAGCTGTTCGGAAACACTTCCGAATATGCTTCCAAAGAAGTGACTGTCTGCGCATGGGTCCGCACGAACCGCGCACAGGCACAGTTTGGATTCCTTAACGTGAACGACGGTTCGTTCTTCGAGAATCTGCAGGTTGTTTACGAGCAGGGACTTAGTAATTTCGAGGATATCTCCAAGATAAGAGTCGGATCGAGCGTACAGGTAACCGGCACCGTGGTTCTTACGCCCGAGCATCAGCAGCCTTTCGAGGTGAAGGCAACAGCCGTTAAGCTTCTCGGCGACTGTCCCGAGAACTATCCCATTCAGCCGAAGCGCCATACAAGGGAATTCCTTCGTACTGTCGCGCATCTTCGTCCCCGCACCAACCTCTTCAGCGCGGTGTTCCGTATTCGAAGCGTGGCCGCGATGGCGATTCATACGTATTTTCAGGACAGAGGATATGTTTATGTGCATACTCCGCTGATTACGGGCGCGGACTGTGAAGGTTCCGACCAGATGTTTAAGATTACGACATTCAATATGAACGATCTGCCGAAGACCGAGGACGGCAAAGTGGACTTCAGCAAGGACCTTTTCGGAAAGCAGTCCTTCATTACCGGGTCGGGCCAGCTGCAGGGCGAGACTTTCGCGATGGCATTCGGCGATATTTATACGTTCGGACCGACCTTCCGAACCGAAAATTCCAACACTCAGACCCATGCCAACGAGTTCTGGATGATTGAACCCGAGATGGCCTTCTGCGATCTGCAGGGTCTTATGGATATCGAAGAGGATATGCTCAAGTTCGTGGTGCAGTATGTCTGCGACCGATGCCCCGAGGAGATTGACTTCTGCGACAAGTTTGTCTCAAAGGGCTTAAAGGATAAGCTTAGTAACATTATTAATGCCGAGTTTACCCGTATCAGCCACCATGATGTCATCGACATTCTCAAAAAAGCTGACGTGAAATGGGAATTCGAGCCCGATTACGGAGAGGACATTGCGAAGGAGCACGAGAAATACATCGTGGATTACTTCAACGGTCCCGTATTCGTAACCGACTGGCCGAAGGAGATCAAGGCATATTACATGAAAGTCAACCCCGACAACAAGACCGTTGCGGCGGTAGACCTTCTTGTTCCTCAGGCAGGCGAGCTCATGGGCGGCAGCCAGAGAGAAGAGAATCTTGACAAGCTGATTGAAAGAATGAACGAGATGGGTGTGGATAAGGACGGAATCGACTGGTATCTTGATACGAGAAGATACGGCGGATGCATCCACAGCGGATTCGGAATGGGCTTTGAGCGTCTGATTATGTATCTGACGGGTGTTGAGAACATCCGCGACGTAATCCCTTATCCGAGAACACCGAGAAACTGCGAGTTCTAAACAATCCGGGGCACCCCGAAGGGGGAGCCCCTTTTTCAGAGTATTATTGATCCGGGAGGAAAACCGATGGCGAAGCTGGGATACTACCTCACCTTTCCCTTTGTGCGTTACGCGCTGATCGTGGGCGTTCTGATTGCGCTCTGCTCGGCGCTTTTGGGCGTGATTCTGGTGCTGAAGCGTTTTTCCTTCATCGGTGACGGACTGTCGCACGTGGCATTTGGCGCAATAGCGATCGCGTCCGTGATCCGGCTGACGAACAATCTGTATTTCGTGTTTCCGATTACAATTCTTTCGGCGGTCATCCTTTTAAAGACCGGGCAGAACAAGAAGATTCACGGCGATGCCGCGATTGCCATGATTTCGGTAAGCGCGCTGGCCGTCGGATATTTCCTTCTGAACCTGCGTCCGTCCTCCACCAATATCTCCGGGGACGTCTGCACAACGCTGTTCGGTTCGCAGGGCATGGTAACGTTGAACGCGTCGGACGCAATCCTGTGTCTTGTGCTTTCGGTTTTGGTTATCGGGATGTTTGTGCTTTCGTATAGAAAGATCTTCGCGGTCACATTTGACGAAAACTTCGCAAGAAGTACCGGGCTGCATGTCGCGGCGTACAATACGATGATTGCCGTCGTGACGGCGGTGGTAATCGTTCTTGCGATGAATCTTGTCGGTTCGCTTCTGGTTTCCGCCCTGATCATCTTCCCGGCGCTTTCCGCGATGCGCGTGTTCCGCTCGTTCCGGGCGGTAATGCTTTGCGCGGCGGGACTTGCTGTTATCAGTTCGGTGACCGGAATTCTTCTTTCGATCCTCTGGTCCACGCCTCCGGGAGCGACCATCGTGGTAGGCGACATCGTGCTTTTCGCCGGATTTGCCGCAGCCGGAAAGGCGATGGGACGGTAACCGCGTCAAATGTGACGGCAGACGCCGCCGAAACGAGATAGCCGAGGCGGCTTAATGTGACGGCAGACGCTTACTCCACGCGGAAGCCGGTTTTCTTCAGGGACAGAAGAAGGATTCCGCCGAGGATACAGCAGCATACGACTTCACCGATGCCGACCGTGAGCATCATGAACGGAATGGCGTCCGGAAGCTCATAGGCATATTTTAAGATAAACGGAACAATCAGCATATTGGCGACAACAGGCGGGAGGGTGCATAACAGTGCGCCCTCTGTTTTTTTACATAAGGGAAGCTTTGAGAGCAGATAGGTACCTACGGCGCCGAGAAGCGTTGCTACGGAACCGAAGATGATATCCCAGATTACACAGCCTGTAAGGGTGTTCGAAAGAATGCATCCGATGGTCAGCCCGGGAATTGCAGCCGGAGTGAAGTACGGAAGAATGGTGAGGGCTTCGGAAAGCCGGAACTGGATCATGCCGCTTGCGAGGCCGACGGCATTGCTTGAATACGTCAGAGCGACGTAGAGTGCCGCAGTGATTGCAGCCACTGCGATGAAATAAGTCTTTTTCTTCATTTTTTCTGCGGGGCATAAGGTGCCCCTTCCTCCTAGTTTTGTTTTATGTGAGGATGGGTTTCGAACTCACATCTGTCCGATTTACGGCTCGGACGGCAGACCGGTGTCCGTTCTACGGCTCGGACGACTGAACCGGGTTGTTGTCGGCGGCACCCTTCCGTCTGCGGCGGCGGTGTCTCCTTCTTTTGGGAACCTCCTGCTCCCAGCGGGCGATTTCCTCGTCCGGTATCTCCAGAACATACTTTTCATAGCCGTTTACGATCTGCGTCTCGCCGAAGGCGGTGATACGCTTCATGTTGCGGGTATAATTGGCATGCACATGGCCGTGGATCATGTACTTGGGTTTGTATTTGTTCATAAGGTCGACAAATGCGGCAAACCCCTGATGCGGAATGTCCTCCGCGTCTCCGAGCCCCTCGGCGGGCGAGTGGGTCAGGAGAATGTCAATGCCTCCGCTTCGGAACATCCGGAAACGGAGCGATCGGATGCGGTGTCGCATTTCCGCCTGTGTATACTGGTGGATTCCCGGCTTGTAGCGGTTGGAGCCGCCGAGGCCGAGAATGCGAAGCCCCTTATAGCGGAAGACCTTGTCCTCGATGCAGACGCAGCCTTCCGGGGGTGTTTTTTCATAACAGTCATCATGGTTTCCGTGAACATACAGCACCGGAACCTTTGTAAAGGTCGCGAGAAAGGAAAGGTACTGCGGGGCCAGGTCGCCGCAGGAGAGGATGAGGTCATACTCATCTAACATCCCCGGAGTATAGTAG
The DNA here is from genome assembly GCA_002308955.1 of Lachnoclostridium sp. UBA1241. Taxonomy (GTDB): domain Bacteria; phylum Bacillota; class Clostridia; order Lachnospirales; family Lachnospiraceae; genus ISDg. Next base: position 9,907 of record DBWJ01000046.1, on the reverse strand, counting down.
TCCCACAAAGCCTTGGATTCCTTGTCCGATACAATCAGAATCTTCACGATAAAACCCCTTTAATACATTATCGTCCTTCTTACAACTGCGTCTCCGCCTCCGGCCGGAATACGGCCTGCGAGTTCATAAAGTCACGGAATTCGTCCCGAAGCTCGTCCGGAACCGGAATGTATCCGTGGATGCCCTCCACGAGTCGGTCCATCCGGATCAGTTCCTCAGGGGCAAGCCCCTCGCCGGCATCCAGACACGAACCGTCCTGAAAACGTAGAAGCCCGGAGAACGGAATCAGCGTCCGGTTAATGATCGCGGTCTTCAGTGTTTCCGTAAGCCTAAGCAGTTCCGGCGGAAGCTTCTGCGAAGTAATTACGTCAATGGCGCCCGAGGACATTCCCCACCAATAGTTCAGCGCGTAAATGCCGGCTGATTCCTCCTCGTCCTTCCAGTTGTTATTCAGAATACTTCTGAGAATTTCTTCGTACAGTTTGCCCCAGTGCCATACCGGCATGGCGTAGTTGACCGGCGTTTCGCCTCGCTCGTAAAGGCCGAATTCACGGGAGACGGCTATCGGAGCGTTCAGGTCGCGGTCGCTGACAATATAAACATCGTTCCGGTCGAACAGATCGCCGTCGGTGCGTTCCTTGAGCGTCGACCAGTCCAGATAGATCTCGGCACGCGGATTCACGGATTTCGCCCCGAGGGCAAATGCGTTGATGCTCGCCACCGAACCGAATACCGGGTAGTCCGCAATGTATCCGACACGGTTGTTGTCCGCCATGGCGCCGGCAATGCAGCCGATGATGAATTTCGCCTCATACGTCCGAAGATAATAGGAACGGACGGATTTATAAGAGGTATTCAGCGAGCAGTTCAGGAATTTGACGTCCGGATGCGTAACCGCTGCCTTCGCGCATGCCGCAATGTGCTGCGGAGAGGTGGCAAAGATAATGTCGAACCCCTTCGAAATTACGTCCGCAATGACTTCGTCGGCTTTGTCAGCCGGAACATCGTAGAACGAACCCGTACGGATACGGTTTCCGAAGACATCCTCCACATGCTCGCGTCCCAGTTCGTGGTTGTACGTCCAGGCGCTCACCTCCGGGTTTCGCTCGTGAAGCCATGCCACCGCGTGCTGCTTCTGCGGAATCAGGTTCGTGAAGACATGCTTCTTCGGGTCCTCCACCGGATTCATCGAGATGGAAGCCTGCCGCTCCCGCCCGTAAATCTTAAATTCACTCCAAACGCGGGAGATGTTCTTCGACAATTCTGCCGAAGTCGCGTCTTTCGTTGCGGCATAGCCGAAGATATGAAGGTACACGAGGAAAGCATCGGCAACGGTCGTTACGAGCTTGTCGCCGCCCGCGGCGAGGTATTCCTTACGGAATCTGGCATAGATGGAACGAAGGTCCATCGCGTCTTCCTCGGTCCAGGGGCTCTCCGGGTTCTCCTTCAATTCCTTCAGAAGAAGGGCGTAACTTCCGGTTTTCGTGAAGGTCAGGTAGTTGACGCCGGTCTTCTCAAAGAATTCCAGAAACTCATAGTAGAGCTGGATTTCCTTGGCGTCGGTGCGCTTCGGGATGATGCGTGTCACCTGGGCCTCAATGGTCACGGCTCCGATATACTTGGACACGCTGACGCGCTTGTTGCCTTCCTGCACGTAGAACTTGTTCAGGAACTCGTAAGCGATAATCGGCTCACGGAGTCCCTCCTCGAGCATCGAACTGTAAAGGGCCATCCACTTCATAGCGAACTCGGTTTCGGGCTCGAGAAGCGGCATAAAATTTCGCGCAAATGCGCTGGAACGTCCCTCAGCGAAGGTCCCCACAACCTGGTTGAGCGGAATTTCCTGCAGGCCGAGTTTTACCTTGGACTCGGTCTCGTACGGAGCCATGATATCTTCCATGCAGGTGAGGTAAGGATGCAGACCTTTGTTAATGCAGGCACTGTATTCCTTCTGCCCCAGATGCATCGCTTTTTCATACTCGTCACTGATCATGAAAAACAGGTACTCCTTTCTACTAAATTATATCCGCATTATAGCCGTAAGAAGGAAAGAATGCAACAAAAGGTTACGGAATCGGGAAAAATCGGTGAAAAACAGGGGCTCCGGGGCGTCACGCCTTGACAGGTCCCTTCGGAAAATGCTATATTCCGAACGGGAATCTATCACATTTTGCGGGGTGAAAACATGCCGGTACCGGAGCTTACAACCTTATGTTACCTTGAGCGGGACGGAAAGTACCTGATGCTGCACCGCGTCAAGAAGGAGAAAGACATTAACCGCGATAAGTACATCGGCGTCGGCGGGCATTTTCTGTTCGGCGAGAGCCCGGACGAGTGCCTGCTCCGCGAGGTTTTCGAGGAGACCGGCGTGACGCTTAAAGGGTACCGGGCGCGGGGAATCGTCACATTTGTCTATGGGGCAAATGTGACGGAATACATGCACCTTTACACGGCCGACCGGTGGGAAGGCGAAATCGGGGAGTGCGACGAGGGCGAGCTTACCTGGATTGACAAGGACCGCGTGGAGGAACTTCCGATCTGGGAGGGAGACAAGGTGTTCTTCCGGCTTCTTAAGGAGGATGCGCCGTTCTTTTCCTTAAAGCTTGTTTATACGCCCGATGACCGGCTCACGGAGGTCGTTCTTAACGGGGAAAGGCTTTCGGTGGAAGGATGAGAAACCGCTTTATTTCCGACGTTTTGAAGGAACGTTATGGAGAGAAAATCTACCGGCTTTCGTTAAGCAGCGGCTGTACCTGCCCGAACCGAGACGGGACCGTCGGCGTAGGCGGCTGCACGTTCTGTTCGGAAGGCGGAAGCGGGGATTTCGCCACGGTTCCGGCACCGATCAGAGAGCAGATCGAAAAGGCGAAGGAACTTGTAAGCAGGAAAACGAAGGGCACTCATTTCATTGCCTACTTTCAGTCCTATACGAATACATACGGCGATATCGCAAGGCTCCGCGAACTCTACCGTGAGACGATTTCCGGGGAGGATATCGTTATTCTTTCAATCGGAACCCGTCCGGATTGTGTTTCGGACGAGGTGATCGCGATGCTTTCGGAGCTGAACCGGATCAAGCCGGTGTGGGTGGAGCTGGGGCTTCAGACCGCCTGTGACGCAACTGCGGAGCGGATCAACCGCTGCTATCCCCGGAGCGTTTTCGAGGATGCGTACCGGAGGCTTAAAGCGGCCGGGATTACAGTAATCGTGCACTTAATATTCGGGCTTCCCGGGGAAAGCGAAGCGGATATGCTTAACTCCGTCCGTTATCTTGCGGGACTGAATCCGGCACCGGACGGCGTAAAGCTTCAACTGTTGCAGATCCTTCGCGGCACAAAGCTCGGTGAGGAATATCTTAAGAACCCGTGGCCGGTCATGACGCTTACGGAGTATGCGGAGCTTCTTAAGAAGGCCCTCGGACTGCTTCCGGAGGAAACCGTAATTCACCGGATTACCGGCGACGGCCCGAAGAAACTGTTGATTGAGCCGCAGTGGTGCGCGGACAAGAAAAATGTTATGAATACGCTGCATAAGAAGCTGTCCGAAAACCCGGATTGAAAGAATCCGGCCGGGCGCAAAGCGCAGCAACGGAGGGCGAGATGAAAACCTATTATAGGGCGGGAGAACTGGAGAATATCGAATTTGTCGTCATATTTGGCCGTTATGCAGACAAGTGGGTATACAGCTTTCATAAGAGGAGACAGAGTTTTGAGCATCCCGGCGGGCATGTGGAGCCGGGTGAGACCGCGCTTGAAGCGGCTTTCCGGGAGCTTTTCGAGGAAACCGGAATTCGGGACTGCTACATGATTCCTCTTTGGGACTATGAGCAGCTGTGGGACGACGGCGTCGGAAAGAATAACGGACGCGCGTTTCTTGCCTATGCGCATGCGCTCGGAGAACTTCCCGAGAGCGAGATGGAGCGCGTCGCCTTGTTCGACGATGTTCCGGACAATTATACCTATAACCCCGCGGAGGAACGGGCGGACTTTAAGCGGATAGAGGAGGTCCTTAAAACTTCACCGAGGGGCTATAAACGCGTGGAAGTGTGCCCTTATGACAGCGCGTGGGCAGAGGATTTTCAGGCGATTAAAGGAGAACTCGAGGACGCGCTCGGAGATCTTGCGATTTCGATTGAACATGTCGGAAGCACATCCGTTCCGGGACTTTCCGCCAAGCCGATCATCGACATTGATGTGGTAATCGAAGGGGAAGCGGTGCTGCCTTCGGTGATCGAGGCGCTCGGAAAGATCGGGTATACCCATGAAGGCAATAAAGAGATTCCGGGGCGGGAGGCGTTCTCCTACGACGGCAAGGAACACCTTCGGAAGCACCATCTGTATGTATGTACGAAGGACTCGTCCGAGCTGAAGCGGCATGTCACATTTCGCGATTACCTGCGCGCAAATCCCGATGCGGTGGCGGAATACAGCCGGGTGAAGGAAGAGGGCGCGAAGCGGTATCCTTTCGATATCGACGGCTACATCGCGTACAAATCGCCGTTCATTGAGAAGATTTATTGCAAACTGGGAATTTAAAGGAGAATGCACACATGAAAGTACTGGTACTGAACGGAAGTCCGAAGAAGAAAAGCGACACCTTCCGCCTGACGGACGCATTTCTTAAGGGACTGAACCGTAATGGAGAGCATGAGGTTCACGTTGTCGACGTGATTGATAAGAAGATTGCGCCCTGCAGGGGCTGTTTCGGTTGCTGGCAGCAGATGAATGGACACTGCCTGATTGAGGATGACCAGAATGAGATTCTTGATTTATACCGGGATTCGGATCTGATTATCTGGAGCTTCCCGCTTTATTGTTACGGCATGCCGTCGCATCTGAAGGCGGTGCTGGACCGCACCATTCCTCTTGTAAAGATGCGGATGGAACAGCTTTCGGACGGAACCGTGCGGCATGAGGCGCTGGCTGATTTCTCACGGATTCATACACTTGTGATCTGCGGATGCGGATTCCCGCACTGGGAAGGTAATTTTGATGCCGTAAAGCTTCAGTGCAAGACCTGTTTCTGCAACCCCGACATGGTATGCGTTCCCGAAACGCCGCTTCTCAACGTTCCTTTGGCAGCAGTGGTTGCAGACCCGCTTCTAAGGAAGTTCGAAAAGGCCGGAGAGGAATACGCTTCGACGATGACACTTTCTGCCGAAACCGTAGCGGAACTTGAAAAACCGATGATTTCCGCGGAGGAATACATCCGGAATGTGAACGGAGGCTGAATACTAAAGCCGTGACATGAGTCACGGCTTTTTTTCATATTTCGTTTGAATAACGGTATATGCTACCGCCAGCCCGATGGAGGCGGCGACGACGCCGAGCATTATAAAGGCAAACCCTGCGGAATTCCGCTTCAGAAACAGTAACGGCACACCGCACAGTTCAAAGACTGCCGCATAGACGAACCAGATTGTCCCGACGGCGTGGTTGTACTTTACCGTGTCCGTAACTTCCGGAGGCTTAACGCCCGCGAAGAATCCCACGGGCTTTTTTGATCTCCACGAAATGATTCCGATCACAGTAAGTCCTGCCGCGATTATGCTCCAAAAGATAAATCCGATAATCATGCCACATCCCCCTATATCGTATTTAAAACATTATAGCATACCGAACCGGATTGCGCCACTAAAACAGCATACGCTTTTACATGGTATTTCGTGACAAATGCCATAGGAGTATGGTATAATATTTTAAATCTTTTCGCGGAGGTAAATGATGAATGAAAAAACTAACAGAAGAGAACAAGAAGGAATTCTTACAGGAGTTTTCGGAGGGAACAGAGGAAATTGTTGTAAAGGTCCGCTGGGCATGGGAGAAGGGATGCTCCGCCTTTCAGACATATGGTAAGGAAGAGAGAGCGGAAATTCAATGCTTATCCACGAAGAATATAGAGAATCCGGGGAATCCGATAGGGGCTGTCGGAACCGTATACTGGTTTAGCAGGAAAAAACTGTTCGGATATCCGTACGCACCTCGCTTTCTGCGAAATGAGTATTACCGCCTTCGGGTCAGAAGAAATAAAAGCCATCCAAATTGGTTCGTTTTAGTGGATGTCCTCGAAAACAATGTAGTTGTTTCCGCCGCAAATGCTAACGATGAAGCATATAACTGGTACAGGGCGCCCGAACCGGAGAAGCCTGAGACTCCCGAACAGGCAGCAATGTATTCGGACAGGATTCAGAAGCCTGCCGGATTGTTCGCCGGAGTGGACTTATCCCTGCTGTTTGACAATCCGGGAGGGAAACGAAGTAAGTATGAGTTCCCGAAGATTACGGAAGAGTGGATCGAACGGACGGAGAAGGCAATCGGCTATAAGATTTCGCCCGCATACAGAGAACTGCTGGAGTATCAAAACGGCGGTGAAATCCGTGATGAGTCCGACAAGCGCTGGCTGACGGCAATCTACGGAATCGGTCCGGAACCGAATTCGCGAAACAGCCTGGAGGCAATGTTCGACGACTGGAAGAACGATATGGAATACCCGGACATCGGAATCCCGTTCGGAGAGACCGATGGCGGCGGACATAATATGTACTATATGGATTACCGCGTGGTTGACGAGAACGGTGAGCCGAGGATTGTCAACATCGATAATGAGGCGGAGATTCAGGTCACATTTGCCGCGAAGAACCTGGTTGAGTTTATCAAGATTGTTCTTGCAGACAGCGAGATGACGACACGCGGAGAAGTTTTAGATTAATCCGGATGGACACTTCCGGCAAATGCCACGACCGCAAGGGGGAAATGCTTATGGGTATCGGTGACAAAATTCTTGATCATTACGCGAAATATCTCGGGGACTTCGTCGGTTCCGAACAGTATCGTTTCGGAGACCGGATCGTGCAGATTCTCGGCTTTCCAAATGTTTTTAAAGACTGCATGGTATTTGCCACGTTCGGAATGACAAAGTTTTCCGAAGAAATCCATCGCCTGTGTGAAGTGGTTCTGCCGGTGGATGATTTGTATGATGAATGTTCTGAGATTCTCGCGAATACGGTATGCCATATTGTGGCGGAGAAGATGGAGTTCGGTCGCGGCATCCTGATCGAAGGCGTCGATAACATCGTGCCCGGCTTCTCGGATTCATGCGGCAAAACTGCATTGTATTTTACGGATGTATCGGGACTGCCGGAGGAGTTCTCCGTTGTCGATAAGGGATGTGAGATATACATGTGTTTTTTCGTGACGAAGGAAGAGGCCGAGTTCTTCAAACAGCACGGGAGCGACGCATTTGAAACTTATCTTGAGGAAAATGAGATCGATGTCGCGGCAGTGAGAAGGTAATACGGCTGTTGTGTTTAAGAAATACACCATTGATGGTTTTCAGGAGGAATAAGCCTTATTTCACATAAAAGTTAAAAGGAGTGTGTGGTATGTCAACAGTTACTGATCTTAACATGATTGATTCGTATGTCGCGAATGCGGAGCAGAAGTATCTGGAAATGCAGATCATCGATGACCTGGAATGGAATTGCGCGGTGCGTGTTCAGCACGCGACGACCCTTCAAAACAAGATTAACGCCTATCTGGATGCGTACGAGGGTGAGTGGGGGAAGCAATATGAGGGATATTCCCTGACAATCTTCGTTGCTTTGCGGTTTTCCATCAGTCGGTACGGAATTGATTTTCTGGAACGTGTCAAAGAACAGCTGAAGGATGTCTGCGTAATCGCATGGGGGCATAGCTCGGAGTACTTCGAGACGGATTGGCATTTGCCGGAGGGGTATCAATACGATGACGGCTTCTGCGATGATTATGTGTTTAACCTTGCGAAGGTTTACCCGCGCATCCGTAAGAACTGGGCCAAAAAGCCGGACAGGGATGCCACCATTCTCCCGCCGGAACTGAACGGAGGGCAGGACATTTTGCCCGATATGTTGGCGACCCGTATCTATGACAGCTTTATTCTTTGCTATGTTGAGGATCTCGGGAACGTGCTCGGCTATCTTCGGACAACGAATATCCCGGATGATGTGACACCCGAGATGGTTCAGAAAGCAGCATTTGAGAATCTGATCCGTGACGTTCAATACCGAATCTGTCAGACGAACATGCCTGATGTTTATGCGATTGCCTGCGGCGGGGATTTTGAGGCGGAGTCGATACTCCTCCCCGGCCTCTGGAGTTCTATCGCCAATCAGAACGGAAGCAACATCGTCATTGCGATACCGGCGAAGGACCTTGTTTTCTTCGCGGCAGAGAATGATAAGAAAGCTGTAAAGAGAATGCTTCACCTGGCGTCAGACGCATTTAATACAACCAGGCACTCACCGCAGATCAGAAATCTTTTCTGCCGCGATGTATTCCGTTATAACATTGCGACAAATGTTATAGAGATCAGTACGAAGCATTATCTTGCGTTCTGCTAGCATTGCAACGGTTTTTAACATAATTGTCAGCGGGCGTTGACAGATTGCCGGGCATGGTTGGTAGAGCTTTTTACGGGCCTCCTTTATGATTGATACATAAAAACAATCCTAAGGAGGAACCATCAATGAAAACACATGTTATCAATTTGTTGCCCTTTAATAACAGAACGGAAATGTCGGGAACGGAGTATGTAATTAAAAAAGTTCTCGCATTTGTCCTGATATTCTTCGTGGCAGGAGTTTTAGGAGAGGCTGTTGTAATCGGATTATATACGGGAATGGGTTATGATCCGCTTCATGGAGTAATGCCTGAGGGGCAGATTGCCGGCCTGATTCCTTATTACGGATATATTCTGTTTACTATAATAGCGTTACTGTATTGCAGACTTATCGAGAAGCGCAGCATGCAGGATGTCGGACTTACGAAGCGGGGGACGGATTCTCTGCTTGGAGCCCTGATTGCCGTGGCAATGCTTGTACTTGTTGTGGCCATCTGCTTAGTAACAGGTTCCGTTTCCTTTTTGGGAATAAACCGGGACGTGAGCATGAAAGGATTGCTGTTATGGGGGTTGGCCTTCATCATTCAGGGCTCTGAGGAAGAGATTCTTTGCAGGGGCTTTTTGATGAATACCCTGAAAAAGAAGATATCTCTTCCGATGGCTGTATTCATCAGCTCGACGGCATTTGTTGTTCCGCACCTGATCATGACTCCTATTCTGGATTCGGGACTTTTATATGCATTGATCGGCATCGTAAATCTATATCTCATTTCTGTTCTGTTTTCCGTAATTGTTTTATGGCGTGGGAACATATGGATTTCCTGCGGGCTCCATGCAGCGTGGAATTATGTTTTGAACATAATCCTGGGACTTACGGTATCGGGAAATGATGCAAAGATGGATGGAGTGTTTCTGATCAGGATCAACAGGCTTAACATTTTCAACGGGTCAAAATATGGATTTGAGGCAGGAATAGCGACGACGGTTATAACCATAATCACGATTGGCGTTATTCTTTATAAATGGAAAGGCAGGAACGATAATAATGGAATTCAATAATAAACTGTATGAACTTCGTAAGCAAAAGGGACTTTCGCAGGAAGAACTCGCAAATCGTTTGAACGTCTCCCGCCAGACGGTTTCCAAATGGGAGGTCGGAGAATCCACGCCGGACATGGAAAAGCTTGTTGCGATCAGTGAGCTTTTTGACATCTCGCTGGATGAACTTGTGCTTGATAAAGCCGTAAAAAATGACGAGGCTTCGGAACAAAAAGTAAAATCCGATTTGTACAGTGATATTAAAGAGCATGTGTTAACGGAAAATAATAAGAAAAAAGCAAAGAAAGGGCTAAAGATTGCAGGCATAGTGCTGGGAGCGCTTGTGCTGATCGATCTGATCTCGATGATCGTATACTTTGTTTTCTTCGGGATGCCGCAATAGGGCGCATGAAGACTGACAGAAAAGCATAGTAAGATTAGAAAATAAGAGGAGTTGAGACAGATGTTAAAAGATTATGAGATTAATAAACCA
>DBWJ01000092.1:697-13714 GCA_002308955.1 Lachnoclostridium sp. UBA1241 | reverse complement strand
CAGGAGACCACCAAGGTTCTTACCGACGCGGCTATCCGCGGACGTATTGATCCGTTAATCGGTCTTAAGGAGAACGTTATCCTCGGTAAACTGATTCCTGCCGGAACCGGTATGAAGAAGTACCGCAACATCCGTCTGGATACGGATAACGAGATTCTTGATAATATTGAAGGTTTCGAGGATGAGTACCGCACCAACCTGAACGGTCAGGAAGAGATTGCGGCCGATACCATCGCCGATACCGATACCGTTGATTTCGAAGACGAGTACACCGAAGAGTTCGACGAGTCCGATTTCTATGATGCGGAATTCGCTGACGATGACTTCGAGTACGAGGAACTCGACGACGAAGAGAAGGACGACGAGTAATCAGAGTCCGAAAGCCAAACCGCACGGGGGCAGGAGCTCCTGCCCCCGTGATTTTTTCAAATTTCTTATTTCTTTTTTATTTTCCAAAGATATCCATTACATTTTCCGGTATTAGAATTGAATAATTGATGCAATCAGGAGGTTTCATGGAAGAATTGAACAGCCTGTCCGTTTCCGAACTTCGGCAAATGGCAAAAGAAAAAGGCATTAACGGTTACAGCAGCATGAAAAAGAGCGAGCTCGTTGCGGCACTGGCTCCTGTTAAGGCGCCCGTAAAGCCCGCAGAGACCGCAAAACCCGCAGAAACTGCAAGACCCGCGGAGACCGCACGCCCGGTGAAAGAAGAGAAACCCTCGGAGGCAGTACGTCCTGTTAGTACGGAAAGACCCACCCCGGCGCGGCAGGAGAGACCTGCACAGCCCCAACACTACGCGGCACGGCCGACGCAGCCTGCCCAGGTGATCCGCCGTACCGTCGGCGACCCGTCGATGATCCAGAGGCAGAGCGCACCTGCGGGAGAGAACGCGCAGCTTGACAGCGGCATCTCGAAGTGCGGCATTCTCGAGATTGCGGCCGAGCAGTCTTTCGGTTTTATCCGAAACGAGAACTATCTTCCGGGACCGGATGATGTGTATGTGTCTCCGGCGCTGATCAAGCGTTACAATCTGACGACCGGTGACATTATCTGCGGAAATCTGAAGGTGAAGTCGCCTGCCGAGAAATTCGTCGCGCTTCTTTACATCACGAAAATCAACGGGGAGAATCCGGAGCTGTCCGCGAGACGGAAGCGTTTCGACAAGCTGACGCCGGTATTCCCGCATGACAGACTGCGTCTTGAAACACCCGGAGGACCCACCTCCGTACGTATTGTCGATCTCCTTTCGCCCATCGGCAAAGGACAGCGCGGGATGATCGTTTCTCCGCCGAAGGCAGGTAAAACGACGCTCCTCAAGGACATTGCGAGAGCCATGCAGAAGAACAATCCGGACCTTCACATGATCATTCTTCTGATCGACGAGCGTCCCGAGGAAGTTACCGATATGAAGGACAGCATCAAGGGTGACAATGTGGAGATTATTTATTCCACATTTGACGAGGCGCCCGAGCAGCACAAGCGTGTTTCGGAAATGACCGTGGAGCACGCGAAGCGGCTTGTGGAATACGGCAAGGACGTTATTATTCTTTTGGACAGCATCACGCGTCTTGCGAGAGCCTACAACCTTACCTGTCAGTCCAGCGGACGTACGCTTTCCGGCGGTCTTGACCCTGCAGCGCTTTACATGCCGAAGCGTTTCTTCGGCGCGGCCCGCTGCATGAAGGAGGGCGGCAGCCTGACGATTCTCGCGACAGCCCTTGTGGATACCGGAAGCCGCATGGATGACGTCGTATTCGAGGAATTCAAGGGCACCGGCAACATGGAACTGACGCTGAACCGCGCGCTTTCCGAACGCCGCATTTTCCCGGCAATCGATCTTCCGAAGTCCAGCACCCGAAGAGAGGATCTGCTTCTCTCGCCGGTGGAGCAGGAGGCCAATCTGATTATGCGCCGGGCATTTGGCGGAGCAAGAGCGGAAGAGGCGACCGAGCAGATCGTCAACATGTTCACACATACACGCTCCAATGCGGAATTCATTACACAGCTGAAGCGGACAAGAATATTTTAGTAATTAAGCGGGAGTGGAAGAACCAATGCGTAACAAAGAAGCAGGCGGAGCCCGCAAATGGCTTCTGCTGATCGGAGTCCTTTTGGGAATTGCGGTAATAACCGAGATCCTGTTACTTGCGGGAATCTTCCGAAAGGGCAAGGACAATAAAAAAAGCGGCGGCAAGGATCCGACACAGGCGGTAGCCGGGCATCCGACCGACGCGCCGGAGCCGACGGACGGACCGGGACCGATAGGGTCGGTCAATATGGTTAACGTCTGGAGGGTGAAAAGCATAGACCTCAACCGCAACGGATTACCCTACTGCGCATACTCCTGCGAGTATGATGAAAGCGGCAATATGACGCAGCTTCTATGTATGAACGAAGAGGGTGAAGTCGACCAGAAGAGGGAATTCCGCTATGACGCGGAGAATCATCTCGTATGGTCGCAGACTGTCTCAACAGCGGCACACGGGGCGAATTATGAGGAAGAGAAAACCTACGATTCGCGGGGAAGATTGACGGAGAGCAGAACAGTCAGCTCGGGCAATGTGTACAGAATCTTATACGAATATGATGACAATGACCTTCTGATTTCAGAGACGGAGGAGTACGGCAATCCGCCGGCGACGTCCTATCAAATCAAGTACACCTATGACGAAACCGGAAAACAGACGCTTATTGAGTGGTTCAACAATGCGGGCATTCGGGACACGCGAACTGTGATGGAGTATGATGAGCGGGGAAATCTGATCCGTGAGACGACCTACTCGGAAGCTACGGGGGAGGTTTCCGGCATGCATGCACTCAAATACGACTCCCAAAACCGGGTTATTGAGGACGCGCACTACTTGGACGAAGGCGAAACACCGCTCTATATCATCCGGAAAGAATATGATGAGAAGGGAAACCTGATCCGCCGGGACCTCAACGCAAAACCGGAGCTTTCTTCTGCCCGGACCGAGACGCAAGAGTATACCTATGACGAAAGAGGCAGGCTGATCCGCGAGCGGGATTATTACTTTGATGCGGAGGAAATGGCCCTTCGGACCGAGATGGAGAACGAATATGATTCGAACGGCATGATCATCAAGGTCACCCATCGGAATCCGGACGGAACCGTGTCGGGTTATGACTACTACGAATACGTCTCATTTATCGTACCTTACGCGAGCCTGACGGACGAGGAAAAAGAGTGGTACGAGCGGGAGAACGGCGTGTTCCGCCAAGGCGGAAAATGATATCGTATTTTATAAAGAATCTTGAATGTTAGCTAAAATATGGTATAATAAAATTAGCTAATACGAGAGAGGAGTGATACCATGAGTACAAAAACGGAAACCGCTACAGCAACAGAAATGCAGAACAATTTCGGGCGGTACCTTAATGTGGTACAAAACGGCGGCGAGGTCATAGTCACGAAGAACGGCAAGGAAGTGGGCAGGTTTGTTCCCCGGATGGCGGTTGTATCATACCTGACGGATTCCCTTACCGGCATTCTTAAGGGGGAGACGGATGATGACCGGGAAAGAGAAGAAAGGTTGAAAGAGAGGTATGAAATTACTGATTGACGGGAACGTTCTTCTTGATGTTCTTCAGAAAAGAGAGCCTCATTTTGAAGATTCGTCCATGATTTGGAAGATGTGTGAGACGGGATTACTTGACGGGCGTGTGTCTGCGCTGACGTTTGCCAATCTGGTTTATGTGATGCGAAAGGAACTGAAGCCCGAAACGATACATGAAGTGCTGACAAAACTATCATTAATCTTTTCGCTTGAGGATTTAACTGCGGCGGATATAAACACGGCGGCAGGTATGAAATGGGATGATTTTGAGGATGCGGTCCAGGCAGCCATGGCTAAGCGGATTCACGCCGATTATATCATTACGAGAAATGTGAAGGATTTCAGAAACAGCGCGGTGGTCGCTTTTACCCCGAAAGAGTTTCTGGCAAGGCAAACGAATAGGAAACTGCGATGACGAAGTGCCATCGCAGTTTTTCGTTCAAAGCTTCCGGTAGATGTTCTTGTCCCGCTCTAAAAGTCCTTCGGATATCATGTCGCGGCGGATCGTGCAGAAGTCATCGTGAAAGTCGGCGATGATCAGGTTGACTTCGCGCTCGGTGTAGTCGCGCCCGGGTTCGAATGCTTTCGCAATCTCCTCAAGGACGATGAGCTCCTTCTTTCTTTGGGCGGGAATGCTTTTCAGCTTGCCGTATTCGAAGAATGCGTCGAGCACCTTCTTGCGATAGGCTTCGTCGCGCTCGTCCTGAAGGAACTTTTCCTCGGACCGCTCACGCAGGATTTCGAGAATCGAGACGTTGAAGACGTCTCCGTTCACGGCGTAAACGGTGTAATACTGCTCCTTTCTCGAAGTGACCGCGCCGGCGTCCACCAGTTTCTTTAAGTGAAAGGAGATCGTGGCGGGCGTCAGGTTCAGGCGCTCCGCGAGACGCTCCACATACATGTCCTCCTCCATGAGGGACTTCAGAATCTGAATACGGGACTTGTCCGCGAGGCATTTGAATAGGGTAATGGCTTGCAACTCAGTCATGTGGCACCTCCTGTTCGTTACTCGGTGAAGAGCGCGTCGATTTCCGAAACGGCGGAAAGCTTGGCCTCTTCAATCAGAATCTTGCGGTCGTCGGAGTGTGCCTTCGCCGTCTCAAGCGAAACTCTCCAGGAGTCGGTGATCCGCTTGAAAAGCGCGGCAAATGTGACACCGATATCTCCGTTCTGCTTCGCCGCCGCGTCATATACGGACCATGCAATGTCGTAGACATTGAATTTCGCCTTCAAAATGTTAGCTTCATCAGCCCGCCCTTCTTCGGAGAGGGCTGTGATTTCGTTCGTTACGGTTTCTTTTTTTTCATCCAGAAACTTGTAAAATGATTCTTGATTCATAGTATTTCCTTCTTTCGTCCCATATATTTTGATTTTATCATCGCCGTTATGCTTTCACGAAATCTGATTCGATAGATGTCAAAACAGATAATAGCGGAGAAATTGATATTTGTCAATATGTTTTTTGAAAATCGGGCAATTTGATTCTTATTGTTTTCTTGCGCTGCAAATTCGCGTGCGAATATGTTGCGAATGGGAAGGAGCGATTGTATAATTAGTTATAGTTTTTGTAAGGAGCCGGTACAATGGATTTTGTGTGGATCGGGATTTTGATTGTTACATTTGCCGTATCAGCGATGGTACTGCTTCTTTTAAGACGCAGGAAAACGGGACGGGTGTTTTATATAGTTTATGTGACTTTGGCGGCACTTTTCCTCGTCGCATTTACACTGAAGCACATAATGAACGCACCGATTATTCTGCTGCATTACGGTGTGTACCTGGTTGGTGTGATGTGCGTGGACGGGATCTGCTCGGCTTATGAGAAAAAGCATAAGGAGCAGGGGAAAGGGGAAAAGAAGTCCGGGCGGGCACCGGTGTTCGTTGCGGCCGCCTCAGGCTGTTTTATCTACCTTTTGATTGGGCTTTTCACCGCAAACCGGATTAAGCGGACGGAATATACGCTGACCACGGAGAAAGAGATTCCGAACGGGCAGTTATGCATCGTACAGCTTTCCGACATTCATCTCGGAACGACAATTGATGAGAAAGACTTTCGGAAACTGCTGAAGCATGTTTCCGATGAGAAACCGGATGTAGTTGTGATAACCGGTGATTTCGCAGACGTTAATACGAAAAGGGACCTGATGGTGCGGTGCTGTGAGGCGCTCGGTGAGTTGAAACCGACATACGGGGTGTTCTATATCGGCGGGAATCACGATTCCGAAGATATGAAGTTCACGCCCGAAGAACTGCACGCGGAGCTTCGAAAGAACGGCGTGACCGTGCTTTCGGATGAAGTTTTCCTTTCGGCTACCGGCCTGTGCATCATCGGCAGGAAGGACCATTCCGTGTCACGGGACAGCATAAGAACGCTTTACAAACGATATGAGAAGCAGAGCAGGGAATGGGCCCTAGTGAGTTCCTCTGCGGATGACTCTTTGGATTGCTACACTATCGTTTTGGATCATCAGCCGGATGATTTTACGGCTGAAGCGGAAGCCGGAGTTGATCTGGTTCTGTGCGGGCATGCCCACGGCGGATTTTTGTTACCGCTTCGCTGGATGTGGAAGATTTTCCCGGATCTTGTGTTCCGGGTGGACCTCTGCGACGGAATGAAACGGATCTTCGGCACGGATTTCATCGTCTCGACCGGCGCGGGGACCTGCCTGACCGATTTCAAAACCGGAACCGTGTCGGAGTATGTCGTGATATATGTGAAACAGAAGCGGTAAATCGCAGTAAATTATCAAAAATAAAGACTTGCATTCCGTAAAATGCTATGCTATAATAAGTCCGCTGTCCCTTTGGGGGACATATGATTCGGATGTCAGGTCGACTGGTTTCGGCCGGCCGGCTAACCATAATATTTGATTAAATGAGAGGTGAACGTTATGAAGGAAGCAATTCAGCCGAAGTACTATCAGGCAAAGGTTACCTGCAACTGCGGTAATGAATTCGTAACCGGATCTACCAAGTCTGAGATCCATGTGGAAATCTGTTCCAAGTGCCATGCTTTTTACACCGGCCAGAAGAAGGCTGTACAGGCACGCGGCGCGATTGAGAAGTTCAACAAGAAGTATGGCTTCTAATCGGTTCCGTCTTGGTAAATGAAATAGGACGAGTAAAAGAGTTGAGGTATCATCCGTATCTCAACTCATTTTTTTAGAAAGCAATTAGGAGGGGAGAAATGAAGCGGTATTCCGGAATCGGCGGACAGGCAGTCATGGAAGGCGTAATGATGCGGAACAAGAACCGTTACGCGGTGGCGTGCCGGAAGCCTGACGGCGAGATCGTCGTAGACGTGAAGGAGACGCACAGCATCACCGAGAAGCTTCCGTTTCTCGGCTGGCCTTTCCTGCGCGGCACGGTCAGCCTGATTGAGTCGATGGTCATCGGAATCAAGACGCTGATGTATTCGGCGGATTTCATCGAGGACGAAGCACCGAAGAAGGACGCTGCGGCAAATGCCACGGAGAAAGACGGCGCAGCAGCCAAGTCCGAATCCACCATGACACCGTTCATGATCTTCTGCACGATAGCGCTTTCCCTCGGATTGTCCATCGGACTGTTCTTCTTCCTGCCCCTGCTGATCGCGGAAGGCGTGGAGATGCTGACCGGCTGGGACAGCCCGTTCGCCGTCAGTTGTATCGAGGGCGTGACACGTATCCTGATCTTCGTCGGATATGTTGCAGCTATCTCGCTTCTGCCGGACATCAAGCGCGTGTACCGCTATCACGGCGCAGAGCACAAATCCATCAACTGTATTGAAAACGGGCTGCCGCTTACCGTAGAGAACGCGCGGGCTTCCTCGAAGGAGCACAAGCGCTGCGGTACAAGCTTTCTGATCATTGTAATCGCAATCAGTATCCTTGTCTTTTCGATTGTGAACTGCTTTGTGATTTATGACGGCGATTCCCGCATCATCAAGATTCTGGTGCGCTTCGGAATCCGCCTCCTCCTGCTTCCTCTGGTTGCGGGAATCAGCTATGAGTTTCTGCGGCTGGCAGGACGCTCGGAAAGCCGCATCGTGAATATTCTGAGCCGCCCCGGCATCTGGATGCAGGGACTGACCACGAAAGAGCCCGATGACGCCATGCTCGAATGCGCGATTGCTTCGGTAGAGGCGGTATTCGACTGGAAAGCATTTATCAACGGAGAGCAAAATGACCTATCGGGAAGCACTCAAAACAGCGACGGTACAGCTTCGGAATGCACAGGTTCCGGATGCGGATTATGACGCGCGCGAACTGCTTTTTTATGTCACGGGAATGACGCGTGAGAAGTGGCTTCTTCGAAGCGGTGAGCACATCACTGAGGCGGAAAGCACCAGATACGCAGAACTCCTCGGACGCCGCGCGGGGCGCGAACCCCTGCAGCAGATCATCGGCGTTTCGTACTTTATGGGACTTCCGTTCAAAGTAACGTCGGACACGCTGTGCCCGAGACAGGACACGGAACTTCTTGCCGAGACGGCAATACCGCTTTGTAAAGGCGCGAAGGTACTCGACATGTGTACCGGCACCGGCTGCCTCGCGATCAGCATTGCTAAGCTCGCAGGGCCCGCTTCGGTGACGGCAGCGGACCTTTCGAAACCTGCCCTTTCGGTTGCTATGGCCAATGCGAAGGCGAACGGGGCAGACGTTACATTTGCCGCAAGTGATATGTTTGAAAACGTAGGGGAAACCTACGATGTAATTGTTTCCAATCCCCCTTACATCCCGGCGGAGCAGATGGATACGCTGATGCCCGAGGTGAAGGACTATGAGCCCCGGATGGCGCTCTACGGGGGAGAGGACGGATTAGATTTCTACCGGATCCTTACCGCGGAAGGCGCGAAGCATCTGCGGCCGGCGGGACCGGAGAAGAAAGGAGGATACCTGATCGTGGAGATCGGTTTTGACCAGGGGAAGTCTGTGCCCGAACTGTTCCGGGCGGCGGGGTTCTCCGATGTAACGGTGAAGAAGGACTACGCGGGACATGACCGCGTGGTGGTCGGACATTTGTAGCGTTTGTTCGTTTTTTCCATCAACGTAAAATGCTATAAAGGAGACCATGGAAATGTTTGATAAATTAGAAGACTTATTAAAGCGTTATGAGGAAATGCAGCTGGAGCTTTCCGACCCTGCGGTGACGAGCAATCCGGAGCGTTTCCGTAAACTGATGAAGGAACAGAGCGACATGCAGCCGCTCGTTGAGGCGTATACCGAGTACAAGAAGGCAAAGGAGACGATTGCCGACAGCGAAGACCTGCTCGCGTCCGAAAGCGACGAGGAGATGCGGGAGATGCTGAAGGAAGAGCTCGCGACCGCCAAAGAGGACGTGGAGCGCCTTGAGCAGAAGATGAAGATCCTTCTTCTGCCGAAGGACCCGCTTGATGAGAAGGACGTTATCGTCGAAATCCGTGCGGGCGCAGGCGGTGACGAGGCGGCGCTTTTCGCGGCCGAGCTGTACCGCATGTACATCCACTACATTGAGTCGCGTCATTGGAAGACCGAGCTCGTAAACATTGATGAAACCGGAATCGGCGGCATGAAGGAAGTGCAGTTTATGGTGCACGGCAAGGGCGCTTATTCCGTATTGAAGTTTGAAAGCGGCGTACACCGCGTGCAGCGTGTTCCCGAGACCGAATCGGGCGGACGCATTCACACATCGACGGCTTCGGTTGCCGTAATGCCGGAGGCCGAAGATGTGGACATTCAGATTGATGAGAAGGACATCCGGATCGACGTAATGCGCGCATCCGGTAACGGCGGCCAGTGCGTTAACACAACAGACTCCGCTGTACGTCTTACGCACTATCCGACAGGCATTGTCGTTTATTCACAGACCGAAAAATCGCAGTTACAGAACAAGGATAAGGCATTTGCCCTGCTTCGTTCCAAACTGTACGATTTGGAGCTTCAGAAAGCGCACGAGGCCGAAGCTGCGGCGAGACGGAGCCAGATCGGTACGGGTGACCGCTCCGAGAAGATCCGGACGTATAATTTCCCGCAGAGCCGCGTGACCGATCACCGGATCGGACTGACGCTCTACAAGCTCGACAAGATTATGAACGGCGACTTACAGGAGATTCTGGACGCGCTGACAACAGCCGACCAGGCCGCGAAGCTCGCGAATGAAGAGGCTTGAAACCGGATTTTAGCGGCACTTTTAGGACGGCTCAGAGCATAGGATATCTCGGAGAGGGTTATGATTACAGCCAGATCGAATGCGCAACTGAAGCAGATTGCGAAGCTTTTAAAGAAGCGGAGCGCAAGGGAAGAGGAACGGGTTTATGTCATTGAGGGCAGAAAGATGTTCTTCGAGGTCCTTTCGCAGGCTCCGGAGCTTCTCGTAAAAGCATATTGGTCGCAGTCCGGGCTTTCGGGGCTCACAGGAGAGGAGAAGGTCCTGCTTTCCGCCTGCCCTTACGAGGAGGTTTCGGACGAAGCGTTCGACTCGGTTGCGGAGACCGTTACGCCCCAGGGCGTTTTAGCACTTGTAAAGATGCCGGAGCATACGGCGGAGGAACTTTCAGGAAGCGGTAAGAACCTGCTTCTTTTGGAGACGCTGCAGGACCCCGGCAATCTCGGGACGATTCTTCGTACCGCGGAAGCAGCCGGAATCGGAGGAATCATCCTCTCTGCGGATTCCGTGGACGCTTTCTCCCCGAAGACGGTGCGTGCCACAATGGGCGCGGTATTCCGGGTACCCTTCGTGTATGTGTCCGATTTTGCGCAGACGGTTTTGGGGTTAAAGGAGAACGGCTACACGGTTTACGCGGCACATCTTCAGGGTTCGGTGCCGTATGACGAGCCGGACTACAAGGGAAGCTGCGCGGTCATGATCGGAAACGAGGGCAACGGGCTTTCGGATGAAGCGACGGCACTTGCGGACGTACGCATCCGGATCCCGATGGAGGGAAAGGCCGAGTCGCTGAACGCCGGCGTTGCAGCTGCGCTTATGATGTACGAATTGAGAAGACACTAAAAAAACGGCGGCCCGTTAGTCGGGACGCCGTTCGTTATATCGAAAGTTTTATACGGATTTTTTCTGAAAGAGAAGCGAGAAACCTTTCTCGCCGGATTTCGCGATGAAGATGCGGTACAGGTTCTGCCAGTGCTTCGCGAACATGATCGCGACGATGGAGAAGACGAAGACGGTTGCCGGTGTGAAGCCGGTCACGTCGACAACTCTGAGCGCGAACAGGATTGCGGTGTTGAGCGTCGAAAGAACGATGTAGTCGGTGATCTAGGTGATCATGAAGATGAACAGAACGGCAAGCAGGCAGAACTTCTGGTCGAAACCGAAGAGGACGCCGATGAGCGTCGCGAAGCCTTTGCCGCCGTGGAACTTCAGATAGAACGGGAACATATGTCCGAGGATGCAGCCGCAGCCCGCGAAGAGCCCGTAAGCCTGGTTCCCTGTAATCAGCGTCGTCAGGAACGACGCGAGAATGCCCTTCAGAATGTCCATGCCGCCGACGAGAATCCCCGCCTTCCAGCCGAGGACAAATGTCACGTTGGAAGCCCCGGGATTACCCGTGCCTTCCTTATGGATGTTGACGTTCTTAATCCGCGATACGGTATCGGCGGTACTGAAGCAGCCAATCAGATATCCGATTACAGTTGCAAGAACATATCCCATGTTTCGGAAGCTCTCCTTTCTGAAGTCTTAAACATTGTACTACATTTTGCGGCAAATGTCGCCCTTTTTTTTCAGATTCTTCAAGAATCCGTGAAAAAACCGATTCACCCATTACGGAGGTAACGAAATGCCAAGAACCACGAATCCGGAACGCCGGAAGAAAACAGAGAAGGAACTGTTCCAGGTTGCGGCAAGAGCCTTCCTGCGAGACGGCTACGAAGCGACCGGAATGAAAGCCCTTGCTGCGGAGGCAGGCTGTACGACCGGCAAATACTACTGTTATTATTCCGGTAAGGAGGTCATCCTGATCGAGCTTCTGCAGGAACTGTTCCGCGGAAACCGCGAGGCGGCGGAGCGGCTTGCCGATAAGAAGAAGGACCGGTTCTACGGCGTCCTTGTATTCCTGTCGACGCTTTATCAGGGCGCGAAGGCGTACCCGAATCTCCGTGAGATTTACCGCGAGGGATTAGAGGAGAGCGCGGGACGGGATTTCATGGAAGAGATTCTTACGGAGATGCTTTGCGAAGGTCAGGGCGAGGATACAGGAAGTGACGAAGGCGCAGACTGTGGTGACGGAGCCGGTCGTGGCGATGACACGCTGCTTCGGATCCGTGTTGCCGTTCAGGCGATTCCCGCATTCTTCCGGGAGGATACGGCAGAGCTTACGACGGAGGAGCAGTACCTTTCCATGATTGCCGCAATCCTCGGGGAAAAGCCCGAAGAAACGGAGGCTCACGTAAAGCTTGTGACGGGCAGCAAGACCGCAATCCGCGAGAAGGCGTACGATGTTCTGATCAAGCTCCTTCAGGGTCCGAAAAAGAAAAATGTGAAGAAAATGTGAAATTGTTAGCACTCACTTGACACGAGTGCTAACAAGTGGTATAACATAGTCAGAACGAAGGAAGAAAGGGCTTCCGGAGTTCCCGAATTCAATTGTAACGGCTTAGGCCGATAAAAGGAGGAATGACTTATGTTGATGCCTGCTATTTTTGATGGTGATTTGTTTGATGATCTTTTTGATGACATGTTTGCTCCCGACAGAGCCGCTAGACCGCTGAAGCCTATGGAGCGGATCGGTTTTCCGGTTAACGGTTTGATGAAGACCGACGTAAAGGAAACTGCAAACGGTTATGAACTTGACATGGATCTTCCGGGATACACCAAGGACGATGTCAAAGCCGAACTGAAGAAAGGCTACCTCGTAATTCATGCTTCCAAAGAGAAGAAGGATGACGAGAAGGACAAGGAAGGCAAGTATATCCGCAGAGAGCGTTATTACGGTTCCTGCAGCAGAAGCTTCTTTGTAGGCAAGGATGTAACCGAAGAGGATATCAAGGCTAAGTTTGAGAACGGTATCCTGAAGATTAGTGTTCCGAAGAAGGAGACTAAGCCCGAAGTGGAGGAGAAGAAGTTCATCTCCATTGACGGCTGACATACACCCGATTGTAACTTTACCCCCCACACAAAGTAAGGGAAGGGACCGCAGAGATGCGGTCCCTTCCCTTTTATGCTGCCGTTTTTTGAAAAAACGCTTGAAAAAA
Source organism: Lachnoclostridium sp. UBA1241 (assembly GCA_002308955.1). GTDB lineage: Bacteria > Bacillota > Clostridia > Lachnospirales > Lachnospiraceae > ISDg. The sequence continues at coordinate 968 of DBWJ01000092.1, read as the reverse complement.
CAGCCGCCATCTGCGATGATAGATTTGTTCTTGACGCAGCCGGTGTCGGCCTGCGTCGAAAAATGATCAAAGAGGTGAAAACAATCATGGGTGAGAAAAAAGGGAATCTGGTCGCAACTATTCTCGGACTGATTCTTCTGGTCGGCGCCGTAATCGCCGGCTTCTATTTCGGAGGAAAAACCGTATTTACGAAGGACAAGGCAATTGATCTGTCGGAAATAAAAAAGCTCGAGGAAGCAAAAGGGCAGTGGGTAAGCGGTGATATCGAAGT
>DBWJ01000092.1:0-656 GCA_002308955.1 Lachnoclostridium sp. UBA1241 | reverse complement strand
TTCATTCCGACCGGCAAGGAGCATTACTATCTTGCGGTAATGAGCGACGACAGCATCTATGTCATCCGCGCAAACAAGGGATGGTACGAGAAGCATTTCGACGACAGGATGCTGCCGAAGGATGCTTCTGCGAAGAAACTGACAGGTTATGTGCGGAAGATTGAGTCAAAGTTCACGAAGGATATCCAGAAGGCTGTTTCCGTGACGGCAGCGAAGGAGAAACCCGTTTATTATATCGATGTCCTGGCAATGCGTTATGGCATTTTCCTTTTGATTCTGGCAGTTATTCCGGTTCTCGTGACGATTGTTTTCTTCGTGCTGAAGAAAACCGGTCTTTTGGACATGGAGATGAATTCCACTCCCGGAAAGATTCTGATGGCACTGTTGATCATCGGCATTCTGGTATACGGCGGACTCGCGATTCACACTTTATCGATGATGTAGCGGGGGCGTACGTCGGAACAGTGTTTGGGACATACTCACGGGAATTATCGTATGTCTTATCATCATCGGATCATTAATGCCGGTAAATGCCATATGATCAAAAAATGAGAGGTGAAAGCCTCTCATTTTTCATCGTTTGCCGCCCCTTGGGTCAAGGCCGGAGCCGCGCTTGATGCTTCCGCGCCCGAACCGGTCCAGGATGTCATCCATCG
>DBWJ01000053.1 GCA_002308955.1 Lachnoclostridium sp. UBA1241 | reverse complement strand
ATGCTCTGCTGTACCCCTTCCTATGCAACTTATCTCGGAGAGACCTTGAAAGAAGCGGGACTTCTTGATAAAGTAAAACTGAAGTCCGGTGTCTTCGGCGCAGAGCCCTGGACCGAGGAGATGCGTCAGCATCTTGAAGATCTCTTCGATTTCGACGCATGCGATATCTACGGACTGACCGAAATCGGCGGCCCGGGTGTAGCATTTGAGTGTCTTGAAAAGCACGGCATGCACGTAAACGAGGACAACGTCATCGTGGAGATCATCAATCCCGAAACCGGCGAGCCTCTCCCGAACGGCGAAAAGGGTGAGCTGGTGTTTACCACCATCACGAAGACCGGCATGCCGATGCTTCGTTACCGGACGCACGATATCTGTTCCATTATCGATGAGCCCTGTGCATGCGGCCGTACGTTCCACCGAATCAGCCGTCTTACCGGCCGTACCGATGACATGCTTGTTATCCGCGGCGTCAACGTATTCCCGAGCCAGATTGAGACCTGTCTTGTCGGCCTTGACGGGGTTGCTCCGTTCTACTGCCTGATCGTAGACCGCGTGAACTCCACCGACAAACTCGAGGTGCAGGTTGAACTCTCCGAGGAGATGTTCACCGATAAGGTCAGCGACATCGAAGACCTCAAGAACACGATTGCGGAGCGCATCAAGTCCGTTGTCGGCATTGCCGCCAAAATTACGCTTGTTGCACCGAAGTCCCTGCCCCGTTCCGAGGGTAAGGCAAAGCGTGTAATCGACCGCAGAAACCTGACCAACGCTTAATAGGAGGTAGAAAAATGTATATTCATCAGATTACCGTATTTCTTGAGAACATTAAGGGAACGCTTTCCAAACTGACCACGCTTCTTGCCGACAATGACATCGACATTCTTGCAATGTCGATTGCGGACACCTCCGGATTCGGACTGGTTCGCTTTATTGTCCGCGAACGCGACAATGACCGCAGCCTTGCGCTCTTAAAGGAGAACGGCTACTCCGCCCGTAAGAACCACGTCATCTGCGCGCGTGTTCCCAATGAACCCGGCGGACTGAATAAGCTGCTCTGCCTGCTCGACAACGCGGGAATTTCCATCGAGTACCTGTATTCCTTCAACTACAGCGAAGGCAACAACGCGCTGATTATCTTCCGCCTCTCCGACCGTGAGGCCGGCCTTAAGATTTTCAACGAGAACGGCATTTCCGTATTCTCGCAGGAAGAAATCAACTCGATTGCTTAATCGATTCATAAGATTACATAAAGAAAACCGCGGGTTTCCGGTTTCGGAAATCCGCGGTATTTTTGTGCAGTCTGTCGGTTCTATGGAATATTACGTTTTCGTTCGGGTTACGATTCGGCGTACTATCGGTACGCTCTTCTCTGCTTTACAGCCATAACAAGCGAAAGCATTGCACCCGCAAGAAACAGAATAAACCAGATCAGTAACACGTTGACAGCATCACCGGTTGTCGGTGAAGCATCGGTTGCCGGCGGAATCGTCACAATCAGCGAAAGCAGTACCGCGTCGCCGTCGGCAAATGAGACGACGACACTATATTCGCCTGCAGGCAATGTCTCAAGGAACTTCGGAAGGAACGTAACAACGCCCTTTCCATCAAGCGTGAAATCCTCGCCCTTGACAAGCGCTTTCCCGCCGACCGAAATTCCGAGGAAGCTCTCTATCAGCTTCTCGACGCCCTTGCTTCCGTGAAATGCCACGGGAATCGGCTTCTTCGTCCCCTTCAGATAAGAGGTCTTCTTACCGCCGATATCCGCCTTATACAACGTCTTCGCACTCGGATCGGGTGTTTCCGGACCATCTCCGCCGATTCCGTGCGGGTCCTCCGGACCGTCCCCTCCGATTCCGTGAGGATCTTCTTTGGGATCTTCCTTCGGATCAGTCTTAGGATCCTCCGGTCCGTCTCCGCCGATTCCGTGCGGGTCTTCCGGTCCATCACCGCCGATGCCATGAGGGTCTTCTTTCGGATCCTCCTTCGGGTCAGTCTTAGGATCTTCTTTCGGATCAGTCTTGGGATCTTCCTTCGGGTCTTCCTTCGGCTTTTCTTTCACAATGATTTTGATTGTCTTTTCTTTGCCGTAATGGTTGTCGCTGCCATCGACTTTCACAACCACATAGAGCGTTCCGGTTCCCTTTCCGGGTACCAGCGTACCGTCTGATTTGATGGTCGCATCCTTTACTTCGGACAAGTCGGGGTCAATCGCAAATGTAACCTTTCCTTTAGCACCGCTCACCAAATCCTCAAGGTTTACGGAATGGCTCGGGGACTCGGAATCAGGATTGTTGAGAACCTCCTTGTCGACGGTATCAATAACTGCGGGGTCTTCTGCGAGTTCAATCTTGAACTCGGTCTCCAACGTCTTTTCGATGTAGTGTAACGATTCCGGAATGGTTACGCGAACCGTATACTCACCGGCTTCGGTCGGAACCTTTGTATCATAGCTTCCGCCCTCTTTCGGCTTATACTCGATAATAAAATCATCCGGGTCAAGCTCATCCGGCAAACCCTTAATTACAGGAACCGGAAGCTCTTCGCCGTAGGTGATGTCCTTTTGCTCAAGCTTAAGACTCTCGGACGGAATCTCAGCCTTTTCAACTTTCAAAACACCCGGAACATAGGTAATCTCGTAATTTCCCTGAATCTTTTCACCCACAGGGGTAATCGAATGATTGCCGACCTCAAGGGTATCCGGATAAATCTCAAGTTTGACGATTAATATGGTGCTCTCGTCCTTTAAACCTTCGGTCTTGTAGGTTAGCGTCGGGTCGCCGCTACCATACACGATTGTCTTGTCGTCGGCTGTTACCGTAACCGGCGCGTGGCTGATAACAAATTCTTTTTCAACAGTTGCTCCGCATATCGTTGCGGTTTCCGCCGTCGTAACGATGATGCGGTATTCGCCCGCGTCTTTCGGAACCGTGCCGGAAGGAATGTCTTCATATACACCCGAGGCATTTTTCTTCTGATAAAGGATTTCGGGGGTCACACCGTCCGGAATGCCCGAAATCGAGGATATCGCTGTCGTTCCGTCATATTCCTTGCCGGATATCGTAACTGAAAGCGTACTCGGATTCTTATCAAGGACCTTTACCGTAACGATTTTCTCTTCAGAGTCATGATTTTTGTCTCCGGCTGCAGAAATCTTAACTATGATTTCGGTATCCTTCAAAACATCGGACGAAACCGTAAGCTTTCCGTCTTTGTCAACACTTACGCCGTCAACCGGTGTTTCTAACGCATACGTAACTTCTCCGTTTGCATCCTTCGCATAATCCTTAAGCGAAACCTCTCCGCCGCGCATTACTTTCTCGTCGGTCACGGGTTTTTCATCCAGGTCATTTTTCGCCTTTTCGATGACAAACTGTTTAACCGGGGTAGCACCGCAATAGGTCGAGGTCTCGGGAATGACTGCCTGTACATAGTAAGTTCCGGCTTCGGTGGGTACCTTCGTCGTGTACGCCTCGTCACCCTCTCCGGCTTTCTTATAGCGGTAGGTGATATCCGTTGCACCGCCGGGGTTACTGGTATCGGTGATATGGGGTGCGTTAGTTGAGGAATTATATTCCCCGTACGTCCAACCGGTAATTGTCACCTCAGGGTTAACAATTGTCTTCTTGTCGCCGACCGTAATCGTAATCTGCTCTGTGCGACCCACATGGTTATCCGAATCCGTAATCGTTACAGTAACGATTACCGTTCCGGCCTTGTTTCCGGCATTCAGCGTCGTCCCAGATACGGAAGAACCTGTGTTATCGGACGTGATTGCAAAGGATACCTCGCCCTTTGCACCGCTTACAAGGGTTGAAAGATCGATGGAATTATCACGCATTACATCGGCGGTCTTCGTAACCTCACCGGGATCGGACGCCTTGGCAATCGTAAACTCCGCGGTTTTGGAAGTACTGAAATACTTCGCATCTTCTTTCGTCGTTACGCGAACAATGTAAGTTCCCGCATCCGTCGGAACGGTCGAAGTATAGGAACTGTCCGAATCGCCTTTTTCCTTATATTGTATAGATTCAACAGTGATATTGTCTTGTTTCTTAACACCGGTTTCGGTGTGTACCGGCTGCGTTGCCGTCTCGCCGTAAGTCCAGCCCTCCTGCGATACGGTAACCGTCGGAGTGGCTTTATGGATGGTGAACGTATCGGAAGCGGAAGCCTGCTCGTAGTTCTTGTCACCCTTTACCGTAATGATAACTTTATAGTTGCCGGGCAACTCCGGTTTTTCTCCGAGATTCTCGTTCGTATCCGTATTGACGTACTCATACGTCGGCTTGTGAGTGGACTGATTATTCGTTACAACCGGCGTAGGCACGGTTTCACCGTAAGTCCAGTCTTCCATGGATACAGAAGGTGAGTTGACTTTCTTTGTTGTAACATTTACCGTAACGGAAACCGTCTTCGGATTATGATTCTCATCTCCCCCGGCAGTAATTTTAACTGTCACTGTCTTATTGGCTTCATTTCCGCTTGAGAATACTCCGCTCGAGTCAACCGAACATCCGTAATCATTGCCTTCAATCGTATAAGTTATGTCACCATTTCCGCCCGATATCACCTTACTCAGATCGATTGTATTCGGGTCATGATATTCCTCGCTTCTTTGCACGGAAACCTGGGAAGACGTGGCAGTCAACGTGTTATCTGCCATATCAATATGGAATTCTTTTGAAGCGGTTCCGCTTTCATACTGCGCGGTTTCCGCAACATTTGCCACAACCTTATAGCCTCCGGCATTTTGGGGTTTTCCGCTCAACTCCGTATAAGTATTGTCGGAGTTCTTTTTATAATAGGTGTAGGTCACTTCGGCATTTCCGGGGTTACCGCCGGCCTTAATGGAAGGCTCGGAAGATGTCTCACCGTATTTCCAGGAATCGATTTCCACCTCCGGATGGATTGCCTGTTTCTTCGTGTTTTCGAAAGACGGAAAAGCTTCGCTATAGGCAGAGGCGTCTTCTGTACTACGTTTGTAGAACGCTTTCAACAAGCCTGTTTTTGCATCTCTTACCACCTTGCAGTCCACGGTGATATCGCTCATTGTATAACCGTTCGGAGCCTGTGTTTCTTTCAGTTTAAAATAATAAGTATCGGAGGAAGTTCCGCAATTCACTGCCTGAAAGAGAACTTCCGCACATGCCTTGTCTACGTTCCAGCTGAGTGCCTTCGGGCCGGCAACCACAGTTGTTCCGTTCTGCTTATACAGCGTGAACTTTGTGTTATCAAGGAGTTCCTTTCTCTCCGCATCCGTCAGCGCCGTCAGGTCAGCGCCGGCGTACGTCTTAATCAGACCGAAGTCCGCATTTGAAATCGGTTTTGGCTGCGGGAAGCCGCTATAGGGGTTGATCCGGTGAAACTCGCCGCGAATCTCTACCTTATCGGCAACTAAAACACCCTCTATACCATTTTCTTTAGATGTGACTTTTCCATACGGAGCCAATATAGTTCCCGCTGTAAGCGCATTAATTGTAATCTCACCTCTGAACCGTCCGTCCGGTTTTGTGGAGTCGATAAAATTCCAGATTACGCGGTTGTTTTCGGGATGACGGAAGTTTTCCTCACCTCGTTCTACAGCAGAACCATTAATAACGGTACCGATAGCAGCAGGAAAAGTGTATGAAGTCGCGCCTTCCATATCTACGTTAATAACCAACACTGCGCCTGAAGTATGAATGTTAATCTGGTTATTCGAACCGTTCATCGCGCTTGCTTTAATATTGATTACCGCAACACCGCTTGAAAGGTTCGTCGTAATAGTTCTACCATTCGTCTTGGCAAGATCTGCTACAGCGCCGGTTTCCGGCATTGCAGCAAGTTGTCCGCTATAATAGCCGAAACTTCTCTGCAGATTAGAGAGATTGATAAACTTTTCGGAGTTTGTTTCCTTTTCCACGATTGAACTGTTTTGAATCGTGCATCCGTTTACTCTGAACTTGCCTGTATCATAGTTTTCAATTGAATTTTCCGAACCCACAACCAGACGGTCACCGGTATAACCGACCATCATATTAGTATGCTTACTCTGTAACTCGGAAAACTTCCCAATGTAGTTTACAAAGCTGCTGCTCGCGGTTCTGCCGTTACCGTCTTTGATAGTAAATTCACCGCTCGCATATTGTTCCTGCCCGTCCGGATTCGCAAGCAGGTTACCCGTTATCATATTAGAGTGAACGTGTGAGATATCCCGCACCTCGGTAAATGCAAAGATACCGAATTCCTGCATGAGCCCCAAAAGGTCACCCAGGTCCGAACCCTTCTCATACGTCACTCCCGCAGCAGTCGCCTTCTTAACGGCAGCCTGCCGCCCCGGTATTCCTGTAAGAATCATCATAAGAGCCAGGAATATACTAACAATTCTTTTTGCTTTCCCTCGCATAAATAAAAGATTTCCCTTCGCATATATATTTTTCCCGCTTCCATCCCTGTAAGGCGGGAGTCTGTATCATTTGAAACGCGAAAACGCCGCTGACAATGCAGCGGCCTCTCCTAATACGCGCAACATACTAAAATATATCACAGAGTATTCAAAATGTTAAGTGGTTAATTGCTTTTTTTCCTCACTTTTTGTTTACTTTTTCATTTGTGCTTTCCATGTTCTCGGAAGTCCAAGATGCTCCTTTGAAATATATGGGGAATAAACTTTTACCAATTTGGCAAAAGGTTTAACAAAAGCCGAATCCCAGTTATCTCTCGGATACATAAGTTTCAGCATATACAGTTGCGTAAAGATTTTTCGTGTGGGCTTATGCTTTATTGCCTTTGGTATCCTCGGCATCAAAGCGAAGTTTTGATAATACAATCTGGCATGATGCGCACATTTGTTTCTCAATATCGTAAGACATTTCATCCAGCTCTCCATAGTTTGATAATTTACGCCATATAAAGCCTTTGAAATGTTGCTCTTATCCGAATTCAGCATATCAGAATAAAAGAATGACAACATTCCCATAGAAAAGAATTCCACGATTACCCAAATTGGGAAATGCCCACCGTATTTTTCCATATGATGTTGAACAACTTTTGTACCTGCGTTTTCTCTTATGCAGGAATTGATATGATTGATGAACCTCTTGTGATTATGTCTGCCGTTATAGTATTTGACATCCATATATCCTTCTTCACCATATTTCATCGCATGGTAATGCGATAACTGCATTCGTAAGAATATTTCAATCTCATCAATAATACCCATGACAAGAGTTCTCATATGCTCATCAAATTCATAAATTGCCAGAAGTTTTTCAAATGTGATATCGGGGGATAGTGTTCCATGACCATTGGTCTGAAAAGGAAGAAAATAACCTGAGAAGCGGTAATAATTTACGCGATTTAGAAAGTCTTTTGTTCTGTCTTCGTCTTGAATACTGATATTCTTTGCTTTAAGAATCTCAATTTGTTGAGCAATTGTTTTTGGTTTTTTCAGTACACATGCAACTCCTTTCAAGAATAATTGTGCCCCCATTTTACACTTCAACGAGAGGTGCGGGGGCTCCTGTTAATAATATTATACACCATATGTGCAAAAAAGCAATGTCTATTTTTCGTTCCTCTATGTTAACAAAATAATACCGCCCGCGGACCGTTTCAAAGTCTCCGGGCGGTACAATCAAATAATCAAAGCCTCTTTTTAGTTTGCCTTTGCCTTCTCCACAAGGAAGTCAAGGGCAAGATCGTTCTTCATGCAGTACTCGAGGTACTCACGGGAGTACTCCTCGATGAACGCATCCTTGTCAGTCTTCTGAGCGCTCTCCATGTAGCCTTCAAGAAGCTCGTTGAACTTCTCCTCGCTGACGGTGATGTTCTCCTTCTTGGCAACTTCCTGAAGCACCATGTACTCCTTCACGTAAGTAACGGCGTTGTCATGGCACTCGGAAAGGAATGCGTCATAGGTCTCGTAACCGACCGCCGTCACGAACTCCTCTACGCTCATGCTGTAGTAGGAAGCGTAGGTCGTGTAATAACCGATCATGTCCTCTTCGTAGAAAGCAACGTCCTCGTCAAGAATCTTCGGAAACTCGGAAAGCTTAACCATCTCGCCGATTACGGTGTCGTAAACATTACTTTCGTAATTCGACTGCTGCTCTTCTTCCATCATTGCCTTCAGAGCTACACGGTATGCATCCATACTCTCGTATGTGCCCTTCGAAAGGCGACGGATGTAATCGTCATCCGCCTCGTCCTTCTTCTGGCCGATGTAGTTGATGGTAATGGTGAAGGTAGTCGTCTTGCCGGCAAGGTCCGCATTATCATAATCATCGGGGAACTTCGTGTCCACGTCAACCGTCGTTCCGACCGTCTTACCAATCAGGCCGTTCTCGAAATCTTCGATGAAGGTCTTGGAACCGATCGTGAGGTCAAACTCGGTATCGCTTCCGCCGTCAAATGCCACACCGTCCAGACGTCCTACATAGTCGATGTTAACGGTATCACCTTCTGCAATAACGGTGCCGTCACGGCTTTCATCACGAATGTAATTCGGATAGTCCGCAAGCGCCGAAGCAATCTGTTTCTGAAATTCCTCCTCGAGCTCCTCGTCGGTGATTCCGGAAGGTTCGTCACCGATCTTGGTCAGCTGGTCATAGGACGCCAGAATGACTTCTCCGCCGCATACGTGGTACAGGTCTTTGCCGCTCTTAACGGTACCGGTGCCGGCGGGTGTGGGAGTCGCTTCCGCGAAACCGTTACCCTTCTTATCACCGCATGCCGCAAGCGAAAGCACCATCAACACGGCGACAATTGCCAAACTAATCTTCTTTTTCATTCGTGTTCTCCTTATTGTACAAATGACACGGGAGCGCCGAAGCTCGGCACTCCCGCGGATAAAACAGTTTCTTACAGACGGGCTACGCCGGTGTCGCGGGCAGCCTTGGCAACTGCCTTTGCAACAGCCTGTGCAACGGTCTTGTCAAGTGCGCTCGGGATGATGTAGTCAGCAGAAAGCTTGTCGTCGGTAACGAAGCCTGCAATAGCCTTGGCTGCTGCAATCTTCATCTCGTCGTTGATGTCCTTGGCGCGAACATCGAGAGCGCCGCGGAAGATGCCCGGGAATGCAAGTACGTTATTAATCTGGTTCGGGAAATCGCTGCGGCCGGTTCCGACTACTGCAGCGCCTGCTGCCTTAGCTTCGTCAGGCATAATCTCGGGAGTCGGGTTTGCCATCGGGAAGAGAATCGGATCCTTGGCCATGCTCTTAACCATCTCGGGAGTTACGCAACCCGGAGCGGATACGCCGATGAATACGTCAGC
>DBWJ01000056.1:22331-22894 GCA_002308955.1 Lachnoclostridium sp. UBA1241 | reverse complement strand
CCGCGCGTCGAAATCGTAGCCGCTGCGGCGGTAATTCACGAAATACGGAAGCCATTCAAGGCTGATGAAGCCGGCCTTGTTATCGAAGAATTTTCCGTAGGCGAGCTCGCGCTCCGCGGCAATGATCTCTCGCCACTCCCACGGATCTTCCTCACGGTTTCCCGACCACCAGCCCCGAACCGAAGTATGTTCCTCCGCGGAGAATCCTTTTACCCCGTTTCCGAATAACGGCAGAAAACCGACTTTCTTTACAAAGTCGGTAAGTTCCTGCTTCGAGCGAATCCTCTTCGGATCGTTCCAGGCGAGGCCGTGCATGACCCATTCGCCGTTCTCAACTGTCATAGTGCTCCTCCAAAAACTCTCCTACCGGTTGCGCCTTCCGGTTTGCTATCCCGTTACTCGTCCATCGCAATCAGAACCGCCCGGCAGGGCGCTCCGTCCGAACCGCCGAGGTTCAGCGGCGCAGCATTCAGAAGATAGGCGCCTTCCGGCACATCCGCAAGGCGGATGCCCTCAAGAAGCACGATTTCCGCGCCGAGCATGATCTTATGAACCGCCATCGG
>DBWJ01000056.1:0-22280 GCA_002308955.1 Lachnoclostridium sp. UBA1241 | reverse complement strand
CCTCCGCAGCGCCTTCCGTAACGGTCGCCTTCCCCTTCACGAGGATGCGTTCCGACGCCCTCTCATCGCAGGCCTTCGCCTTAAGAAGCATCTTCTCGGCATCCTCCGCCATGATGTCGCCCTCCGCTTCCGTCACATAGGCGTACCCGACGAACCGCGTAAGACTCACCTGCTCGATGGTCTTCCCGCCGTCTATGAAATGGTACGGCGCGTCCACATGGGTGCCGTTATGGGCGCACATCTGAAACGCCGTCAGGTTGCACACGGCCCCGTCCGCGATGCGAAGCATCACCTGCCGCTCGGGACTCGGGTCGCCCGGATACACACAGCATCCGAACACTTCCTGCGAAATATCGTAAACCTTCACACTCTATCCTCCGAAAACGCCTACCAAAACGTAGGCGCGTCAAATGTCACACCGTTCTCCAGTAAACAGTCGATAAACTGCTTATAGTACCCCGGAACCATCTCGTCGGTCTCGTCGTGCGCATGCAGCAGCAGAAAATGGTACCCGCCGTCTTCAAGCAGCTTAACGCCGACCCCCGGCTCCTTTCCGTAGATCCGGTTCCACACATTCTCCACCGTGAACCCGGAATTCGGACGGATGTTATATTCCGCGAAGTCAAAGGTCCAGAACGTGTCGATGTCCTTATCGAGTCCGACCTCCTTCCAGTAGGGGTACGGAATCTTATCGTCTTTAAGCTTACTGAACCCGTTCTCACGGAAGTACGCCTGCAGCTTTTCCTTGTTCGCGCCGCCCTTGTTGCCGTACGGGAACCGGAACGGACGGTATTTCCGCTCCACCCCCGCGTCTTTATACAGCCTGTCGAGGACGGCCTCGTTCTTCTCGATCTCCGCCTTCGCCTCTTCGAACGTAATCTCCGAGAAAGCCGGATGCGAATAGCTGTGGTTTCCGACGATCATCCCGTGCTGAAGCGCGTAGACCGCATTCTCATAATAACGCTCCACGTTCTCACCGACGGCGAACATCAGCGCCGTGATGCCTTTTTCGTTCAGATAATCGACAATCGCCGGCGTGTTCTTCGACGCAATGTCGTCAATGGTCAGAATCGCATGAATCATTACTCTTCAATATCTCCTTTTTTATCCTGCAGGAACGTCATCAGGATTCCGAACAGCAGTCCGGCAATCGGCCATACGATCCAGCTGCGGTCCCAGCTGTTACAGTAGAAGCTCCAGCCGAGGTAGATTGCTACGGCCGTAAGCCAGTATGCGGAAGCAAATTTCGAAATAAAGGGGCTTCTCTTCTTTGCGCGGATGCTGTAATCGCCTTCCTGCAGAAGCTTGTTGTAAGCGCCGGTCATGGAACCGGCACGGACCAGAAGATTGACACCGGTTGCCACGAGGGTCAGGAGCACCGTAACCATCATCGTGATCACGTAATCCTTCGCGCCGAGGATGGAGGTCGCTACAAGCGGCACAACGCTCAGTACGCAGAGGATGACACCGACTGCAATCTTCGTAACATTTTCCGACTCAGCGGCCTTCTTACGTTCCGTAACGAAACCGGACACGCCGTAAAGCGTCTCAATGGGCTCGTTTTCCAGATACTGGAAGCGGCTCAGCTTCAATCCGTCGATGACGAAGAAGAAAACCGCCGTCGCGATCATAAGAAGCAGCACGGTGACGCCGATGGCAATCAGCGGGCCCTCTCCGATCGGGAAGCCGGGAACTGCCGCAAGCGCGCAGCAGAGCACGAGAAACGCGGGTCCGAGAATGCAGAGGCTTACCATGTTAGCGCGTCTCGGGGAGATTTTCTCCTCAAGTTCCAGGTACTCGTTGGCTTCCTCGAGGGAAACCTTTCGGTAACCTGCCACCTCATCGCCGAAATCGACGCCCGGCGTCCGGTCAGCAAACCCTTCGGGCTCGATCTCGTCCTTTAATAAGTAATCGGTGCTGACGCCGAACAGTTCGGCCATCTTAATAATTTTCTGAATGTCGGGAATCGCCTGGGCGCCTTCCCATTTGGAGATGGACTGTCTCGAAACGCCGAGCTGCTCGGCGAGCTCTTCCTGAGACCATCCGTTCTTCTTTCTCTCGTTGATAATCTTGTCTGCTAAAATCATTTTTTATTCCTTTCCGGCATCTATGACGGCTCTCCGCCGCCTGCCACGATTTTCTGTTCGCTTAAGCAAGTTCATCGTAGCAAAACATACGGTTGCATGCCATAAATCCGGCTTTTCAATTTGTCAACCGGCGGTTGCATTTGCTGTAAAATAAGGCTCTTCCGCGTGGCACCCGCGCAATTCAGCGGATTTCCGTCCGAATTCCCGGCTTCACGAGGCTTGCGAATTTCTCCGCGGCTTCGGGATCGAAATAATGCACCGGAATGGCCACTTTCGGATTGATGATGTTAGCAAGCTCCGCTCCCTCGGCGGCATCCATCGTGTATTTGCCGCCGATTGGGATCAGCGCAACATCGCACTTAACCGCCTTCGCCTCTTCGGTGGCGTCGGAGTCTCCGGCAACGTACACCCGGCCGGCATCCGCCTCAATGATATAGCCGACCCATTCCGCGTCCTTCGGGTGAAACATCTTCCCGATGTTGTAGGAGCGGACCGTTTCAAAATTCAGTCCGTCAACGGAATACGCGGAACCGTAACGGACGGTTACCGTCTTTCCGACAAGTCCGGAAACTTCCTGTGCCTTCTCCGCCATTCGCTCCGGAACGACAAGCACGGTACTCTTCTTGCATACCTTCGCAAGATCCTCCGGCGAAAAATGATCATAGTGGTCGTGCGTGATCAGCACGAAATCCGCGTCATGCGGCTCCTCCGTCATCCGGAACGGGTCCGTATAAACAACGCCCGCCGCCGTCGTTAGGCGAATGCAGTTCTGCCCGATAAAACGAATTCCCTCTCCCATAACAGACCTCCTGAAGCCTTAGTATTTCAAAAAATTATACCACATACGGAGGGGGTTGTACAAGACTGCTTTGAACCGTTTGCGCGGGATCACGCTTCTTTCCGCATTAATTAACTGCGCGGGATTACGATTCTTCCTGCATAAGCTTGAGCGCGCCGGATTTCTTAAGGCTAAAGAGAATGACGGCCGCGATAACGGCGCCGCCGGCGGTCGAAATCAGGAACGGAACGACATAGACATAGAAGGCGATCTCTGAAGCCTCTTTGCCCATCAAAAGAACCGCCACCGGGTAAGCGCAGAGACCGCCGATAATGCCGGTCCCGAACACTTCGCCGAGAAGCGTGAGGGGATAGTTTTTCGTCTTCTTGTAGAGGATTCCGCTCAGAAACGCGCCGAACATGCTTCCCGGAAAGGCGAGGATGGTTCCGAGCGCGGAGAGATTGCGGATCAGGGATGCGACAAATGCCACGCCGACCCCGTAAGCGGGACCCAGCAGGACTGCCGAAAGAATGTTGATGACATGCTGAACGGGAGCGCATTTGCTTCCCGCGATCGGGAAGGAAAAGAGACTGCCGACAACGGCAATCGCGCAGAACATGCCGGCAAGCGTCAGCTTGATAAGGTTGCTTTTTTTCATGTTATTTCTCCTTTGAGATTGATACGGAAACGGCTGTAGTTTCGGCAGCAACGCTTCCTGAAATGAGGAAATCACAAGGATTTCCGTGGAAGTTCGGTCGATGCTTACTGGCATCCTCTCACGCCGGAACACGGCTTCCCATCGCTACTGATACAAGACGCAGGGCGCTCCCCCTCCGTCCGCCACCGAAGTGGACACCGATTCCTCCTTTCTCAAAGAATTTCAAACCGGGAGTCATCCGCGGATGTCTCCCGGTTCTTTCAAACTCAATATATACACTTTTCCGGACAAAAAATCAAGTCTCTTCGCAAATCCGGTTGATGTATTTCGCAATGACTCTTCCGTCATTCAGAATATCGAACCGGGTTTTTTCTTCCCGAGAAGTATTCCTTCTCCGTCATCTCCAGTTCCGCGAGTTTCCACTGTTCCGAACCGATCTGCTTTACCACATCAGGAAGCAGGGACGACTTCCGGAATCCGATGGATGTGTAGCAATGATACGCGGAAGGATTGTTCTCAAAAACGCCAATCGTAACCGTTTCGACTTTCAGGACACGGAACGCGTAATCCAGCCCGAGGCGGAGCATTTCCCTGCCGTAGCCTTTGCCGCGCTTCTCCGCGTCCACGATGACCCAGCCGAACCGGAGAATCTTCGGATTTCCCTGAAGATACCGCATGATGAAGTGTCCGACAACCGCATCCCCGTCACAGGCCGTCATCGGGTAGAAATTGTCCGGCTCCTCGCAGTCGCCGTTAGCTCCGAGGTATTTCGCATTCATGGTTTCCCCGGTAACCGGGTACGAGCCGAACCGCTCGCCGCCCCAGAGGAAGAACGTCTTCTCATCTTTGATCCACGACGTGATTTTGTCCGCGTCGCATGGTTTGTATGGTCTTAATCGTAACATTTTACGTCTCCTGATATTGTCTTTCCCTGCAGACCCATTCGCTTTACAGTTCGTCCAGCAGATTGTAGATTCCGTCCTCGGAAAGCACGCCCCGCTTCAGGTCTTTCGGGAACTTGCCGGCCTCATCGGCTTCGAAATCGGCTCTCCAATCCGGGCTTTCGTAGTATTCCCTGAGGCTGCCGACGGCCGCCCCGAGTTCCTTCTCTTCGCGGGCCGTTCTCTTCTCTTTCTTCACAAGCGCGAGCGCCCGGTCAAACAATTCCTCCATGGCACGGACCCGCGCAACCGCCCCGGACTCCTTGTAGCCGGCTTTCCGGTCCACAAGCTGCAGAAGCGGAAGTCCTTTACAGTAGCGGTCGAAATCCTCGAGGAACATCGCGACAATCTTCTCCACCGTAAGCGGCAGCGTCCAGTTGCCCGCCACATGCGTGGTCAGGATCAGCCGCGGGCAGTCCCAAAGCGTGCTGTCCTCCGGCAGCGGCTCCTTTTCGAACACATCGAGCGCCGCGCCGCCGAGCGTACCGTTCCGGAGCAGTTTCTCAAGCGCTTTCTGGTCGATTGCGTCTCCGCGCCCCACATTCACGATAAATGCTCCCTCCGGAAGCATCTTCAGTCTCTCCTCGCTCATGATGCCTCTCGTTTCCTTCGTCGACGGAAGGCTCATGATCAGAAGGTCGGTCTTCTTAAGCACCCGTCCAAGCCCGGAAAGCGTCACAACCCGGTCAAACAGCTGTCCCGGGTTTGCACCGAGACGGTTCACGCCGATCAGGCATTCCGGGGCAAACGCACGTATCCTTCGCGCCGCTTCCTGCCCGATATCGCCTGTCCCGAGAAATGTGACCGTCGCCCCGTAAAGCGACCGCACCGGAAGGTTCTGCTTCCACACGCGCTCCTCTTTGAGCCGGATATATTCCGGGCGGTTCCGCATCACTTCAAGCGCCGTCATGACAATGTGTTCCGCGATCGTCACGCCGTACGCGCCTGACGAATTGGAGAGCAGGATGTCGGTTCCTTCCAGTTCCGGAAGCACGTGGTCAACGCCCGCCGAAGGCGTGCAGTACCATTTAAGGTCAGGTCCGGCCTTCGCAAGCCGCTTATCAAGACTCATGACGATTTCCGCGTCCTTCGCCTCGGGGAGCGCCTCGTCGGAGTCCTTACAGAATACCGCACGGAACCCCTTCCTCGCCGCCTTCGCCGCGATCCGGTCCCGCTGCGCTTCCGTTAACGGGGCAAATGCCAGTACCATTTTCCGTTCCATAGCTGCCTCCTTAGTTCACAAGACTCCCGACGCGAGGAACATTCCGTATTCCTTCGGAACGTTCAGCACGCCGTCCTTCATATTCCGCACCAGAACCTCGCGGATTTCCGCCTTCGGCACCTCCGACAGCGTCGACATGCCCGTCAGCGAATAGATATACTCGACCATATCGTCCGGATCGGTCACCGCAAGGGAATCGATGTAGTCACATTTTTCGATATTTTCGAAGAAGCGGCCGAGGATTTCCGTGCCGTTCTGCAGCGTAAACACCTTGTTGATCTTATCTTCGACGCCGTAGCGCCCGAGGAGCGACGCGAGATATTCGACAATCCCGTGCTCACCGTACGTCGCGCAGTAGAACGTCCCGTCCTTCTTAAGCACTCTGCGCACTTCCGAAAGCCCGCGGTTCAGGTCCGGGACGTGGTAAAGCATCATATTGGCGATCACGGCGTCGAACTCGCCTTCCGCATACGGAATGTCCTGAATATCGATTACCCGGTACTCCGTGTTCGGAAGCGCCCCGAGGTTTCTCTTCGTTGTCTCAATCATTCCTTCCGAAAAATCGGACAGCACAAGTTCCGCGCACCGCTCGGCCACGTCTCCGTGCCCCTTCCACATATCTCCGGTCCCGCAGCCGAGCTCGAGTACCTTCATTCCGGGCTCGATCCGGTAATTGGAAAAGATCCAGTTCCCGAATCCCTGCTTATTCACCGAATACTTGTCATGAATCGAGATCCGGGTGTTCAGATTGCCCGAATCCGCGTATTGCCTCTTTACTTCTTCGGAATTATTTACCGTGTTCATTCTTTCTTCTCCTTCATATCCGCCCCCCTGAGCATGATTTGTTTCCGATCTCATCTATCGCATTTACCGCAGCATCTTGCGCATTTTGATGCATTCAAACGGACCGCTTTGGATTACGGTACCGTCAATCATTTCATAACCGAGCTTTGCGTAGAAACCGGTCGCGACCACCCTGCTGTCCACTTCGACGGCGGTGTATCCGCACTCCCGCATCCACGCTTCGGCTTCCTTAAGCATCATCGCTCCTATCTTCTTTCCGCGGTATTCCGGGAGCACGACCACCCTTCCGAGAATGACGCAGCCTGCGTCCTTCTCATAGAAGCGGCATGTTCCGATTGGGTACCCGTTATCAAGAATCACGATATAGCGCGTCCCGTCGCAGTCATGCTCGTCAAATTCTTCCCGAAGCGATATTCCGTGCTGCCGGTTCATTCCCTGGATCCGTACCGAATACGCTCCCGCGCGCTGCCACTCCTGCTCCGCGCGGAGCACTTCCAACTGTTCCATATTCATTTCTGATATTGATTCCTTCCGAATCGCACTATATGAATCTCTCCCGTACGATTCATTCTTTCGCTGCGCCGCATTCCGCGCAGAATCTGCCGCTGTTCTTATTGAATCTGCAATACTTACAGGTCCAGCAGCCGGGCTCCGGCTCCGGAAGCTCCTGCGGCTCCGGCTCTGCTACCGCCGTTCCGCCCATCGTCATGGGACCTAATCCCATCATCCCTCCCATCGTCATGGGACCTCCCATCATTCCGAACGGGGAGCCGTTCGGCTGTTCCTTCATTTCATTGACGATGCATTCGCCGGACTCACGGCACTCCTTGATGAGGTCGGAAAGCGTATGTTCAATCTTCCCGAAGGTCATTCCTGCCGCGCCGCATTCCAGATTATAGCGCTGCCGTTCCCACGGCTTTCCGTTGATATCGCCGTACTCCATGTGGATGCTCACACTTGTGAAGCAGTCATACACAAGCGGAAGGGGAATGTCTTTCTTCGAAAGCGCCGCAAGCCCTGTCCGGTCAACATATTCGCGCACCTGCTCGGCAAGCTCCGGGTTCACGCGGTATTCCGTGTGCGCGCTTCTCCCGCCGCCGGTATAGCTGCTTGTAAGAATGACGCTTCCGTCCTTATTCCACTCAATCGTTTCGCTGCCATAGGACCCCGATCCGGCCATCATCCCGTGCGAAGAGGTGCTGTACCGAAGACTTAACAGCTGCCCCTGAATCTCGATTTCCATCGCATTTTCGTCCATAATTATTCCTCCACCAGTTTCCTGATAATCTGCTCATAATCCCCGTCAATCAGAGTGAACGGCTCGCCCGCCTTAAGGCAGCCTTCAAGGTACTCCCGGTTTCCTTCCTTAATCCATTCGACCGTGCAGTAGGAATCATCGCCCCGGTTTTCCACATCCGAACTGTGCGCTTTAATTGCGCCGAAGTTTTCATCGATATAAGCGTCCGACATCACAAGGCAGATGTACCGGATTTCCGAAAGGTATTCCTCGCTGAAATCCTTCCGCCAGTCAAACGGGACATAGCAGCCCTCCACGATCATGTTCTGATCGTTTTCAATCGCCGTTTTGATCATCTCCCGCGTGATCGGCCAGAGATAATCCGTCAGCTTATTGTCGTCCATAGGCGTCAGCGTCGTATTTCCGCTCCTTATAAGCCCCATCTTCAGATGGTCAAGGGACAGATACGGAAAATGGTACGCCTCCAGCATTTTCTGCGCCAGCACCGTCTTTCCGGTGTGCGACGCACCCGTGATAATAATAACCATTATAAACTCCTCGTTTTCAAACTTACGTAAGCTCAACCAGCTCTTCAGGCGTCGAAACCAGATAATCCGCGCCCGCGCCGGTAAGCTCCGCTTCGGAGCCGTAGCCCCATAATACACCTGCGCTTTTAAGGCCGTTCGCTTTGGCGCCTGTTATGTCCTGGTCGCGGTCTCCGATCATCAGGACTCCGGACAGGTCCGATTCCCCGATTTCCTTTAAAAGCTCGGCGATTACGTCCGATTTTTTGCTGATGCGCCCGTCCATCGTTGCCGCTCCGAAGAAATCGAAATACTGATATAAGTCAAAATGCCTAAGAATCTGCACGGCAAATTCATAGGGCTTTGATGTCGCAAGCGCAACCTTTACGCCCTTTTTCTTAAGGGCGGCAAGCATCTGCGGAATGCCGTCGTAAACCACGTTCTCAAAGATGCCCTTCGGCCGGAAATACTCGCGGTAATACTCAACCGCTTTCGAAGCCTGCTCATCGGTGAACCCGTAATACTTTTTGAAGGAATCCGGAAGCGGCGGGCCGATGAATACGTACAGCTCGCTCCGGTCTTTTACCTTGATGCCGAACCGTTCAAGGGCATACATAACGGAATTCGTGATTCCGATGCCCGGATCGGTCAGCGTCCCGTCCAGGTCAAACAGACAGTAGGAATAATTCATTGTGCCGTCTCCATGCTTTCGTTTTTAATCTTCCCGACAACCTTGTCGTACAGATCGAGTCCGAAGCTTGTAAGCTCCGGTTCGCTCTCAATCATATGATACGTGCGGGTACCGTCCTGCTTTCGCTCGGCGGATAGAAACTCCACACCGGCCTCCGGCCTGTCCTTCGTCTCTTCATAGACACGTTTTGCAAAAGAAAGGAGATGCGTTACGGTCAGAATCCGGACGCCCGCTTCCTTCAGCGCGCGGATAATGTCATAGGCAATCAGCGCGCCCTCCTTCTCGGTCGTCGTCGCGAAGGATTCGTTCAGAAATACGATTGAGCCGTCCCCGAGATGTTCGACGATTCCGTTCATGCGGCTCAGCTCCTCATCAAGCCTTCCGCTGTTCATCGCGCTGTCCTCTCTTCGCGTAAAATGCACGAAGATCCGAGGGAAGATACCGCTCTTAAACGCCTTCGCCGTTACCGGAAGACCGCACTGCATCATAACCTGCGCGATGCCGATACTTCGAAGGAATGTGGATTTGCCGCCCTGATTGGCACCGGTTACGATCAAAAGGTCCTTCTGCATAAGGGAGCAGGTGTTTCCGACTACCCGGACGCGCTGCTCAACGGCCATAACGAATTCCTTCAGATCCGTGAAGGAAAGGTCCCGCCGGTCGCATACCTCAGGGAAGCAGTAATCCAGTCCGAACCGCCCCATATGCTGCCTAAGCTGTACGGCTCCGAGGCAGAAAGCGGTCTGGTATTTCAGCTGGTCGAAGAAGGTCTGGAACTCATCCATGAAGCCCTTCAGTTTTCGGATCAGATAACTGACGACGCCGAACTCAAGCTGCAATGTCTGCTCCTTGATCCGCACGTCCTCAACGGTAGAGAACGAATCCGGCACCCGGCTTTCCATAAACTTCTGAAGCTTGTCCCTTGTGCTTCCCTTCCGGTAGAACTTCGTACTCCTCGATTCCACCTCATGCACCTTCATCGAGCTGAACTTCAATCCGTCCTCAAGCCCGCACTCAAGTACAATCCGGGGTCTGATCACCTGGTCTCGCCCTTCATCCTTCCGGTCGAGTCCTTCGGTATAGAAGGAAATGTCATCTAAAACCTTACGGATTTCCTCCTCCCGCTCCTTTGAAAAGACGCGGTCGAGGTCATCCCGAAGCGTTTTAAACCCGCGGGAAGTGAGGGGCTGACCTTGTAGCATTTGCCGCATCTCAGCGAGCGAATCGCAGAAGAGGTGCAGCACGCGGATTTCCGAGATCAGTTTCATCACGGGATTGCTCTGCTGGATTCTTCCCTTGGTTCCGCGGCCGAGCTCGTGCCACTTAAGAAGCACGCGGATGCTTAACTGATACAGCCCGCGGATCAGGTCCGGAGCATTCAGACTGTCCGCAATGACCTCCTGCCGGTATGTAATCTCTTCGGCCGATGTCAACGGGCTCATCATTACCTTCCGCATGACGTCAACGATGAACGGGTCCTCCTTCTCAATCCGAAGCACCGCGCCGTTCTCGTAGATGACTTCCTTGGCGGCCGCGAGGAAAAGGGACCTTAGTCCGAGGTCCTGAATGATGCTCGCGGTGTCGTAGTAGACATCTTCCTTCATGCGTTCCCGGTTTTCATACAACAGGCATACCTTCATAAGCGCTCCTTCAGCTGCTCGTATGTCAGCCGGTATTTGTTCACCTGATTGGCCGCGCAGGCGATGTCCTCCGCCGCGCCGCGCTTTATCTCAAATGTCTGGATTCCGTTCTCGTCAAGCATCGCCCGAAGGCTGACCACGCCGCTTGCTTCGTCGGCGAGCTCCTTCAGGTGCGTGACGTAGATTCCCATGCACCCGAGCTCGATAAAATGATTAAGCACGCGCTTTCCCATGATCTGCGCGTCGTAGTTCGCGGCGGTTGTGAAAAGCTCGTTGATGACGACGAAGGTCCCCCGCTTCCGGTCCCGCATCATCGGAGCGAGACGCGTCAGCTCCTCCATCAGCTTGCCGCGTCCCGACTGCACGCTTTCCTCCACCGAAAAATGTGACTGCAGCCCCGGGAAGAACGGCACATTGGCCGATTCCGCCGGCACGTCGAGTCCCATTTTACTTAAATACACGAGCTGCCCGAGACTTCTCGCAAACGTCGTCTTTCCGCCCTGGTTCGGTCCGGTGAGCACGAAGAAGCGCTCACCCGCATCGTATCGGAAATCGTTCGAAACGACTTTCCTTCCGTCGGCAAGGGACGTTACCGCAAGGGCAAGATCATAAAGCCCCTTCGCTTCCATGCGCTTTGAATCGTCGGTATCCGGTGTGGTAAACGCAAATCCTGCCCGTTCCAGATCCCTCTGAAGCGTGCAATACGAAAGGTAAAAGAGTATCTCCTGCTCAAACCGTTTCAGAACGGGAACCTCGTAATCCCCGTCGCTTTCCGCAAATTCCTTAAGCCCCTTAAAGAACTCCGGCTTTCTCTTCTTAAGCATTTCGATGCAGGTCCGCTCGAGGTCAGAAACGGCGGTATCCGCGAAGAACGGATTCTGTAACTGCGTGCTCTCCCCGCCGGCAATTCCGTCGAGCCACTCTTCATAAGCGCCCTCTCCCGGAATCTCACCGGGCGTTACGCTGATCCGGTCCTTGTCATAGGTGATGATGAACCTAAGCCCGCGGATTTCCCCGAGCACCTTCCCGGTCTTTCCCCGCATGCTGCGGTAAGAATCGCTTCCGAGCACTTCCCGAAGCACCTTAAGAAACTGTTGCATGCCATCCGATGTGAGTTCCGAAGCGGAAAGCGCCTGCTCCAGCTCCTCATAGGTATTGCACCAGGCGTCCTCTTCCCGGAGCTTCCAGACCGCCTTCTGAAGCGGATCGTTCACCTTCTCCTTCTCCGCGCGGAGACCGTCTACCATAGCCAGGTTCTTCGTGTAGGAAATCAGCGCGTCATAAACCGCTTCCTTCTTCACATCCCCGTACACGGCCCGGCGAAACGCCTCCTCTTCGCGGGTTTCCGGCATATACAGGAAGAACCTGCGGACCGGGCGTCCCCATTTGACGGCGAGCTTATCCATCACCTGCAGGATGTTCAGGTCCTGATGAAACGCCTCGCTTTCCGCGGACTCATAATCCGTTCCGGATGAGCCGAGAATGCTGAATTCCTCTGTTGTCCGTCTGTTTTCTTCGTTCATTTCGTATCCTTTTTCGCCGCGGCGAACAGCCCCGGCATTTTCCATATCCGCGTTGCGCGCAGAAAGACAAGCAGCATCAGAACGTAAAATGTGATGAGGTAATAAGGAAACGCCCCCATCCCGAGCGCCTGCCCGACCAGTCCGCAGAGAATCGGGCCCGCGAGAACCGCGAAACTCGAAACGGCCATCTGCGTCCCGATGATTGCCGACGAGCGGCTTTCGCCGAAGTTCTCCGGTGCCAGATAATTGAAGTTCGGGAACATCGGTCCGTTCCCGAGTCCGATCAGCATCAAAGCGATGATCGTCACCACCCGGTTCGGTACAAACAGAAGAAGCGCAAGCGCGCAGCCGAGCGTGATCAGACCGATTTTTATGATCTGCCAGCTGTGAAGTTTCTTTGCAAACACGCCGGACAGTAACCTTCCCATGGTCATTCCGAGATAGTAAAACGTTACGGATTCTGCTGCCAGCTCGTTACTCAGATGCCGGTGCTCGACGAGGAACGTGCTGCTCCAGTTTCCGGTGGAAATCTCAATCGTGCAGGTGCATATGAACAGAAGCCACATAACCTTGACGCCCTTAATTGAGGCGGCTTCCCTTAGTGAAAGGGTTTCGTAGGCTTCTTCCGCTCCGCCCTCCGCCGGATGCACCTTCTTCCACACCGGAAGGGTGAAGATGATAAGAAGCGCCAGGCTGATTTGAATCAGCGAGGCAATCCGGTAGCCGGTCCGCCAGCCCATTCCGTTTCGGAACACAAGCGTCATGATGAACGGACTCACCGTCACGCCGACGCCGTAGAAGCAGTGCAGAAAGCTCATCTGCGAAGCGCTGTAATGCACCGCGACATAGTTATTGAGCGCCGTATCGACGGAACCCGCGCCAAGTCCCAAAGGAACCGCCAGCAGGCAGAGAATCACGAAATTCCCCGAAAAACTGAACCCGAACAGCGCCACGGCGGTAAGCAAGGTGCATGCGGCCGTAAGCTTATTGGTTCCGAGCTTTTTAATGAGTCTTGCGCTTAAAAGGCTCGAGGTCATCGTCCCCAAGGAGCAGATGCCCGTAATCACCGCTCCGAGCGAGAACGGCAGCCCGAATTCGTTATAGATGGACGGCCACGAGGTCCCGAACAGCGAGTCAGGAAGCCCGAGTCCGATAAATGCCGCATAGATTACAATGATCAACAACGTTGCCATGAATGTGCTTTGCGTCCTTTCTAGAACAAATCGAGCATGCTGTCAAGGTAAACCGCTTCCCGAACCTTTAGCTGGTGTTCGGGCTTCACCATATAGTACAGAAGCATCTCCAAAATCACCGCGCTTCCGAGGCTCCGTCCTTCAATCTTAAACTGATCGAAGCCCGCGGGAATGTACACGTTTTTGATATCTTCTATCCCGATAAATCCGGGATTTTTCATTGCTTCCGAGAACCGGTATCCGTCCCCCGCGGTGGGCGATACACAGACGTGATCTTCACAGTCCTCTCCGAGGCTCTTACGGCTCACGTTCTCATAGCAGTTCTTCCGATCATAACACGAAAACCAGCAGCACTCGTTGCACAGGAATTCGACCTTCCGCTTCTGTTCCGAAGGAAGCCCGTCCCAGAAACCGAACGCCTTATTCAGCCGGAAATCCGGCACAACATATCGGAATTCCTCCCGCGACAGTTCCGCGCTGAGGTCCTCCGGGTTCGTCAGCACCTTCGTCGTCGAAGAAATGAAGTAAAACTCCGGATAATTCTTACGGATATAGTCGAGCAGAAGGTCGGACGTGACGATGATGCCGTTCTGCAATGCGCCGCGACTTGCTGTGCCATTTTCCGCCGTACCCTGCGCTACCGTGCCATTTTCCGCTGCGCCGTGCTCGAACAGCTTACAGAGTGCGTTGCATCGCTTATCCGAAAGATGCTCCTCCCTAAGAAGCGAATTACTGAAGGTAAGATGCGCGGAGATGCCGTACTCGTCCGTAAGCGCCTTCACGTCTTCCGGGGAAGCATCCCCGAAACCGACGCGCCCGCCGCCCCAGAGGCAGTCCTGCGGAGCCCCGTAAATCGACCCGATCTCGCACCAGTCGTAGAAATACTCCCGGTTCTTCCGATAAATCGGAAGGAACACCTTATACAAATCATAAAACTCAAACAGCCCCGGCAGACTGTAGTACGCCTTTGCTGCCTCGTTCCATTGTCTGATGACCTGATCACTCACGGTTATGCCCTCGTAAAACCCTTATGGCCTCGAAAAACCACTATAGCCTCGTAAACCTTATATTCCCGTAAATTTCTTACGCATGGGATAATTCCGGAAAATACAACTTCTCCCGCTCGATGGATTTCAGTTCCTCGCCGCGGTAGAACAGGCGGTAATCGTCCGCGCCGTCGTAGAGTTCGGAAACGCACAGTTCCCGATCCTCGGGAAGCGGCGTGAAGCCAAGTTGCAAAGCGCTCGTTGCACTCTGCTCGGCCGCCCCGCCCTCTTCGGTAAGAGTGCTCAAATCAAGCCTTCTGAGCACTTCCTTAAGCGGAACCCTCTTTTCACAGATCACGGCCTGCAGCGCCGTTCTTTCGTCGAGATCGAGCACGATGAAACAGTCGATGTCCTTTGCATAGTATACATTATCAAACCATGCCGTGTAAAACATTTGAAGGCCGAATTTATTAATCTGCTCAAAAGAGGACTGAACGGCGCCGGTTCGAACCAGCTCCATGTACTTCTTTCGAATGTCGGGACCCATCTCGCCTGCCGGAAGGAAACTGTCCTTTGCCTTTTCGCCGGTGAGATATTCGTCCTTTACGAAATACCGGTATTCGTTCACCGTCTGAAATCCGAGTTTCTCATAAAACCCGGTTGCGCCGAGATTTCCGAACAGGTAGATGCCGTCGCAGGCACTTTCGTATTCCGAGATTACGTGCTTCATCAGCTGTGCAGCAAGCCCCTGCTTTCGGAACCGCTCATCCGTCATGACGGTACCGATCTGGATATAGTTTTTCCTGACACCGTTTTGCAGAAACTGCATCCGGTTCGCCGATACATTCGCGATGATTTCACCGTCCTTTACGAAGGAATAGGGGATGTAATCGCCCTCAAAATATCCGTTCGTAACCCATCCTTCGAAATCAAATCCGAAGGTCTTCTGCGTCAGTGCATTCAGCATATGCCTTTTTGCATCGTCCCGCATATAATTTGATATCAATTCCATTATTTTACACTCCAAGTTTCCAATTCATAATTCAGTCCGAGCTCCGCGCGAAGCGAAGCCTTTACTTCCTCGGTGGTGAATGCTGCGTCTATCGCATTTCGAAGCAGCGTCCGCTCCTGCCCGGGCGTCAGGTGAAACATCTGCTCCATATAGTGGTACTCGTCCGAAAGCGTGATGCCTTCGATTCCCATGTCATCGGTGTTGAGCGTCACTTTGATGCCCTGATTCATATAATCGATTAACGGATACTTCGACATATCCTCGATTGCGTGTGTCTGCCGGTTGCTGGTCGGGCACATCTCAAGGGTGACGCCCTTCTCCTTCACCAGCTTCATGACCTCGGGATCCTCGTAAATCCTCACACCGTGACCGATCCGCGTCGCGCCGAATTCAATCGCAAGCCGCACGCTTTCCGCACCGTTGGCCTCTCCCGCGTGAATCGTAAACGGGATTCCGGCTTCCTTCGCGGCAGCGAAGATCTCCCGATAATTCGAAGTCGGATACAAAGCTTCCGCCCCTGCGATATCGATTGCCGTAACACCGCCGTCCGCCACCAGGTATTTCTTCGCAAGCCGGAGCGTCTCCTCGTTCAGCGCTTCGTTTCCTTCCCCGCGCATTAAACAGAGAATCAGATTCACCTTAAGGTCGGTCTTTTTGATGCCGTCAAGCGCTGCCCGGATGGCGTCCTCCTGTGTCATGCCGCGTTCGGTATGTAACTGCGGGGCAAACCGGATTTCCGCGTAGATGACGCCCTGCGACTTCACATTTTCCGCCACAAGACGCACCGCCTCGCTGAGTCCCTCCGGGGTCTGCATCAGGGAAAGCGGCAGGTTGAAGCACTCTAAAAAGTCATTCAGGCTCTCACAGTCCGCGGGAACCGTCAGAAGCCTCTTAAGTTCCTCATCGTCCGCGGCCGGAAGCTTGATGTTCTGAAGTTCCTCAAGCTGCTTCGCGATCTCCACCGTGACCGCACCGTCGAGATGCAGGTGCAGATCAATGTATCGGTCCGCGTAGCTGACGGGTGCGGGCTCCTTTTCATCGGCCTTTTGGTGCTTCCCGCAGCCCGAAAGACACACGGTGAGCGCCAGAACCAGAAGGATGCTCCGGAAAATCCCATAGGTTTTGTTCTCAAATCGCTTCGTCGGGTTCAACCCCCTAACTTAATCGTTCTTATTTCTTACATGTATCTCTCACGGATTTCTTCAATCACGTGGGCCGTGCTCTTCTCCACCGTGCCCTCGCGGAACGGATTCAGAAGGTTACCGATCTTAAGCAGTTCAAAGTAGCCCTTGGTTCCGCCGGCGCGGCACAGCCTGAGATAATCCTCCCAGGCGGCCTTCCGGTCCGTCTTCATCCGGCCGTAATACTGGAACGCGCAGATCTGCGCGATTGCGTATTCGATGTAGTAGAACGGATACAGGAAGAGGTGCAGCTTCTGCATCCAGAAACCGCCGCTCTCCAAGAATTCATTACCGTCGTAATCGCGCCACGGCATATACTTTTGCTCAATTGCCTTCCAAACCTTCCGCCACTCCGCGGGCGTCATATCGGGCTTCGCGTACACTTCATGCTGGAATTCGTCCACGCAAACCAGGTAAGGAATCGTGCAGAGCGCGCCGAGGAGGTGGGCCGTGATGTATTTCTCCGAATTCTCCCCGAAGAAGGACTCCATCCACGGATACGCAAAATGCTCCATCGACATGGAGTGTGTCTCATTGATTTCCGAAGTCGATCCGGAAAGCACGCTGATCGGGATGGAGCGCATGGCCAGGTAGCCCTGGAAAGCGTGTCCCGCCTCGTGCGTCAGCACGTCCACATCCGCCTCTGTGCCGTTGAAGTTACTGAAGATGAACGGCGCCTTGAAAAGCGGCATCCGCGTCATGTATCCGCCCATATGCTTGCCGGGCTTCGTCTCCAGGTCATACAGCTCATATTCCTTCATGAAATCGAAGAACTCGCCGGTC
The DNA here is from genome assembly GCA_002308955.1 of Lachnoclostridium sp. UBA1241. Taxonomy (GTDB): domain Bacteria; phylum Bacillota; class Clostridia; order Lachnospirales; family Lachnospiraceae; genus ISDg. The sequence goes on along the minus strand of DBWJ01000056.1, from coordinate 5,020 downwards.
TCCGGGCTCATGGCGCGGTACATCTGCCGGGCTTTCTCCACCAGCTCCGCCGCGGTCCCGATCGGAAGCGCGTTGCCCTCCGGGAACTTCAGTCCTTCATCGTAATAACGGAGTTTGTCTACGCCGAGACGCTTCCGCTGCGCTTCGTAAATCTCCGCAACGGCGGGCGTGATGATCGTGCGAACCTGCTCGCGGAACTTCGCGGCATCCTCTTTCGTGTAATCAAAGCGGCCTCTCGCGATATACGCCATATCGGTATAGGAGGCAAATCCCATCTTCTTCGCCTTCGTATCGCGCACCTTCACCGCATCGGCATACAGCGCCTCCAGATCCCCGCTGATCTGCTCATAAAGCTTCGCCCATGTCTCGAAGGCTTCCTTCCTCTCCGCGCGGTCGGTGCTCTGCATATGCTTCAGCAGACCGTAGAAATTGCACTGCTCGCCGCGGAATTCCGTTGTTGCGCCGGCGGTCGTCTTCTGGTAAGTCTGACGGATCTCTCCCTCGCGGATGGCCTCTTCAACAATCCGCTCGTCGCTTGTCATCAGCTCCGCGTCAATCAGCCGGAAGAACTGGGCACCGAATTCCTTCTCAAGTTCCTTTCGAAACGCCGATTCCGCAAGCGCCTTCTGCCATGCGTTATACTGCGGGATCGTCTTCGCGGATTCCTCCCGAAGCCACTTCATTTCCGCGTCATAGAACGGGTCTGCGGTGTTGACGGTGTTTCGGATATGCGCAACCGTATACATGGAATCCGTCGCATCCTCCGCCTCCTGCACCGTAAAGTAAGCGTCACGGATTTCCTGTACGCTCTTTGCTTCGCGCACCTTCCGCGTCGCCTCGGTAATCAGATTTTTCAGCCCTTCGATATCCGGGCGTTTGTATTCTATTTCACTGAATCGAATCATAAAATCCTCCTTGCTCAAGGTTTCTTTGTGAGGAACAAAACATAGGTGTCGTTGAACACGACCCGGTCTCCCGCATCAAGAACCGCCTTCCGCAATCCTTCAAAGAACTCCGTCCTTAACGGCTCCGGGATCACGATATGGTCACAGTGCGTTCCGGAAAATGCCACGTATTCCTCCGCATTGAACACCCTTTTTCCTTTGAATTCGTACCGCTCCACCTCCGAATAACCGTACTCCGGCGCGGCGGTGTATTGAAACTTCCCGTGGGTGTACGGAATATCCGGTTTATAATACCGGTCGTAAAGCGCCTGAATCTTCTCATACAAAGCCTCGTTGTCCGACTTATATTCCGAAGAAGTCAGCATCATTGCAAGCGTTCCGCCCGGCTTTAAGAGCTCGAAGGTTTTCGCGAATGCGATGTCCTGCGGGATCCACTGAATCGTGGCTGCCGAATAGATCATGTCGAACTTCATATCGCCGAAATCATGGGTGATGAAGTCATCATTCACGATGTTGAAGTTGGGGAGCCTGCCGTATTTCTCTAACATTTTCCGGTACAGATGCTCACCCAGCTCAATTGCGTGGTATTCGCAGCCGGTCCTAAGCACGGGCTCCGTTGCCTGTCCGGTTCCCGGTCCGAGCTCAAGCACCCGCTTTCCGGGTCCGATTCCGGCCCGTTCGTTCAGAAACGCGAACAATTCTTCACTGTAGCGCGGACGGAACTTGTCAAACTGCTCCGGAATCGTATCGAAAACTCTGCGGAATTCGTCCCGCTCCAGTTCACGGATATCCTCTTCCGTGAGCCGGTGCAACTCCCGGTTTTCTACGCGGTGGATTGTTCCGACAACGTCAATCTTTCCGCCTTTAATGAAGAACGCGCTCATGTCCTCCATGGCGTATACCACACGGTCCTCGGACATCCGAAGTGTCTGCTCGTACCGCCAGGTATCCTCCGGATCATGATGGCAGCTCACGGTAATGTTCGTAAGACCGAGCCCCGGAAAAGGCTCCATGGATTCAAAGAAATCCACCGTGTTGCGCGCCATGTTCATGGAACCCGCGCTCACTCCGAAGATTGCCGCATGGCAGTCAAGCAAAGCCTCGTAGCAGCTCTTCTCTTTAATCAGGTCGAGCTGCTCCTCGCAGACTCCGCCGCCCATCAGAAAGATGCAGTCGGCATGCTCCACGAGCGCCTTCGCCTCTGCGGGTTCGGTACGCTTATCAATCACGCAATGCTTCTCAAACCCCAGCCCCTGTTCCACAAACATCTCATGCATGCCGTCGCAGTCGTCGTCATTTTGCGCATAATCAAGCGGGCACGCAGTGATAAATACGATGCTCTTACGGACTGTCAGTTCTTCGCGAAGCCGTTTCGTAATCTCTTCCGAAAAATGATGGTCCGGAAACCCGCTGAATACAGCCAAAAATTCTTTTCTCATAGAAATTTCTCCTTTTGATCCCGGTTATTGTTTATTCTCTTCCAGTATCCGAAAGGCTTCTTTGCAGTCTTGCCCCAGGATTTCCTGAACCTTCTGAAACTCGAATTTCTCGTGTAATCTCGTCTGGGTTTTCAGAAATTCCTTCTTCCCGTACTTTCGGATATAGAGGCTCTGCGCCTTTGCTGCGTTTGCTCCGTCATTGGACGGCACATAGAATCCTTTTTCACAGGTTTCCAGTTCACTGCATGCGTAACAGGCGTCTATGTTCTTTTCCTTGCAGCATTTTACATTAGGGCATATCTTCCCCTCGGAACATGTTGCAAAAGAGCAGGTATTGTATATTGTCCTGCAGCCTCCGCACCATTCTCCGAGGAAACAATGGTTGCAGGATAATCCGCAGATCGCTACAGGATCCGCTCCTTTTCTTGCAAGCTTGCAAAGCTTGTTCTTGATGCGCCTCATAGCTTCAATGTGCATGATCCAGTGACGGGAGAACGGCATCTGAATCAATCCCTTAACATCCTTCCCGCACCAGTAATCAATCAGCCAGAATGCATTTTCATCTTCGCTGACGCATTTGCTTTCGATCAGCTTCTGCTTTGTTTCGTCAGAAAACTTTCTCTTTAAGTCCTTATATTGCAATTGCGATAGAATGCTGTCCGTTGATCCCTTAACAGCTTTTGCATAAAGATAAACTTTTTTCACATTCAGTTTTTTCGAAAACTCCGCGATCGCTTCACCTTGAAGCTCATTCCCGCTTGTGATTATAGGGGATGCAGTCTTTTTAAGATACTTTTCACGAAACAGTATCTGCTCATCCCCGGCGATCATTTCATGGGCAACGATATCTTCGATCCGGAAAATGTGCCATATGGAATACGCCAAAGTCTTACTGTGATACCCGTCGGCCCCCGCAAAAGGCATCTGATAAAACGCCTCATCCGGATAGGCTTCGACGATCCAGGTGATCTGCTGAAACAATTCTCCCCGGAATTCCAGGAGTTTCTTTATTGCCTCTTTGAATGTCGCTTCTTTTGCCAGAAGTGTCTGTATTTCTTTATTCTTCTCAGCCCAACTCTTATCCACGGATAATACGCCTCCTTTCGAGAAAAGCCTTTATTATATCTCTTCTATTCTTGCCCGATCCCGGCAAATGGGATATCATGGATCAAACATTCCGCCGCGTCTTCGATATCTTCATAATCCATTTCTTCGCCTTCACGTGCGGCGCATTCAAATTCATCCACAATGTTTTCAATCAGCACCATGTCGATGAAAAGCGGCAGCTTCTTAAGCATCTCTTCCGGGATATCCATTTCGCTTCTGTAGCCTTGCAATTGACAGTCGAAGCACTGTTGCATCAGCATAAGGCGCTTGTTCGGGTCTGGTTCCTGCCTTGTCCAGCCTTCGTTGTGTGTCCACAGATTGGCCAGGTCAAACATATACCAGCTGTTCATGCAGTTGTCAAAGTCGAACACCGTAATCGCGCCCGTAGCCATGTCGATATGATAGTTGCCGTCGCTGTAATCAAAATGAACCAATCCATAGCAGCCATTGTCTTTCGGAAGCGCGCGAAATGCCTCAAGACGACCCGCAATGGCCGCTTTCAGTTCGCCGTATTCGTCCGGGATCAGACTGCTAATGTACTCCGTGTTGTATTTGTCAAAGTAGTCTTGACGTGGATGAACAGGCGTATATGCCTTTGATAGTCTGTGAATCGCACCAAGAGCCTTGCCTGTGTTATAAAAGTATTCACTAAGAGGCGCACCCTCCCGGTAACGGTAGCCGTTATCGGCAAGGAGCATTCCTTTGGCGTAGGCAAACAGGCTGGCATAGACCGTTCCGCCTTCCGCCTCCAAGCACTCTACAAGCCTGCCATGAACGGACGGAATCACGTCCGCTACAGGCGCACCATGCTCCGCCAAAAAGCGGACAAACTCTGTCTCCGCGAGATAATCGGTCTCACTTCGATCCCCAAGCGCGGAAATCCGAAGGACATACTGTTTCTCCCCGCCGCGGCTGACAATCACGATTTGGTTCCGTCCGCCTTCATGGCCGGATATCGCGGTAAATGTACAGCCTTCCAGGGAATATAAAGCTTTTACTTGTTCAAAAATTCTATTCAATCACATACCTCTCATTTTTCAATTTGCTTCTTCATTTCTTTGACAACCTCCCGGACGCTCTTGTTGTCCGTGTCAACCACAATATCCCCCGGGCATGGCGGCAGGTGAAGCCAGTAGTAATTCGTTTCGCCTTTATCGCCCCGCTTGTCGTGGCGCTTCTTAAGTGTCCCTTCCGAGCAGGTGAGTGTGAAAGCGATGGTTTCGTAATCCCCGGCCGTAATCCCCTTAAGGATTCCTTCCCGAATCTGCGGGTCCGTCAACACGACCGAGGTGAAAAATACATATTCAAAGTCCGAATTCAGATAGTTGGAAAGCGTGAAGGACATGCTCTTGTCCCCGTTGCGGAGTCGGCTGTCCGTGACGGAGAAAGGATGCACGCACCAGCACCAGTCGCCGTCCAGATACGCACTGTTGTCATAGCTTTCAAAGAGCCTCTCTCCCACAGCCGTCTTTCCGACGCAGGGTGAGCCGCTGATGAGGATAAGTTTCTTGCGCATGGCATCTTCCTCCTATTTCTGCTTCTTCACTTCATCCATTTCCGCAATGAGTT
>DBWJ01000070.1:3297-11048 GCA_002308955.1 Lachnoclostridium sp. UBA1241 | reverse complement strand
GAGAAGAAGATCATGGATTTCTATCTCGGGGAGGATAAGAACGGCGATATCATTTACCGCGAGGAAAAAATCCTTTCGACGGAGCTTAAGAAGAAGGCCGGGTTCGGCGGAAAGAACGGCGAGAAGAATTATCCGGGCATCATGACCGGGCTGCAGATGCAGACGTATCTGGTGATTTCGGACTTTACGAGGCGCCGGAACAGGCAGGGCGACGAGTACGGAATGACGGTTTCGATCCCGCTCACGCCGGAAGCCATGTGGGGCTACGAACGCGTGACTGCCGCCTATTCGGAGAAGCCGGAGAAATCGTGGGAGCGCATCGTTGAGCACGTGAAGAGCCTGTACCCGGATGCGCCGGAGAAGGAAATCATCAAGCTGATCGGGAAGCGGTGAGAAACGGCAAATGTGAAGCCGATCGGGAAAACCAACCGCGAAGAAATGAGGAAACCTATGATTTATGACCGCCTTGTGCAGTATCAGGATGAAAAATACCGGGAGTTTCAGAGCAAACTCGTGCCGAACATTCCGAAGGAAACGATTCTCGGCGTGAAGACCCCTCAGATGCGAGCCATCGCGAAGGCAGTGGCCGGGACGCCCGAAGCGGAGGAGTTCCTTCGGACGCTTCCGCACGCTTATTACGAAGAAAACCTCGTGCATTTCTTNNGTGCTTTCGATGATCCGGGACTTCGACGAATGCGTGCGGGCCGTGGACGCCTTTCTTCCGTACGTGGACTGCTGGCCGGTGTGCGACCAGTCGAGCCCGAAGGTATTCACAAAGCACCACGACCGGCTCCTTCCGTGCATCCGCCGCTGGATCGCCTCGGATCACGTTTACACCGCGCGGTTCGGCATGCGCATGCTGATGAACGAGTTTCTCGGCGAGGACTTCAAGGCGGAATACCTCGGCTGGGTAGCCGAGAAGCAGGGCGAGGATTATTATCTTAAGATGATGGTTGCGTGGTATTTCGCGACGGCGCTCGCGAAGCAGTACGACGCGGCCATTCCGTATTTCGAACAGCGAAAGCTCGACCCGTGGTCGCACAAGAAGGCAATCCAGAAGGCAATCGAGAGCTTCCGCGTGTCGGAGGAGCATAAGGAATACCTGAAAACTTTGCGGTGACATTTGCCGCTATGTAAATGTGACGCAATAAGGAGACAACAATGGGATATGTGACAACGAAAGACGGACTTCGCCTGTATTATGAGGAGTACGGCTCTGGCGATAAGGCGGTGCTCTCGGCGCAGGTCGGATTCTATCCGAAGGGCGTGCAGCAGGCGCTCGCGGAGCGCGGTTATCACGTGTATTGCCTGACACTTCGGGGCTTTGCGCCGTCCGACTATGTGACGGAGGACTACGGCGACGCCTGGTATGACGTGTTCGCGGACGATGTGGTCTGCCTCGCGGACGCCCTCGGAATCGAAAAATTCGCGTACACGGGCGCGTCCCACGGCGCGGGGGTCGGCTGGCACCTGATGTTTGGGCACCCCGAAAGAGTCTTCGCATTTGTCGCAATGGTTCCCGGCCCGCACAGTCTGGCAGCAGGCGTGATGTCTTACCGGCAAATGCTAATGCAGGGCCTGATTTCCTCCCCTCCGCCCTTTGACCCGCCGATTGACGGTGACGAGGCGCGCGTGCTTCGGAGAAAGGAGCGGGAGGAGCGGATTTCGAAGAATCCGGAGCCGGATCCCAGAGAGAAGAAGGTGGATTACGGAAGACCGCTGATGCGTCTCGGCTCGGAGGAAGCGCTTTGCGAGGCGCTCCGGTCGATTACGACGCCGACCTTGATCCTCGGCGGCGCGGAGGACCCAATCAGCACTCCGGAACTGATGATGCGGACCGCCAAATGCCTGCCGCACTGCAAGCTCGTGATGTATTCAAACTGCGGGCATAACATCGATACCGACCTGACGGAAGAACTGACGGACGAGGCCGACCGGTTCCTAAAGCAGGCAGCGAAGGACGGGCGCTGGTATAAGAGCGTCGGGGAAGAATGATCAGGAAATGCCGGTACAGGATTATCGGAGAGGGCATATGAGAATTATCTGTTTAATTGAGAACACGGAGGGCGCAAGCGGCTGCACGGCCGCCCACGGCCTTTCCTTTTATGTGGAGACGCCGAAACATAAGCTGCTTTTAGATCTCGGGCCGTCCGATGAGACGCTCCGGAACGCAGGGCGGCTCGGAATCGACCTTTCGAAGGTCGACACGGTCGTATTGAGCCACGGGCATTATGACCATTCGGGCGGAATCCTTTCATTTCTGGAGATTAACCGGAACGCAAAGGTTTATATGCAGCGCTCGGCGACGAAGGCCTACTACGCAGATGACGGCGAGGACGCGCCGGGCAACGGAACCGTAACCGGCGCCGTGTACGCGCCCGGCGGCCGGTACCGCTATATCGGAATCGATCCGCGGATTGCGGAGTCGGGGCGTGTTACATTTGCCGAAGGAGACCTGACAATTGATGAAGAGCTGTCGGTCTTCACGGTGCGGAACCGGAGTCACAGCCTTCCGTTTTCGAACAAAAATCTGCTGCTTCGGACCGGGGATACTTACATCCGGGACGATTTCCGCCACGAGCACTGCCTTGTGATTTCGGCGGAAGGGAAGCACGTGCTTCTGTCCGGCTGCGCGCACAACGGGATATTGAGCATACTCGACGCCTACCGCGAGCGGTACGGAAGCGACCCGGATATTGCGATCAGCGGCTTCCACCTGATGAAGAAGACGCCGTACAGCGAGGCGGAGCTGTCGGAGGTACTCAGCACGGCGCGGAAACTTAAGTCGTACCGGACAAAGCTGGTGACCTGTCACTGCACGGGTGTTCCGGCATACGAGGCTATGAAGGAGATTCTCGGCGAACAACTGAGTTACGCGCACGCCGGGGATACGGTAACGGAGTAAGGTTCTCACCCGCCGGCAACGGCGTGGTATCTTACAAAGAAACAAGGAAAAGGTAACATTATGGAAAAAGTAAAATGGGGCATTCTCGGGACGGCCAACGTGGCGAGCTGGGGCACGATTCCCGGAATGAAGCTGGCACAGTATTGCGACATGTACGCGATTGCCGGAAGAAACCCGGAGAAGGCGAAGCTGTTCGCCGGGAAATTCGGCTTTCAGAAGGCCTACGGAAGCTATGACGAGCTTCTCGCGGACAAGGAAGTGCAGGCGGTTTACATTCCGCTCCCGAACGACATCCACCTGAAATGGGTAAAGGCGGCGCTGCAGGCCGGCAAGCACGTGCTCTGCGAAAAGCCTATGGCGTTAAATGCGACGGAAGCCCGTGAGATGTACGCCACCGCGGAAGCATGCGGCGTCAACCTGATGGAGGCGTACGCATATCTGCACAGCCCTTATGTGGAGTCTCTTAAAAAGGACGTGCAGAGCGGTATCATCGGCGACGTCGATTATATCGATACGGCGTTCGTGACGCAGGGCTATAAGGAGGATTTCCGGCTGCATAAGGAGCTCGGCGGCGGAGCAATGTACGACCTCGGCTGCTACTGCACGACGATGATCCTGTCGTTGATCGATTCGGAGCCGGAGTACGTGAAGGCGGCTGCGGAATTTTCCGAGCTGGGTGTGGATTTTTCGACAACGGGCGTAATCCGCTTCGCAAACGGCGCGCGGGCGGCGTTCAATGTCGGCATGGTGCTCGGGCAGAACACGAACTCGCGTTACGACCGGCTGTTCGTGCACGGCACGAAGGGCTCCATCCGTTCGGATGTCGAGTACAACCAGCAGGGCGAGGTGAGCTATAAGATTTTCAACGTGGACGGCGTGACGGAGCGGAAGGTTTTCGTTCCGCAGAACTACTCCCTCGAGATTGACCAGCTGAGCCGCTGCATCCTGTTCGGAGAGAAGCCGAAGGTGACGTCCGCATTCTCCGTAAAGAACGCGGAACTGATTGACCGCGTGCTTAGGGATATCGGGTATTAAGCCAACAGCGCCCGGGAACCGGCCGCGGAGCTTATGAGAATAAAACAATCGGAGTATAGAATGGAGTTATATGACGGGAGACCCGCGGACGCGGCGGAAAGACTGCCGCGTGAGGTGCGGACGTATGATTATCTGGACGGGCTTGGGATTTCCTATAAACGGACGGACCACGAGCGCGCCGACAACATGGAAGCGTGCAATGTGATTGATGCCGTGCTCGGCGTGATCATCTGTAAGAATCTGTTTTTGTGCAACCGGCAGAAGACGGCGTTTTACCTGCTGATGATGCCGGGTGACAAGAAGTTCAAGACGAAGGAACTGTCGGCGCAGATCAACAGCGCGCGGCTTTCCTTTGCCGAGCCTGCGGATATGCTTAGGTATCTCGACATTGAGCCGGGAGCCGTCAGCATCATGGGGCTGATGAACGACCGTGGGCACAACGTGCAGCTGCTCATCGACGAGGACGTCCTTAAGGACGAGTACATCGGCTGTCACCCGTGCGTGTGCACGTCGAGTTTAAAGATCCGGACGGCCGACATCGTTGAGAAGTTCCTGCCGGCAACCGGGCACGCGTACAAGACGGTGCACCTGGTCGGGGAGGACTGAGCGGCGGCATGCTATGAGAGCGAAAGGAAAAGGTGTGCTATGATTCTTCATCCGATTCCGCCGGTTTTTGATGAGAACTCCCGGGTTCTGATACTCGGGAGCTTTCCGTCTGTCAAATCGCGGGAGCAGGGATTTTTCTACGGGCACCCGCAGAACCGGTTCTGGAAGGTGACGGCGGCGCTTTTCGCGGAAGATGCGCCGCAGAGCATTGAAGAGAAAAGGTCTTTCCTGCTTCGAAACCGCATTGCGGTTTGGGACGTTATCGGTTCGTGCGACATCGTCGGGTCTTCGGACGCGAGCATCCGTAACGTGACGGCCAATGACCTGAGCGTTATTCTCAACGCAGCGGATATTCGGGCCATCTTCGTGAACGGCAAAACCGCGTACGCCTATCATCAAAAGTACACCGAGCCGAAGATCGGCCGGCCTGCAATCTGCCTGCCGTCGACGAGCCCGGCCAATGCGGCCTGGAGCGTGGAACGGCTTATTGAGGCGTGGAAGGAAATACTATGTCACTAGAGAAGAGTATTCTGAATGAAAACCGGATTCGCGATATCGTAAAATGCTACGGGCTTACGATGCTTGAAAGTAATAAGCTGCCGATTGGTTCCGCCAACTGCTTCCGTGTCCGGTGCGCTGAGGGAACATACTTCCTGAAAGAGTACCAGAGCGAGATTGCACGGGCGGAAGTCGAGCAGGAGACGGCAGTGACGGAGTACCTGACGGGGAAAGGTTTCCCGGTGGCGCGGTTTCTGAAGACAACGGCCGGGGAAGTCTGCACTGAGGCGGAAGGCCGCATCATCAGTGTGCAGGAGTACATTGAAGGCGAAACGTATCTGAACGACCTGCCGAAACCGCTTTTTAAAGAGAGCGCAAAGTACCTCGGGATGTTACATGCCGCACTTAAGGATTATCCGATGAAACGCGGGATGGACGAGCAGTGGCTTTCGAGTTTCTCTGTAGAGGATGCGGTTGCAAAGTTTGATAAGCTTCTTCGCGTACTCGACGATAGCGGAGTGAACGATGTGCCGTCCGATACTAACCCGATCCGCGACATAAATCTTCTCCGTACCATTTCCCGCATCCGCGCAGACCTTACTTACAAGAAGGACCTGGTGAGAAAGCTCCCGCAGTGGAGACAATACTTTGACGGCATCACCTACACGCCGACGCACGGTGACTATACCGCGTGCCAGTTGATCTGTGACGGTGACCGCGTGAAGGCAGTCATCGATTTTTCGGCCGCAATGTGCCTGCCCGCCGTGTGGGAGATTATGCGCTCCTACGTGCAGTCGGGCGGAGCGTGTCAGGACGGCGCGCCGTTTGACACGGCGGATTTCGTTTCGTACGTGAGCGAGTACCGAAAGTACGCGCCGCTTACCAGGCGCGACCTTACGGCGATGCCGTATGTCTACATTTATCAGCTTTCGCAGAGCTCATACGGATACAAGGAATTTCTTGTCACGAAATCGGAGAACCGAAACGACCTGCTTCGTTTCGCATTCTGGCGCACGAACATATGCCGCGAGATCGAGCGGAAGGCAGCGGAAATTTCGGAAGCACTGAGCGCAATGTGAGGGATTGGCTCTGACGGCACGATATAATTTGACAAACGGAATCGTCCCCAGTGTAACTTGTGTCAAGAATGCTTGGGAAGCGTTTGCGGCATAGTAATATCCGTAGAAATACAGTAAAGTGTTGCCTGTAAGGAGGCGATGGCTATGGGATACCGAAATGCGAAAGACATTTTTCCGGAAAATCTCCTGAAGCAGATTCAGAAGTATGTTTCGGGGGAGACTATCTACGTACCTGCAGGCGTGGAGAAAAAAGACTGGGGCGAGACCTCGGGATACCAGAGTTACATCCGCGAGCGGAACGCCGCAATCAAAGAGGCTTTTCAGGGGGGCAGAACGATTGATGAGCTGGCGGAGCAGTATGCGCTTTCTTACGATACCATCAAACGAATTGTTTACAGTAAGAAGGAGGCAGCTATGTTAAAGTACAGCGCTACGCTCACGTCCGCATTGGAATACGGCAAGGCCGAGAAGACGGACGCATGGGTACATTTGTATCTAAACGAGGAAGGACGGAACATTCCGTTCTCCGACGGGTTGAAACTGTTCGACCGGTATTTCATCAGTCCGGCGAAGTTCCCGCTCTCGTTTTTTCACCGGTGCGCCGGGCCCGAGGAGACCATGAAATACCGGATTGACGAGGGCTGGTGGAACCATAAGATTGAGGCACTCACGAAGGTAATCGGGGCCGGCACCGAGATGCCGCCCATCATCGTTCACTATGTGGACGGTGAGTTCGAACTCAACGACGGAAACCATCGTCACAAGGTTTATGAGAACCTCGGCATCGATACGGTGTGGGCAATCGTGTGGATCACCGAGGAGGACGAGTACAACGACTTTATGAGCAAGTACGGCGAGTATGTGAAGGACTGCACGGTCGTGCGGAGATAGGAGAAACGGGATATCACTATATGAGCTGTGGTTACGGATGAACGGAAAATGTGAAAGATTCGGCAGTTAAGGGGAACAGCTATGGCAGACAGGAATTTATACGTTTTAGCGGGCTACGATGACGAGACGGAGCAGAAGCTTTCGGCTTTGCAACAAAGCCTGTTTGATAAAGGGTTTAACGGCACGCAGACGAACGGGATACCGATGCATTTTACGCTCGGGTCGTATGACACGAGCCGGGAAGAGGAATTGAAGGAGCGCTTGATGCGGGTTGCCAAGACGCACCGCGAGGCGAGGGCGGAGTTTAATCATATCGGGCTGTTCACCCTCGGAGACAACGCGGTAATGTTTCTTGCGCCCGAGATCACGCCGGAGATTCTTTCGTTAAAAGACTGCTTCCGCGATAACCGCGACATTTACAACTGGTCGGCTCATAACACGCTTTTGATTGACAAAAAAGAGGTGATCCGGGACGCGCTTAAGACGGTGATGGACGAATTCGTCTCATTTGCCGGCAAAGTGAGCAGACTGTACCTGTACGAGTTCTGGCCGACGAGACACATCATGACCGTAGAACTTACGGAGGGTGAGACGTTCCTGCCGGTTGAAGACCTGCGGGACGAGGAAATCTTCCTGCAGCTTGATCATACGGCCGACGCAGACCCGGCGAAGCAGTTTGTGCCGGCTTATCATTTCGATATCTGCCTCACGGACGGCACGAAGATCGGCAAATGTGA
>DBWJ01000070.1:0-3138 GCA_002308955.1 Lachnoclostridium sp. UBA1241 | reverse complement strand
CCCGAGGACAACGAGATGTACGCCGAGGGCAAGCGGCAGGTGAAGGTGTACCGGTTTAATATCAATGCGTAGGGGTCGATATTATAGCCGGCGCGAGAACCGCTGACAAAATGAGATTGACAGATGGAAAGCCTCTTGCTATAATAGTGTCAAAATGAAAATGACATTATTGTGTCAGGAGGTTTTTTATGAAGAAGATTAAGACACTGGAGGAAGCATTGCAGAGAATCGCGGAATTGGAGAAGGCTAACGCAGAGCTTAAAGAAGAACTGGAATACTTTAAGAAGCGTAAGGCGAGCGGCCGACAGAAGCATAATGCGAAATGGATGGCAATCTATGAGGACTTTGTCATTTGCCATGAAAACGGTGTAGCCCTGGAAGAGATTGCCAAGCGCAACGGTATCAGCGAGCGGAGCGTGTACAGGTATAAGGCATATTATGATGCATTGAAGAAAGAAGGATAATTGTTAACGGTGATCTTCATTTGTGCATTATGTTATGAGTGGTTTCTATAAGTTGAATTTGAATACTTAGAGATGTTTGCACATAGTGGGCATTTGATGTTTGTTTGGATTGAAAGGCCTTTATATGAAAGAAAATGATAAAGTAATAATCCCTCTGAATGTAGATGAGAGCTTGCTACGTAGTAAGTTGTATGAGTTTCGGGGCAAACAAGTTATGCTCGACTCGGATCTTGCGGCGATATATGGCTATGAGACCAAAAACTTCAAAAGGCAGGTAAACAATAATCGGCAGAAGTTTGAGGGTGAGGATTTTATGTTCGAACTTACTGACGAAGAGACGGAAAATCTTTCAAGGTGCAAAAATTTCACCTTGAACGTGAAGGGTGGCAGAGGGTCGAATATAAAGTACCACCCTTTTGTGTTCACTGAACAAGGAATATATATGCTGATGACAGTGTTGCGAGGAAATCTTGCCATCAGACAAAGCAGGGCTTTGGTTAGCACGTTTAAGAGAATGAAGGATTATATCCTTGATAATCAGCATCTTATCGGACAACGCGAAGTCATGCGCCTGTCCATTCAGACAGCAGAGAATACTGTAGAAATCAGCAAACTTCGAATGAATATCGGTTCCGTTGAAAGGCAGATGTCCGATGTCATGGGACAGCTCAATGACGTTGTAACAAAGTCTGACCTGGCGGATATGATGAATAGCTTTGTCAGGGAAGAGGATAACGGCTGGCTTATGTATAATACCAAATACTGCAGTGCCGACGTCGCCTATTCGTCTGTTTACGGACAGGCAAAGAAATCCATATATCTGATTGATAACTATATAGGACTTCGCTCTTTGGTACTATTAAAGAATGCACCGGCGGGAGTCGATAATAAAGTGTTCAGCGACAATGTCGGAACAAGTAAACTTCATAACGTGGAGTTCAATGATTTTCTGCGAGAGTATCCCGAGATAAAGATTTCCATGCAGCGCACCTGTGGCATTTTCCATGATCGGTTTATCGTGTTGGATTATGGGACAGAAGATGAACGTGTCTTCCTGTGTGGAGCCTCTTCAAAAGATGCCGGCGCCAGGATAACGAGCATTGTGGAAGACTTCGGAATACGGAAGTATAATCCGATAATTAAGAGTCTTCTAACCAATCCGGCTCTTGTTCTGCCATAGAATTATTGTGCCATGAAAGAGTCATAACGTTTCCCACAAAATAGTTCTTGACAAACAGAAACCGTCGGAGTATCCTAAACACAGTATTTCGGAAAGGAACCAATACATCATGCTGCAGAATGTGATTCGAATTGAATACGTCACCTCTAATAAGACCATGACCTATAATCACGATTATGGTTTTGTTTGCGTATACTTTAATTCGAACCGCAGAGCAGAATAGAATACCGGAATATCATAACACGATGATAACCGCCTATCCTGTATCGGGTAGGCGGTTTTGTTGTATCAGGCGGAAAATGTGAAAGGGGACACACCATGGATTTACACGATTACAAAGACGTTGCGGAGAACTACGACCGTTATCTCGATGTGATGTACGGGAACGGGCAGGACAATCACGAAGGCTTTCAGGAGTTCTACTATGAACTGGCCAAAAAGTACGGCGACGGCGGAGTCGTCGACGTTGCCTGCGGAACCGGCGCGGTTTTACTGTATCTCGCGGAACGCGGGATTATGGCAGACGGCACGGATCTTTCAGAGGAGATGTGTAAGGTTGCTGCCGCCAAGGCAGAGAAGCTGGGGCTTTCCCTTAACATTTTCCCCGCTGACATGACGAAGTTTAACTCCGGCAGAAAGTATTCGCTGGCGATTATCGCGAGAAGCGGATTCATGCACCTGCCGACGCAGCAGCTGCAGAAGGATGCCCTTAGGAATCTCCGGGAGCAGCTTCTGCCGGGAGGAATCCTTACCCTTAACACGTTTGATCCGTGGCCGCCGATGCAGGCGCAGCAGATGATGACGACGCCGGATGACTATTCCTTCCGCCTTGAGTACGTGAATGCGAACGGCAACCGCGAGAAGATATACAACGCGATTGCGTACAATCCTTACACGCAGCAGATGTACGGCAACTGGAAGTTCGAGGAGTACAACGAGGCCGGCGAGATTATCGCAACGCGCATACGACCGCTTCTGATGCGCCAGACGAACCGCCACGAGATGTTTTTACTTGCTGAGATTTGCGGGTTTGAAGTGCTTGACATCTACCGCGGTTATAAGGGCGATAAGGAAGACCTCAGTGATCCGTCGACGGCTTCCCTGTATCAAAGTAATTTAATCTGGATATTACGAAGAAAAGACTGAGCGCACATCGGGGCGCGGAATGCGAGGAAACGCCATGAAACTCCGATTGGTAAAGGCCAATGACCGAAACAAAGATTTGATTTGCGACATGCTTGACGAATGGTATGCAAGCGGTGAGACAATTGTCCCCTATGTGATTCGCAGGATTGATTACCACGATTACGATTTCTACTTCCGGAATCTGGAAATCAGCGAGCCGAAAGCACAGAAGCGGGGGCTCGTGCCCGACTCAACATGGTTCGCTCTTGATGAGGAACGGAACATAGTTGTCGGCGCGGTCAACATCCGCCACTTCTTAAACGAAGGATTGATTCTTGACGGCGGGCACATCGGCGACGGCATCCGCCC
>DBWJ01000013.1:2412-21602 GCA_002308955.1 Lachnoclostridium sp. UBA1241 | reverse complement strand
GTCCTGGTTCCGACGACAATCCTTGCGCAGCAGCACTTCAATACGTTCACGAACCGACTGAGAAACTTCCCCTTTTCCATCGACATGCTGAGCCGTTTCCGCTCACCTTCCGAGCAGAAGAAGACGTTAGAGCGCGTGAAGAAAGGGCTTGTGGACATCTTAATCGGGACGCACCGAATTCTCAGCAAGGATGTTTCTTTTAAGAATCTCGGTCTTTTGATCGTGGACGAGGAACAGCGCTTCGGCGTTACGCATAAAGAAAAGATTAAGCAGATGCGAAAGGATATCGACGCGCTGACGTTAACGGCGACGCCGATTCCGCGCACGCTTCACATGAGCCTCATCGGAATCCGGGACATGAGCATCCTTGAGGACCCACCGAGCGACCGTGTGCCGATCCAGACCTTTGTCCTCGAGAAGAATGAGGAGATGATCCGCGAGGCAATCAACCGCGAGTTAAACCGCGGCGGGCAGGTATATTACGTCGTTCCGCGGGTTGCGGGAATCGAGGATGTCGTCGCGAAGCTTTCCGAGCTTTGCCCGGAGGCCAACGTGTCATTTGCCCACGGGCAGATGAGCGAGCGCCAGCTTGAGGACGTGATGTTCGACTTCATCAACGGCGATATCGACGTGCTCGTTTCGACGACGATCATCGAGACCGGCATGGACATCAGTAACGTAAATACGATCATTATCGACGACGCGGACCGGTTCGGACTGTCGCAGCTCTATCAGTTAAGGGGGCGCGTCGGGCGGTCCAACAGGACGGCGTACGCGTTTATCCTGTACCGGAGGGATAAGATTCTTTCCGAAGTGGCGGAGAAACGGCTTGCGGCAATCCGTGAGTACTCTGACCTCGGCTCCGGCATAAAGATTTCGATGCGGGACCTTGAGATCCGGGGCGCGGGCGACCTTTTAGGAGCAGCGCAGAGCGGGCATATGGACGCGGTCGGGTATGATTTGTATTGCAAAATGCTCAAAGAAGCGGTACGATCTATGAAAGGCGAGGAGCCGGAGGAGGAATCCTTCGAGACCTCGGTGGACGCGGACCTGAACGCCTACATCCCGTCCAATTACATCCGTAACGAGATGCAGAAGCTTGATATGTACAAGCGGATTGCGGGAATCGAAACCGAAGAAGAGCTGAGCGACATGACGGAGGAGCTCTGCGACCGCTTCGGCGATATGCCCGAGTGCGTGAACATCCTTCTGCATGTGGCGCTTGTAAAGGCGGCGGCGCACCGCTGCTATGTCGAGAAGGTTATCTTAAAGAAGGGCTTCCTGGTGCTTCAGATGTTCCCGAAGGCAAGGGTCGATGTAGGCAGGATTCCGGATTTTCTGAAGGCCTACGGGCGGAAGATCGCAATGACTCCGGGCAAATGCCCGACCTTCTCCTATACCCTTTCGGAGCAGGGCGACGCGCTTAAGATTTTGGATGAGTGTAACCGCGTATTACAGACGATGAAGCGGATTTTGGTAAATGAGAACGGAGGAACCGATGAGAACAGTCAGAAATAAACTTATATGGTTTCTTGTAATAATCCTTGCCGTGGGACTTCTCGGCGGATGCAAGAAGGGTAAGAACGGCGACAAGGAGCTGCCTTCAAGCCAGGGATTTACAAAGGATGTCGTCATGCGGATCGACGGACACGACGTCAGTTACGCGGAGGCGAACATCTATCTTCTGAGCATGCGCGAAGAGGTCGAAACGCTGTACGGCGAGGGCGTCTGGGATTTCAAGTTCACCCGGGACGGAAGAACCTATGCCGAGCTGATGAAGGACGAGCTTTTAGAGAAGATCATTTACATCAAGCTGGTTGGCTTCATGGCGAACGAGTTTGACGTGGCGCTCGGCGCGGATGACGTGCTTCAGGTGAACGATTACACGAAGAACTTCCTGAACGGCATTACCGAGGATACGGCGAAGCGGTACGGCATCACCGAGGACCTTGTGCGTTCCATTTATACGGATAACGTTCTTGCGAAGAAGGTTTACGAGACGGTTACTTTGAACGTGGACGCGCGTCCCGATGAGCGCGAGACCGAACGGAGCGATTTCTATTATCTCTTCAAGACGAAGGTATATACCGACAACGAAGGCAATCCGGTAACGGTTACCGGCGACAGCTTAAGAGAGCTTCGCGGGGACATGAAGATTCTTCTCGAGCGTGCCCTTGCGGCCGAGGATTTCTATAATTTCGCGAAGGAGCAGACCGACGCGCCGAACGTCGAGATCACCATCGGACGGGATTCCTACGACCGGGACATTACGGATATGCTGTTTGCGCTTCCGGAGGGAGCGATCAGTAACATTGTGGAGACTTCGGACGGCCTGTATATCTTCTGCCGTAAGAATAAGATCAACGCCGCCGAGACGCAGCGTGCCGAGGAAGAGGCATTTGCCAAGATATGCAAAGAGTACTTCGAAGAACTCTATAAGAAGTGGCGGGCCAATTCCAAGGTCGAGATCAACGAAGCACTCTGGGATGCGATGTAATTCGATTTTTCCTAGTTTTTCTTCCTGCCGTAAATGACACAGAAGACAATGTGGAAGATCATAAACAGAAAACCGTAGCAAAGGCAGGTAAGCCCTGCGGGAATCGTAAGCTTGGGCTGCGGTCTTGAAAGCCCGAAGTGCAGAAACTGGAAAACAAAACATTCAATCAGGAAACCACCGAGAAGCGTGTAGAAGAAGTTTGTGATAACAAACCCTGCCGCGGACCGGTGGTTCTTTCGTGTCAGACACAGAAGTCCCGAGCCGATTGCGAGAACTCCCGGGATCGTCAGAAACATATGCGAAAACAGGCGGTCGTCTTCGGTGATCATCTGCGATGACTGTGTAATCCCGAGAATGAGAAGGAACACGCCGACTCCCGACAGAATCCCGCAGAAAAGGTAGGACAGTTGTTTTTTGTTCATGAAACGAAACCTCGCTTATTGATATTCTTCCATACGGAAGCGGATTGCCGGAGACGTCCGGTACAGGTTACCGTCATTCCACACGCCGACGGAGACGGCGTCTCTGTCATTTAACGTGATGCGGGGCAGGAACAGCTCCGTATCGGATACGTAGATCGTATCCTTATACCGCTCGCCGTTAATGAATATATAGCTGTACGGCGTGAAATCCGTGCCGTATACCGTCAGATAGTAGGTGTCGTTGGCCGAGTCGTAAACCGCGTGCATCGAAGTCGGATCCGGCCGGTAGAAGCCGTATGTCAAAACGGTCGGGCTGTACGGGTTGACGCCTTCCCAGCAGTACTGATTGCCGTAAAGCATATCGTAGGAAAGAACGCGCAGATCCTCGAGGTATTTCTCCTCGGTTTCCTCTTCGTCGACGAAGTGCGACTGATGCAGTCTCGGGATCAGACCCTCATGCAGACCGATCAAATCCTGCACATACGCGGCAAGCTGGTAGGAATACAGGTCCTTGTGGACGACCTCGGTTTCGAAATTCGTCCAGATGACATATTCGGTCTGTAAAAGCGTACCGCTCGTCAGGTCCTCCGGCTCGAAGTCGAAGCCCGGCAGATGGTCGCCGTAAAGCACCAGAACGGTTTTCTCGTTCCGCTCGGAAAGGTTCGCGACAAGGCTTCCGATGAAGGCATCCATCTCATTTAACTGCGTTGTGTAATAACGAAGGCCGTATATAGTAGAGTCGTCATAGGCGTCGCTTAATTTCGTCAGCGGGATGGACGCGTCGAGAATTTCTTCATCCGGATACTTTCCGTGTCCCTGCACGGAAACCGTGAAGATAAAATCCTTGCCGAGGGTCGAGTTCAGCGCCGCGTTGATCTCGCGGTAGAGCACCTTGTCCTTAGCCCAGCCGAGGGCGTTCATTTCGACATTCGACATGGTTTCGATGCTGTCAAACGTATCAAAACCGAGGTTTGAAAAGACGACGTTCCGCCCGTAGAAGGTGGCGGTGTTGTTATGGATCGCATGGCATGCATACCCCAGGGGCTTTAAGACAAATGCCAGGTTTTCGCATGTGCTGCTCTGTAAAATGGTACGGTACGGGTATTCTCCGGAGCCGAAGTCCGCCATATTCATGCCGGTCAGCACCTCAAATTCGGTGTTGGCGGTTCCGGCGCTGATGCTCGGAACGGTCAGAAGACCGGAGCAGTAATGGTTATACAGATGCGTGAAATTCGGAATCGGGTCCTCTTCGAATTTGATGTCGCGGATCCGCTTCGGATCGAAGAAGGATTCCAGCTGGATGAAGATGATGTTCGGATTCTCTTCGTTGGTTTCCGTCACGACGGGCGTAGGCGAGGGAAGGGTTTCGATAACCTCCCGCACAGAGCCCTTCGAATACCCGGACGGCTTCTTGATGCCCTTATCCACGATGCTGCAGGCAAAGCAGTACGGAAGACCGTAATCCTGGTAAGCGTTCGCGAGGTTCGGGAAGGTACGCTTCATAATGCCGACCTTGACGCTTCCGAGAACGAGCCCGAGGTGCGCAAGGAACAGAACCAGCGCAAGTACGCCGGTCTTCTTTAAGTTAACCGGATTCTTCGTCTTCGGGAATTTCAGGAAGGCCATTACGAGACCGGTTACGCCGAGGACAATCAGAATGATTACCGCGGCAATTTCATAGAATTTGAAGTAATGCACGATGACATTAAGGGCGTCGTTGAGCATTTTGAAATCGTTGGCGTTGAACGGCGTGACACGGTTATGAAGGACGATGAAATCGACAACGCCCACCGTCAGCCAGAGAATAAAGGATAACGTATAGAAAAACGCCTTGCGCCGGAATAATATCGGCGGAATGAACAGGAGCGATACGATCAGCATGTTGGTTAAAAAGATCAGAGGATGCTTAACGACATGCAGGAGCTGCGGCAGATGCCGGTAGTGCGAAAGCCCTTCCACAATGTATGTCGTAAAGAAGGAAAGCAGGTACACCTGCACAAGTTTATACCGGAAGAACGGCTTGTTAAGGAACGCGCGAAGCCCGCAAAAACCCCTCCGACAGCCGCCTGCGGCTTTTCGGATGAACGAAGGTTTGCTCTCCATTGTCTTGGTTTCTTCTTCCACGATTTCTTAACTCCCTTGAAAAATCCCCACTGTAGTCCGTTATTCTATCACATTTGCCGCGAAAAAGCAAATCAGAGGGACGCGCGGCGAGAGTTGTTACGGTTCTTTGCCCACCAGATTGCGAAAACGAGCATGTGTACGGCAAATGTGAAGGTCCAGCTGATCGGATACGAGGCGAACAGCACCGATAGCGTGTGGTGCGAGCGGAAATAGGTGAAAATCCATATGACGCGGAAGCCGCACACGCCCGCAAGGGACACGAACATCGGGATCAGCGAGAAGCCGACGCCACGCAGGCAACCCACCGCGACATCCATCGTGCCGCAGAAGAAATAGAGCGTGTTGATGCCGATGATACGGGTTACGCCGTAGGAAATCGCCTCGGGACCGCTGATGTATAAGTGCAGGAGCGGAATGCGCAATAAAACGACGAGGTTTCCGAGAATTCCGCCCGCAAGGGTTACGAACAGCAGGCCGTAAAGGAGCGTCTGGCGGACGCGTTTATAGTTGCCGGCGCCGTAGTTCTGGCCGGTAAAACTTAATACGGTATGGTGGAAGGCGTTCATCGAAACGTAAACGAAGCCTTCGATGTTGGCAGCAGCGGCGCTTCCGGAGACGGCCTCGTCGCCGAACCAGTTGATCGATGACTGAATTAAAACGTTCGAAGCGGAGAAAATGCAGCCCTGAAGCCCCGCGGGGATTCCGATTCTGGCGATTCCTGCGAGCTTCTGCCCGGATATCTTCAGTTTCGACGGAACGAAGCGGCAGCAGTGCGTCGAACGGTACAGGTTATTGATAATCAAAACGGCGGCAAGCAGCTGGGAGATTACGGTGCCCCAGGCAACGCCGTCCACGCCGCGCCCCAATACGAGCACGAAGAACAGGTTCATGAACACGTTGACAAATCCTGCGGCAGTCAGGTAGTAGAGCGGGCGCTTCGTGTCGCCGATGGCCCGGAGAATCGCGCTTCCGAAGTTATAAACCATCATGATCGGCATGCCGAGGAAGTAGATACGGAGGTAAAGGGCGGCCTGATCTATGACATTTGCCGGAGATCCCATTAAAACAAGCATCGGGCGAGCGAAAACCATGCCGACGGCAGCGAGGAAAACTCCGCAGACCACACTCACGCAGAGCGACGTGTGAACCGTTTCGGAGGCGTCCTCCTCCCGTCCGGAGCCCACGTAACGCGCCACGAGCACGTTGGTACCGACCGAAAGCCCGAGGAACAGGTTCGTAATCAGATTCACCAAAGAGCCGGTTGAGCCGACGGCGCCCACCGCGGTATCGTCCACAAACTGACCAACGACAACCAGGTCCACCGCGTTGAACAGAAGCTGCAACAGGCTGGACAGAATGAGCGGCACGGCGAAGCGAAGCATCTTCTTCGGCAGGGAGCCGGTGCACATATCGATTGTATGGGAATCGTGAACCATGTTTTCTCCTCGGATTGTTATCTCCGTTATAGCGAATCGGGGCGGAAAATGCCATGTAGGAAATCGTTGCTTTCCTGTCCTTTTTCGTATAAAATGGTGTTATATCACATTTGAGGTAAGTTTGCAACAATGGAAAATCAGGAAACACAGGAAAAACAGGAAGAAACTAAGCAGCCCGGTAACAAGTCACTGAAAATCGGGCTTTATATTCTGCTGACGGCCGCCTTTCTGATGGTCGTCGTCCTTCTCGCGATGCATTACATGAATACGAAGAAGACCTTCATTTCGAAGGAGTTTGACTATACGCTCGAGTTTGATTCGTCGCAGCTTAAGTACGAGAAGATTCTTTTAAACTCTTCGGACAAAGTCTATATGGACCGCTTCGGCGTGAACGGAAGCGAGGATAAGTTTTATCTCGCGGTCAACCGGATCGATGCCTCGACGGATATCGATGAGCTGATGGAAGCGTTCGAAAGCGACGACAGTTATTCCTTCACAAGGGAGGAGAATGTGGCATTCGGCGCCGGTGGGTACAAGGCGTTTCGGATTTCCTACGAGGACACCTCGGGAACCGTTCCGGTGAAGGTATATTATTACTATGACGCGGAGGACAGCCTTTTATTCACGGTGTGCACCGACGAAGCGCACAAGAGTGTGCTCGAGAAAGCTCTTTCGAGCGTCCGCATCGGAAACCGATGATTTCGAAAACCGACAGTTTGTATCGAAAGCCGACAGTCTGTATCGAAAGCCGAAGTCTGCGTCGGAGCGATAATGAAAATAACGCGCCGGTCCCCGGGTGGGAATCGGCGCGTTTTTTATTCGTTCTCGAATAGCGGCGTTGAGAAGTAGCGTTCGGCGGTGTCCGGAAGAACCGTAACGACGGTCTTGCCGGGGCCTAATTTCTTCGCCATCGCGAGGGCGGCGGCAACATTCGTTCCGCTTGAGATGCCGCAGAGGATGCCTTCCTTTGCGGAAAGGTCGCGGGAGGTCTTAAGGGCAACCTCATCCGTGACGATGTATATGTCGGAATAGATGTTCTGGTTCAGGTTGTCCGGGATGATGCCGTCCCCGATTCCCATCTGCAGATGCGTTCCGATGGAACCGCCCGACAGAATCGCGGCGTTCTCCGGTTCCACGGCCCAGATAAGAATGTCCGGGTTCTGCGTCTTCAATACCTCACCGATTCCGGAGATGGTTCCGCCGGTACCGATGCCGGAGCAGAAGCCGTGAATCGGACCGGCAACCTGCTCGAGAATCTCGACGCCCGTGTGGTATTTGTGGGCGAGGGGATTGTTCGGATTCGAAAACTGCTGCGGAACGAAGACGTTCAGGTCCTCCTTCTGCATCCGAAGAGCGGTATTCAGACACTCCTCCATGCAGGCTCCGATGTCGCCGGCGTCGTGGATCAGGATGACCTCGGCTCCGTAGTGATGCACGAGCTTGCGGCGCTCCTCGCTGACGGAATCCGGCATAACGATGACGGTACGGTAACCGCGTACCGCGCCGATCAGCGCAAGGCCGATGCCCTGGTTGCCGCTTGTGGGCTCGACTATGACGGTGTCCTTATGAATGAGGCCCTCCTTCTCGGCGGCAAGAATCATATTGTATGCGGTCCTTGTTTTGATGGATCCGCCGACGTTAAGACCCTCGAACTTTACGAGGACCTCGGCGCTGTCCGGACCGACCATATGCTGTAAACGGATGATGGGCGTATGCCCGATTGCTTCCAAAATGTTGTTAAATACCATGTCAACCCCGCTTGAATAATTAGAATCGGAACGGTTACAGTATATGACGGAAGAAAGAAAAATGCAAGAATCTCCTTTTCCGCGGAATGATTCTGTGGTATAATTAACAAAATCCCAAAAGGATTAAGGAGGTGTGCACTATGAAGAAGATTATTACCATCAGCCGCGAATGCGGAAGCGGCGGACGTCAGATCGGAAAGAAGCTTGCCGAGAAGCTCGGCTATGCTTACTACGATAAGGAACTGATCGACCGCGTTGCCAAGGAAAGCGGATTGGCGAAGGACTTCATCGAGGAGCAGGGGGAACACATCACCGGAAGCCTTCTGTTTAATATTGCAAGCAACATGACCTACGCGGGAATGGTGTTCGGCGGGAACATGCTTCCGCTGCAGGACCAGCTTTTCGTTGTGCAGTCCGATATCATCAAGGACATCGCGAACAAGGAAAACTGCGTAATCGTAGGCCGCTGCGCGGATTTCATTCTGAAGGATTATCCGGACGCGCTGCACGTCTTCATTCACGGCGACATGGCCCATAAGGTGGAGCGGGCCGTTTCGGAGTACGGCTTCCAGAAGGATGACGTCGAGAAGACGCTCAGAAAACGCGACAAGGCAAGAGCGAATCATTACAAATACTACACCGACTGTGAGTGGGGCAAGGCGCAGAATTACGACATGACGCTGAACTCGAGCACCTTCGGAATCGACGGCTGCGTGGAGCTGCTTTACGATGTAGCCGTCCGATAAGACCGGTAAAGGGGTCGTTATGACGAAGAAACAGGAAGAAAAGGAACGGAAATTTATCGAGACGTATGTGGACCGCATGAACGAACTGCCCGAAGAAGAAACGGAGCATTTCCGCGAAGCGGTGGAGTACGGCTGCGCGCATGACTGGCCGGTTGCCCTTCATGCGAAGGGATACGGAAGCTACGGAGACGGAAACAAGGTCTTCCCGGGCAACTGGGAGATTGCAAGGGACTGTTTTTTAAAGCTTGTGGATCTGACCGGTGATGCCTCCTATTACAATTCGCTCGGATACATCTATTATTACGGGCGGTGCAACGGCGGCGAGCCGGAATACGAGAAGGCGTTTCAGTATTTCAGCGTCGGCGCGGCGCACGGACTGTTCGAATCGATGTACAAGCTGGCGGATATGTTTCTTAAGGGCAAGGGATGCCTGAAGAGCCCGACGGCTGCCGCCAATATCATTGCGTCCATGTATCACGAAAACCGGGATTATTTCGCGGGCGGCGGCTTCGACGGGAAATTCGCCGACGTGGCGCTCCGTCTCGGCGGTCTTTTTGAGACCGGAAGCGGTGTTGACCGGAGCTTCGAGAACGCCTATCGCTACTATCTGGAAGCGGAGCAGGCCATTAAGGAACGCCGTGCCCACTTCGACGATTACGGCGACGGCCGGGTCGAGGCGAATATTCGCGACGCCCTTGCACGCGTCAAGAAAGAGCTTCCCGCGGATTATTTCACGAAGAGCTTCAAGGCCGATGCTCCGATCATGTTCGGAGCGCTCCTGTCGCGTTCGGTCGGACTGGATGTTACGGTGGAGGAAGCCGGAAGAAGCTATAAGATTACGGCGGTTTCCGCGGCAACGCAGGACGCGCCCGGTTATGAGCTGATTACGATTCCCGAGATGGATTTCTGCGAGCGTCGGAACGAAGTGACGCTGTCACTGGATTCGTCCGCGGAGTTTTTGAAAGAGGTAGATCTTCCGGCGAAGGCATTCATTACTGAGATTCGCCAGGGAAATGAAGAAAATGTCTGGGAGTTCCGTTACCGCGACATGGTGATGCTTGCCATCCGGTGCGGAGAGTTTACATTTAACGGATGATGGAATTAAAGAAAACCGAGGAAGGGCTCGTTCTGACGGACGGAGAGCTGTCCGTAACGGGAGACTTCCGGCATCTGCTCCCGCGGGTTACGAAAGGACGCCTAGCGGGAGAACTTTTGGTGAAGGCGGCGAAGCGCAACTCCTTCGGGGAAAGCCCGACGGCAATCGATGCCACGGCGGGGCTAGGAGAGGATTCGTTTCTGCTTGCGGCCGCCGGGTTTCACGTGCGGATGTATGAGCGCGACGCGGTCATCGCCGAGCTTCTTTCGGACGCACTGGAGCGTGGGCGTCAGGATCCGGAGCTTGCGGACATCCTTGCGCGCATGGAGCTCGAAAAAGGGGACAGCATCGAAGGTATGCGGGACCTTCCCGAACGGCCTGACGTGATTCTTCTTGATCCGATGTTCCCGAAGCGCCGGAAGAGCGCCCTCGTGAAGAAGAAATTCCAGCTGATCCACGGTCTCGAGAAGCCCTGCGAAGACGAAGCGGAACTGTTCGAAGCGGCCGTCAATGCCGGTCCGCACCGCCTAATCGTGAAACGCCCGCTGAAAGGACCTTTCCTGGCTGACCGGAAGCCGGATTACAATTTGAGCGGTAAGGCAATCCGCTATGACTGTTACATTTTCCCATAAAATAAAAAGACTGCTATATTTCCATAATAATGACTGCTATATTACTCCGTAAGATAAGGGCTGTTATTAATCCGGTAAGCATAACTGTTATTAATCCAGTAAACATAACTGTTATTATTCCAGTAAGACAGGGCTGTCGCACCGGTGCGACAGCCCTGTTTCGCTTCTGAAAAGACACACAGCGGATATTTACTACGATAATTCGGAAAAAAGTATATGTCCGTAGTAAAGATTTCCGGAATTCAAGGCCCTTTCCGACCTTCTGAAGCCATTTTACTACGGCAAACGAAAAGATATACACTATTCCGTAGTAAAAGATCACGGAATTCAGTAATTTCTCCGGACATAGAAGCTCATTTGTACTACGGACCGCTCGATTATTCCGGCTCTCCGTAGTAATCAGGCGGGATTTGCCGGTTTTCAGCCTCAAAAAAGTCTGCCGGATTACTACGGAAAGCCGAAAAACTTCTGTCCGCCGTAGTAAAAACAGCGCCCGCATGCAAAAAGGGAGTAGGGCATAAACAGATAAGGGCTGTCGCACCGGCGACGGCCCTTGTGGTTTTCCGCAGCGTGGGTATAAAAGGAAGGGCTGTCGCACCGGTGCGACAGCCCTGTTTCGCTTCTGAAAAGACACACTGCGGATATGTCCCCGAAAAGAATTGCCTGTAATTGCGCTCTTAGCCGAGAATCTGCTCTACCGCTCCGACATTGGCGTCCGGCGAGATATCGGCCGCCTCGTTGTAGAAGACCTTGCCGATGCTGCAGCCGGGGCCGATGGTTACGACGCGCCCGGTTACGGTTTCGGCCGTTACGCCCTCGAGGTAGATTTCGTCACCCTCAATTGAACCGGCAACCTTGAAGCAGCCCGCCTCCTTGTCGAACAGCTTCCGGACGACTGTGCGGATAAAACCGCCTGCGGAATTGCCCGGCTGAATCTGAATGCTGCTTCCGCCGACGCTGTCCGCGGAGGAGTCTCCGCCGAACCGGATGTCGATGGAATCGCCGTTCATCAGTCCGTTGCATACAATCCGCCCACTCGACTTAATCAGATCAGCGGAGATATCGCCGTTGACCGTTGCCGCGCCGCTTGAGCGGAATTCCCCTGCGACCACCGAGCCGGAGCGGAACGCGCCGGATACCATCATAGCATGCTTCACCGTCACCGTGCTTTCGCAGGCGCAGGAACCGGAGATTGTGACGGAATCCGCAAGCAACGCGCCCATTACCTTGCAGGCACCGCTGCAGCGAAAATCATTCTGGCACATGAGGTCGCCCTCAATCCGTCCGGAACCGGAGCAGTGAAACTCCGTGCAGGAAGCGTTTCCGGTAATCTTTCCGCTTCCGCTGATGTGAATGCTGTCGTCATATACGCCGCCCGGAAGGGCGCCCGAACCCGAAATATTCATAATGTGTTCCTCCCATCGGATAAATAATCTTTTACCTGCTTTGTGATGTCCGTCTTCTTCCCGTCGGTCCCGACCAGGGAAACGGAGCGGACATCGTTCAGTTTAAAGGACTTCTCCCCATACGGTGTGTCGATGACCAGAAAGGCGTTCCGCCGTTCTTCTCCGGACAACTCTCCCGCAAGATCATCCAAAAGAACCTCGTTCTTCGTTTCGAGAATCCGCTCGACGCGTTCGCAGATCAACGCTTCCGGAAAGAACGTTTCCTGCCCGGTCGGAGTGGATTTCCGGATGAACCAGTCATCGGGAATCAGTCCCTTTCGCTTCCACCGGTACAGCGCACCGTACGAGATTCCGTAGCGGCTCAGCAGTTCCCGTTTGGAAATCAGGTTGCCTTCTTCCATGTACTCACCTCCGTAACATTGTTACGAAGATTATTATAGCGTAACATTGTTACACTGTCAAGAGGTTCAAGAAAAATGTTAAAGCCACCCCTGCACTTTCACAAAAACCGCCTCCCGTCCTCGCCTTTTCGTTGCAAACCGCGGCGCTTTCTGCTATTCTAAAGGGGTATTGGAAGTTCTATCTCACATCGGAGGAGAAACGTATGGAATATGTTCTGTCAGCACACACTATAAAGAGCCGTAAAACATCTCTTTTATATGATGAGGGAGAGTGGAGCGGCGTCCGTAAGATTGCGGACCGCGTCTGCGATGATATTAAAGCGGTATTCGGAAAGAAGCCGGAGCTGCTTTCGGTGAAGGAAGCCGTGCAGGCGGAGGCCGTTACCGCGCCGGTTCTGTTCGGTACCGTCGGCAAATGTAACGCCCTTTCAAAGCTTGATAAGGCAGGATTTATCTCATTAAAGGAGATCGAAGGCAAGCGTGAGGTGTATTCTTTTACGCTGTTACGTGATGTTCCGAAGAAGATTTTCGTGAACGGAGCGAAGGGGGATTTTGCGCAGCTGTTGGTGATCGCGGGAAGCGAGAAGCGCGGAACCGTCTACGGGCTGTTCCATCTGTCCGAGATGCTCGGTGTATCGCCCTTTATCGACTGGCTTGATATGAAGCCCGCAAAGCTTGACCGCTTTACGCTTGAAGAGGGTTTTCATTTTGTTTCGAAGGAGCCATCGGTCCGTTTCCGCGGTTTCTTTATCAACGACGAATGGCCTGCCTTCGGCAATTTCTGCACGAAGAATTACGGCGGCTTCAACGCAAAGGTGTACGCGCATGTATTTGAACTGCTGCTCCGCTTGAAGGGCAACTACCTGTGGCCCGCCATGTGGTCGGCAATCTTCCCGAACGACGGTCCGGGACTTGAGAACGCAATCCTCGCGGATGAACTCGGTGTTGTCATGGGTGCTTCCCATCATGAGCCGTGCTGCCGCCAGGGTGAAGAGTACCGCTATGTGCGCGGCAAGGATTCCGTGTACGGCGATGCCTGGAACTTCAACACGAACGAAAAAGGCATCACCCGCTTCTGGGAGGACGGCCTTAAGAGAAGCGGAAAGTTTGAAAATGTCATCACGGTCGGAATGCGCGGCGAAGCGGATACGGCTATTCTCGGCAGGGAGGCGACGCTTGCCGACAACATCGACCTGCTGCGGCGCGTTCTTAAAACGCAGAACGGACTGATCAAAAAGCATGTGAACAAGGATCTCGATAAGGTTCCGAGAATGCTTGCCCTTTATAAAGAGGTGGAGCCGTATTTCTACGGCGACGAGACGACGCCCGGCCTGATGGGGGATCCCGAGCTTGAGGGCGTCACGCTGATGCTCTGCGACGACAACTACGGAAACCTCCGCACGCTGCCGACGCCCGAGATGCGCGACCACAAGGGAGGCTACGGAATGTATTATCATTTCGATTACCACGGCTATCCGATTTCCTTCGAGTGGTTCAACACCTCCTTCCTTCCGAAGGTATGGGAGCAGATGACGACCGCCTACGATAACGGCATCCGCGAGCTTTGGATCGTAAACGTCGGCGATATCTTCAGTAACGAGTATCCGCTCGCGTACTTCCTCGACCTCGCCTACGATTTCGACCGCTACGGAACGAGCGACCTGCATAGCGCGGTCAATTATACGAAGGATTTTCCGAAGAAGCATTTCGCGGGACTTGCCGACAGCCGTGAGTGCGCAAAGATGGCGGAACTCTTGCGCGGCTATACGAAGATTACCGGCGCGAGACGGGCGGAGGCCATGAACGCGGGCGTATACGCGCCCTTTGCCTTCGGCGAATGCGACCGTCTGATTGCTGAGTGCGACCGGCTGATCGGCGAAGCGGAGAAGCTTCGCGCGGAGATTTCCGAGGAGGCCGCCTTCGGCTACTACGAGCTTGTTTATCTGCCTTTGGTGGCGAATCTTAATCTGCAGAAGATGTGGCTTCTCGCCACGCAGAACCATGCTTACGCATCCTTCGGAAGCACCTATGCTTTGAAGCTTGCCAAGCAGATCGACGCCTGCTACGCGCTTGACCGCGCGCTTACCGAAGAGCTTCATACGATTCATAACGGCAAATGGTACGGCATGGGCATGTCGGAGCACATCGGCTTCAAGTACTGGTGCGAGGAAGAGTGCCAGAATCCCGTGAAGTGCACATTCACCCCTGCGGATAAGGACCGTCTGATCGTATCAATCCCGGGAACCTCGCAGCATACCGAGGGAACACCCTGGACGGCACGGGTACTTACGATGGGAGCCTTCCTGCGTCCCGACGCGGAGTACGGTCTGATCGCGCTTTCGACGGCGTCGGCGAAACCCATAGCATTTACCGTAGAAAGCCCGGAGGCTCTCACCGTTTCGAAGACGAGCGGAAAGGTGAAGCCCGAAAGCCTTCTTCTTCTGAAGGTTACTTTGGACCGTTCGAAGGTGAAGGGCTGTACCATTTTTGAGATTTTGATTCACGGGGCCGCGGGACATATCCGTGTGCGGGTTCCGGTTTGCGTTCCCGCCGCGTTGGAGAAGGGCACCTTCGTGTACTGCGCGGAGGACAGCGTCGATATGAGTGAGACGATTCACGCGATGCCGAAGCTTTCGAAGGTTTACGGCGAGGGCGCGATGATCGGCCACTGTATCTCTATCGAGGCGGAGCATTTCTACGAAAAGAGCGACACGAAGCGCGGACGTTTCGAGATCCTTCCGGATTACGGACGCACGCTTTCGGCGGTGAAGGCTTTTCCGCAGGACGTTACATGGGCAGGAAAGGACGCGCCGGGCGTTACCTATCGCTTCGTTGTGCCGCGCGCCGGACGTTACATTGTAAGGGTTATGTCGAACCCGAGCAATCCGCCCGTACGGACGCCGGAGCTTTACTTCGGACTCGGCGTGAACGGCGGAAAGATGAAGAAAGTGAACGCGATCCCGGAGGGCTTCCGCGTCGGCGACGGCAACGATCCGTGGGCCGCGGGCGTACTTAACAACATCCGGGAGACCGAGGTTGCCGTGGACCTTTCGGCAGGCGTGAATACGCTTACGTTCTATGCGCTCTCGCCGAACTTCGTTCTTGAGAAGCTCGTGATCTTCCCGGAGGGCGAGGCACCGAGCCGCTCCTATCTCGGACCGGAGGAGAGTTTCCGGGGCTGATTGGGGTTATATGCCTCAGCCGGAGGAGAGTTTCCGGGGCTAGCAGGGGTTATATGTACCGGTTGTGGGGGCCGGAATAAGCGCATCCGAAGATGTGCTTTAAGGAGGATTCTATGGCGAAAGTTTTATGCTCGACCGGTTCTTTGATCGGCCGCCCGAACGGTAGGGATTACCGGCTTCTGGAGAGCTTTTCGAAGGAACTCAAATGCGACGGCTTTGAGTTCATGATGTACACGGACTGGTATGAAAAGATTCCCGATATCATTGCGGTGGTTCGCGGAAGCGGGATTTCCGTACCGGCTTACCACGCGCAGAAAAGCATCGGCGAGAACATCTCTAAAGGCGGTCACGACGAACTTGAGGACGCCTTCCGGCGCTTCACGCAGAATGCAGAGATGGCTGCAGCCCTCGGCGCGGAGAAGATGGTCATCCATCTCTGGGACGGCATCACCTCGGACAATAATATAAAGAGTAACCTTAAGGCTTATGCCGAACTTCGGAAGATTGCAGACGCCAACGGACTGATGCTTCTTGTGGAGAACGTTGTCTGTAACTGCGCCGATCCGTACACGCACTGGATGGAGCTCCTTGAGCGCTATCCGGATGTGAAATTCATCTTCGACACGAAGATGGCGGCGTTCCACAACCAGCTCGATATGTTATATGAGGACCGGAACGCATTCCTCTGGCAGCAGGGCCATATCTGCCATTATCACGTCAACGATTACGCCGGCGGATACATGGACTGGGCGAACCTGCGGACGCTGCTTCTCGGCCGCGGAAAGCTTGATTTTGACCGCTTCTTCTCGTTTATCAGAAAGATCGGATACGATGACACCTTTACGTTAGAGGGCACCGCCTTTGATGCCACCGGCTCAGTGGACTTCGAGGCATTGAACGCGGAGGTCGATTTCGTGCGCAGCCGCCTGTAATCGCTGCGGGAAAGGAAACCATGAAGGAGAAACTGATCTGTAAGCCGTTCAACGGCGTATATCTTATGGTATTTGCCGTGTTTGCGCTCTTGTTCGCGGTGGGCGTTGTGGTCCTTCGAAAGAAGGATGAAGAGGTCCGGGCGAAGGTGCTTGCCGCGGCGATGCTTGTGACGCTCGTTGGATTCTTCGTTTACAAATTCTTCCTCGGGCGGGACACCGATTATTCGGCGATTACCGCGGAGGCCGGCAAAGGCGCCTTCAACTGGTGGGGCGAGCTGCCGCNNCAACATGATCCTGATTCCGATCGCAGCCCTTACGAAGAACCGCCTGCTGATGTGCTTCAGCTTCTTCATGGGGCCGCTCGGCGCGGGTCTTGCGCTTGTGATGCCCGGAATCGGCTTTGACTGCTACAGCATCCTTCTGCCCCGTATGCTCGGCTACTACGGAACGCACTGGATGGTCGTCTTCGGAAGCCTTGCGCTCGGCGCACTAGGCATCTACAAGCCGAGATATAAGGATTACTTCCTGACACTGCTGTCGGGATTTAGTGTCGCATTTGTCATTTTCCTCATAAACGCGCTGCTGCGTGTCACGAAATGTAACGAGTTTTCGAATTATTTCTTCACCCACGCGCCGGAAGGCAATCCGATCCTCGAGCTGTTTCATTCCTGGATCCCGCTTCCGTTCCTCTATCTGATCCCGAGCGTTCTGATCCTGACGCCTTACGTGATGCTGGTGGTCAGCATCGTCGCGCTCTATCGAAAATGCAGGGAAAAGAAGGAAGAGGCTCCCGCGGAAGGCGTATCTTCGGGCGACTGATTGTTCTTGACAGGGAAGGCCTTCGGGCATACAATATCGCTGAAAATGTGACATTTGGAGGACAGTATGAGTATTAATGTAGCAATTCTCGGATACGGAAACCTGGGGCGCGGCGTGGANNATCCGCCAGAACCCGGATATGGAGCTTAAGGCGGTGTTCACAAGAAGAGCGCCCGAAACGCTTAAGCTGCAGACGGAAGGCGTTCCGGTTTATTCGGTAAATGATATCCTCAAATACAAAAACGAAATCGATGTTCTGATGATCTGCGGCGGAAGCGCGACCGACCTGCCGGAGATGACCAAGACCTACGCAAAGGATTTCTGCGTTGTGGACAGCTTCGACACCCACGCGCGGATTCCGGAGCATTTTGCGAACGTGGACGCTGCGGCCAAGGCCGGCGGCACGGTAGCGCTGATCTCCTGCGGCTGGGATCCCGGAATGTTCTCCCTTGCAAGACTTTACGCAAACTGCATTCTTCCGAACGGACAGGATTACACGTTCTGGGGCAAGGGCGTAAGCCAGGGGCATTCGGACGCAATCCGCCGTGTTGAGGGCGTTAAGAACGGAAAGCAGTACACGGTGCCGGTTCAGGAAGCCCTTGAAGCGGTCCGGAACGGGGAGAACCCGAACCTGACCACGCGTCAGAAGCATACAAGAGTGTGCTATGTCGTACCGAAACCCGGCGCGGACCTTAAGAAGATTGAGCATGACATCAAGACGATGCCGAACTATTTCGCCGATTACGACACGACGGTTTATTTCATCACGGAAGAGGAGTTCGCCCGTGACCATTCCGGAATGCCGCACGGCGGTTTCGTGTTCCGGACCGGTTCAACCGGAGCGGACGGAGCGAACAAGCACATTATCGAGTACCGGATTCAGCTTGATTCCAATCCGGAGTTTACCGCATCGGTGCTTATGGCATTTGCCCGCGCCGTGGTCCGCATGAAGAAAGAGGGCATGAGCGGATGCAAGACGGTATTCGACATTCCGCCGGCTTATCTGAGCCCGCTTTCGGGCGATGAGATTCGCGCGCATATGTTATAGAAAACAGGCCCTGCCGGCAGCCGGCAGGGCGTTTCGGTTTAGGAGGCGTTATGGAACTTCTTTTGGAAAACCTCGGAGAGGATGACCTTCCGCTCGTTGAGGCCATGGGCGTCGGGTATACGGTCGCCCGGATCAAGAAGATTATTATGGAGCAGTGCGGAAGGCTTGCGGAGACCCCGGCCGGAGAAGAGGACGGGACGACGTGCAATGTGCTGATGCAGCTTCTCGCATTCGTCTCAATGTCGCCGCTTCCCGATGGGATGGAGTCGATGTCGGACTGCGACCGCTGGACGGCGCTTCGCGTGCTCGACCGGATCCGCAAGGCGGACATGACCGAGGAGAAGGAGAAGCAGGAGATTTACGTGCTCCAGTTTCTGTTAAAGGGATATGACTGCGCGTCCTGCAGAAAATGATGACCGCAGCCTGCGGAAGGCCCGGAGGACGGCTGCCGGAAGTCAGGAATTCATTGACAGTCGGTCTAAGTTTCCACTATAATTGAACCAGTTTTCCCATAATAGGGATTTTGAAACCGGAATACAGCCCGAAGGGCTGAGATTGGAGGATTTCTATGAAGTTTTGTAAACAGTGCGGAGCATCTCTCGAAGACGATATGATGTTCTGCGGCCAGTGCGGCGCAAGTCAGGCCGAGGCACCCGCGGAGCAGGCAGCCGAGGTTGTTGAGCAGGCAGCCGAAACAGTTG
>DBWJ01000013.1:0-2396 GCA_002308955.1 Lachnoclostridium sp. UBA1241 | reverse complement strand
CGAAGCAGCCGTTGAAGCAGCACCTGTAGCACAGCCGGAGGCAGCACCCGTAGCACAGCCGGAGGTTGCACCCGCAGCACCCTACGTAGCGCCGGTTTTCCAGCAGACTCCTGCACCTGCGGCACCTAAGAAGTCGAAGAAGGGTCTGATCATCGGCCTCGTTGCGGCGGTCCTTGTGATTGCGGCAGCCGTTGTCGGCGTTGTCTTCTTCCTTTCGAACAGCAAGAAGGAAACCATTGACGCGAGCAAGCTCGTTAAGATTGTCGCTTACGGTCCGGACGGCTACTCGGACGTTGCCGTTATGCTTGCCAACAAAGACGTCATGCTTGACATCATCAACGCGGACGACGACGAGAACGAGTATCCCGGCCTGTGGTCATACCTCTACGATTCCATCAGGGATAACGACGATTACCCGGCAGGCGTAACCACCTGGGCTGAGGAGAATGAAAGCGATTACTTCAAGAAGGGCAAGGTTCGCGACAAGACCTGGAAGGTTCTTAAGGACGATAAGGTTTCCGAGGCGCAGAAGGCCCTCAAGAAGCTGAAGGTTACGATTGAGGACGGCAAGGAAAACGGCACCTACGGCGCAGGCGACACCATCACGATCAAGGTGAAGGGTGACGAGGACGCGCTGAAGGATGCGCATATCGAGCTGAAGAACACGACCTTTGAGTATACCTTCACCAAGGACGATTTCATCGAACTCATCGAGCTCGATCCCTTCAAGGGCATTCAGATTTCCTGCGAAGGCTATGAGGGCAACCCGGTCATCAATTACGACTTCTACAGCATCGACGAGCAGGCCCAGAGACTTTACGGTTACCAGCTGGATTACGAATCCTATTACGCCGCGAAGAATAACGGCGATGTTATCATTATCAAGGCGACGCCTTGGGGCGATGCCTCCAAGGGCTACCTCAAATGGGACGGCAAATACTACGCCTACGACGAGTCCAAGTGCACCTATACGTTCACGCTGAGCGGCCTTGCGGAGCTTGAGGAGATTGACCTTTTCGAGGGCATTCAGTTTGAATACAGCGGAATGTCGCCGAACCTTTCGATATCGGTCGATGAGTCCGGGATGCCTGACGTTCTGAGCGACAATGTTTATTATTCCATCGACGGCAAGAGCTACGGCTATGCAATCGGAGACGAGGTTACGGTCGTCGCATCGGTATATTATGAAAGCGATTTCACCGAGGCGGGTTATACCTACGATAAGGACAAAATGACCTATACGTTCGAGATTCCGTATTCCGCACCGCACACGCTGAGTGCAACCGATAAGGAAATAAATTACGATCCGGAACTGTTCGGACGCATGGAGAGCGCGATGGATGAGGCTGTCGGAACCGACAAATTCCCCGGAAACGTTCAGGCGCCGGGCATCATCAAGTCGATTGACGAATTCAAGTACGGCGAGGCGGAGCTGTTCTCGGCAATTGACGACCAGGATTCCCTTCGTAACCAGATCATGCAGATCGTTGAGATCGCCTACACCTATACGGGAGCGGACGGTCAGGACAAGACCGCATACGCTTACATCATATGCCAGATGTACGATATCGTCGTCAATGAGGACGGTGAACTCGAGGCGCGATATGACAATACCATCGACGTTACGTATACGGAATCCGTAGATACAACTTCCGCCGCATTTGAGAGCTACAGGAACGCGGAAGGAGTCGATTCCAAGAAGCTGCGGTAGTTGACATTACCCCTTTTTACAGGTATAATGAAATTTGCATGGGTGTACCCCAAAAACTATATAGAAAGGTTTGGTATTTTACGCAATGGCTATGACGAATATTCCTGAAGTAAAGCTTGGCATTATTGCGGTAAGCCGTGACTGTTTCCCGATTGAACTTTCGAAGAAGCGTCGCGATGCGATTGCAGCGGCTTACAAGGGCGACCTTTATGTTTGCCCGGTTATGGTAGAGAATGA
Organism: Lachnoclostridium sp. UBA1241; assembly: GCA_002308955.1. Taxonomy (GTDB): domain Bacteria; phylum Bacillota; class Clostridia; order Lachnospirales; family Lachnospiraceae; genus ISDg. The sequence continues at coordinate 448 of DBWJ01000013.1, read as the reverse complement.
GAAGGATATGCTTTCGGCAGTTGCCGATGTTCAGAAGGCAGAGTGCAACGCTCTCGTTGTATTTCTCGGAAACTTCGGTCCCGAGACTCCCGAGACTTTGATTGCGAAGTATTTTGACGGTCCCTGCATGTTCGTGGCAGCAGCAGAGGGCGACGGCGACATGATCAACGGTCGTGGCGATGCATACTGCGGTATGCTGAACTGCTCCTACAACCTTGGCATGCGTCATCTGAAGGGTTACATTCCGGAGTATCCGGTTGGAACCGCTTCCGATATCGCTAAGATGATCGGCGAGTTCGTTCCGATCGCACGCGCGGTTATCGGTGTTAAGAACCTTAAGATCATCACCTTCGGTCCCAGACCGCAGGATTTCTTCGCCTGCAACGCTCCGATCAAGGGCCTTTACGAGCTCGGCATCGAGGTTGAGGAGAACTCCGAGCTTGACCTG
>DBWJ01000064.1:6816-7339 GCA_002308955.1 Lachnoclostridium sp. UBA1241 | reverse complement strand
TTTGCCGAACCGTAATAAACCGGCGACCCGATCACCAAGCCGTCGGCTGCTTCGAATTTGACCGCAATCTCATTCACAATATCGTTAAAGGCGCAGCGGTGCGTACGCCTGCAGCTTTCGCAGGCGATGCATCCGCGTATATCCTCGCGGCCGAGCTGAATGGTTTCGTACTCCACTCCGAGCCCCGCGAATACTTTTTCCATCTCACCGAGCGCAAGGGCGATGTTGCCGTCCTTCCGCGGGCTGCCGTTTAACAGTAAAACTTTCAGTTTCTTCTCCATGGAATCTCCTCGCGTCAAATGTAATAGACATAGCCTTCTTTGCGCGGCGCGGGAGGGTTAAGCGGAGCTGCCGCGTAGCCGAGCGCGCAGTGTCCGATGCCTTCATACTCGCCTTCGATGCCGAGCTTTTTGAGAATGGCCTTTCCGAAATCGGACTCGAACTCTTCCTTGGCACGATGAATCCAGATGCTGTCTACGCCGAGGCTTGCCGCCGCGTTCATAAGATTTCCCATAACAAGCGA
>DBWJ01000064.1:0-6775 GCA_002308955.1 Lachnoclostridium sp. UBA1241 | reverse complement strand
ATGACCGGTGCCCCGTAGAACGGATCCATGCCCTCCGGCATGCCTGCAACCTTGCGGTTCAGATCGGAAATCGCATCCCTGGTTTCCTTATCCGTTACGGCAATGATAATCGGGCTCTGACGCCCCATTCCGGTTGCCGCATAGGTTCCCGCGCGGAGAATTGCCTTCAGTTCCTCCTCTTTGATCATATCCGGCTTAAAATTCCGGCAGCTTCTTCTTGTCTCCAATACCTTCAAAGTTTCATTCATGATACCCTTCCTCCTTCTCGCGTCTCATGTTGCTCAGATTATAAAAAATGTATATCGTCGGAAAAGTCATCCGGTCAATGGAATATGTAATGTTAGAATGTGTGTTTTCGTGTCACGCTAGCTGAGATTCTCTTCCTTATAGGCAAAGGAATACAATACCGCAAGGAGCGGGTAGCCGCCGTAGTTGCAGGACAAAATGATCTGCTCGTCGGTCCAGCCGCTGATCTGGCCGAAGGCGCAGACGGAGCAGAACACCGCGATGATTCCGAGAAGAAGCGCGCCCCACAGGCTCCACTGCTTCCGCTTTATGAAATAAATCATCATGAAAATTCCGAGCACCAAAACGGCAAATACGACACCCGTTGCCCAGTTCTGCGCGCTCTGGATGTTCGACGGCACATTTCTCGTGCGGTCCGGCGCGAAACGGTCTCCGCCGTAGAACGCCGCGTAACGGTTCAGCACCAGATAGAACAGGATGCTCAGGATAAATGTGAGCGCAGGATAGAAAAATGTGAAGTTTATCCGCTTTGTAAACAAGAGGATCAGATACGCCGCAACCGACAGTAACGAGAGCACGAGAATGCCCCGGAGTACGCCGATGTCATAGACATAGGAGCTGTAGGCCACAACGGTGTTGTTCGAATCAAAGCTTCTGGCGTGACGGATCAGTCTGAGAAAAACCTCGAAGAGAAACGGCAGATTCGCAAGAATTCCCATTACGGTTATGAAGATTGCCGTCGCCTTAAGACCCGTCCTCCGGTCGCTGTCCTTCGGCTCCTCGGGAATCCGGTCATAGCTCGGGCGGGCAAGTGCGGAATCCTCGTACCCCGGTGCGATGGACTTCGAGATTGCTTCCGCCTCCGATGTGGAAGCCAATGCGGTCGCCGCTGCAGTTCCCGTGGCTGCTGCCATAAGCGCCGGGGTCGCCGCATGGTCGGTCCCGTTTGCGCGGTGCATCGCAGCAATCTCCGGGTAAAGGTCGGCAAGCCTTACCACCTCGGCGCCGTTCTTTTCGTTCCGGTTCTTCCTCCGCGCGTTACCGATGGCGTCGGTCCCCTTGTTGAACAGTTTCTGTAAGATATATCGAAGCACATAAATGCCCACAACGATGGCGACGGCACTTATGATTAGAATTACTCCGGGGTCACCCATGTTCCTTCCTCCCTTTTTCGTTTCCGAACCTTACCGGTTCTGGATGGAACCGCCCGTGAAAGCGGGCGAAGTATACTGCTGAACAACATGCTCCGTATCATCATACGGATTCAGGAAGATTGAATACTCCCCGACTCCGTCACCGACATACCGGTACCAGTCGTACTCGTAGTACTGATTCGTATCGGGGTTATACCAGTAATTATCAAACTGTCCCATGACATTCTGGACGCGAACCAGAAGGTCCTCCGGAATCATGCCTTCCGGGATTACCCGTTCGCACCGGACCGCGATCAGGCGGTCGTGTTCGAAATAAAGCACGTAGGTGTTACCGTCCGCATATACGAAATCCAGATATTCAAGCGGTACCGAAGACCATTCCCAGTCCTGCTTCGACGGGAGCGCATAATAGAAGTAACGGTCCAATTCCCCGTAGGTCATTCCGAAGACCTCATTCTCAACAACCAGAATCCCGTCCTCCATGCGGAAGGTCTCTCCCGGATCCCGAAGATCCGGCGCCGCGGTCGGCGTGGGCGTCGGGGTATAGGTCGGACTGGGCGTCGGCGAATCGGTTGCCGCCGGAGTCATGACCTTCGTCGGCGTCGGAGTCTTACCGGACGCCTGCTTCTGGGCGGGCGTCACGGCCTTTCTCGGGCTTGTAAGCTGGTTTCCGTTCTCACCGAACGGATGTAACACAAAAAGAATGATCAGAAGCGCGGCTACAAGAGTGCCGATCGCCTCGATGATAAAAATCTTCTTCTCCCTGCTGAAGCGATTCCCCTGTGAGGAACCGTTCTGTAAAGCGCCGTTTCCCTGACCGGCTTCCGGCTGCACCTGTACGGCCTTCGCTCCGCAATAAGGACAGAACTCGCTTTCGTCCGGAATCTGCGCTCCGCACTTTGTACAAAACATGGTATTTCCTCCCGTTTAATCGTTTCTCAGAAGAAGGATGTTTCCGACTTCAGATCCGTCACATACACACGCTCCGCCACCGCATTGTAATCGAGCGTCAGGAACGCTTTCTCAATCGTTGTCAGTACGATGTTGGCTCCCATCCGGGCCGACATTTCAATGGAGCCGTACTTTGTATTCTTCCAGGTGTTCACGCGGAACGCGAAAAGGTGGATTCCCTCCGCGCTGCTTCCGACGTCCCGAAGTGTTGCCGCGAACGACCCCGAATCCCGGAATATAAGACGGTTATGCTCTGAATCCTTCGTGATACCGATCCTCTGCCCGGAAAGCGCATCCGTATCCATCGCGCCAAGCACTGTCTGCAGGTCCGGGACAACCGTTTTGAACGTTGTCTCCTGCATATAGAAGTCTACGCTCCGGTTTTTATTCGCCACTCCCTGATCCATCAGTTTCCGGTTTTTCATTCCGATGATCACGCCGGCAATTACGCCGACCGCTATCGCTCCGATTGCAATACCAATGCCCCAGTCCATACCGTCTGTCCTCCTTATCCGGCACGCCGCCGAAGTGCCTCTTTTTGCAGAAGCACCATTTAATAAATTATAACACAATATAGCGGAAGTGAATAGTAGGATTTATCGCGACAAATGCGACGCCGCCCATACTAACGGTATAGAAATTTCTATTCCGTTGGTACGGATAGTGTCTTTTCTTCTGCCGAACTTTGCGGTATGATAGGGACAGAAAGAAAACAGGAGGTCATCCGATGGAGAATAATCTTGCCGCGAATATAAAAGCGTTTCGAAAGGAGCGGAAGCTGACACAGGAACAGCTTGCCGAGGTGCTCGGCGTCACGACCGGAGCCGTTTACAAATGGGAATCCGGGCTTTCCATCCCGGAGCTCGGGCTTCTGATGGATATGGCGGATTTCTTCGACACTTCCGTCGATGTGCTGATCGGTTACCGGGTGCGGGAGAACCATATCGCTTCCGTGACGAAACGGATCGCCGAGTATTGCCGGAACATGAATCCGGCGGCGCTTGCGGAGGCCGAGAAGCTCTTAAAGAAGTATCCGAATTCCTTCGATGCGGTGTACGCCTGCGCCAATGTCTATCTTGTCTTCGGGGCGGAGAATCACGATAAATCCCAAGCGGGGCGGGCGTTACAGCTGCTTGAACAGGCGCTTCTTCTGATTGACCAGAACACGAATCCGCACATCAGCGGGCAGACGATCCACGGGGACATGGCGGTTGCCTATATGGCGATGGGCGAGCCCGAGAAGGTCGTGGAACTTTTAAAGGCGCACAACGCGAACGGCGTCTACAGCGACTCCATCGGCGTCACCCTGTCGCTTCTTCTGCACCGTCCGGAGGATGCCGAGCCGTTTCTTTCCGACGCGCTTCTTCGAAGCACCAACAGCTTTCTCACCGCCGTATGCGGCTATGTGTATGTATTCCTGAGCCGGAACCGGGCGGATGCGGCGGGCGATCTGGTGAAGCTCGGAATTCAGCTGCTTTCCGGGATGCGGGACGGGGAGCTGTCGGATTTTACGGACAAGGTTTATTCGGAATTATTAGTGTTAAGAGGCTGTACGGAGCTTCGCTCCGGCCTTAAGGACGAAGCGCGGGAAAGCTTGAAGAAGGCCCGCGCGGTGGCGGAGCTGTTCGACCGGGCTCCCGTCTACAGTTTGGACTCCGTCCGATTTGTCTCGCTTCCGAAGGAATCGAGCGTCCACGACGTCCTCGGCGCAACCGCCGCAGAGGGCATAAAAACGATAATACATTACCTGGATGATCCGGCCCTGTCCGCACTCTGGGATGAGGTTAAAAAAGATGAATGAGTCACAAAAGACAGCCAATGTATTTAAAAACCGTAATTTCCGGCTGACGTTCTTCGGCGCTCTGGTGTCCGAGCTCGGCGCCGTTTTATACAGCTTCGCCGTCAGCTTTTATATTCTCGAGATCAGCAATAACAATGCCTTCCTGCAGGGACTCTATCTGGCCGTCTGCGGCGTTATGATGCTTCTGTTTACGCCGATCGGCGGCGTTCTCGGCGACCGCATCAACAAGGCCGTGATCATGTTCCTTTGCGACTATGTTAAGGGCGGGCTGATCCTCCTTGCAATCGCTTTGATGCTTGTGTTCCCCGGGAAGAGCGCTCACATCGCAATCCTGTTCGCCGTCGGCATCCTCGGTAACGCGATAAGCGGCATCTTCTCACCGGCAGCGGGTTCGCTGTTTCCGCACATTGTAGAAGAAGAAAAGCTGCAGCAGGCAAATGCCTACTTTTCAATCAAAAGCGCCCTGCAGACGATTCTCGGCGTGGTTCTCGCGGGCGTTCTCTACGCAGCCCTTCCGATTCACCTGCTGTTCTTTTTCGTGGGCGTCTGCTACGTTCTGTCCGGTGTTTCGGAGATGTTCATCCGCTACGAACAGGCGAAGAAGGAGGGAAAGCTGACGATCCGTGTGGCATTTGCCGATATGGGCGAAGGCCTCGCCTACCTGAAGACGCAGAAGGCCATCATCGCGCTGATGCTTTCGGTTCTGTTCCTCAATTTCTTCCTTTCGCCGATCGCGAGCAATTTCGTTCCGTTCTTTATCAAAACCGACGTGGCGGGGGCGCCTTCCTACCTGTTCGATCATCTGCTTACGCCCGAGCTTTGGTCCTCCGTGTTCAGCGTGATCCTCGGGGTCAGCTCCCTTGCGGGCTCGGTCATCCTGAGCGCGAAGCCGCAGGAAGAAAAATGCGGCCGCAAGATCGCTCTTCGCATTCTTGCAACCGCATTGATTATGACTGTATTGACGGTAAGTTACCATCTGTGCGTGGCAGGCGGGAACTCCCTGAACGCTTTCCTGCTGCTGTTCTCGGGCGGCTGCCTGGTAATCGGCTTCCTGCTCGCCTGCGTCAACATCCCGATCAGCACAACCTTCATGCGGGTTGTGGACCGCGACAAACTGAGCAAGGTCACGAGCTTCTCGAGCATCCTTTCTCAGGGGCTGATCCCGTTCTCCTCCATTCTGGCAGGGACCGTTCTGCAGACCCTCGGCTGCACGCCGCTTCTGTTGATCTGCACCGTCGGATTTGTGGTTTCCGCGCTGATGCTTCTGTTCAATAAGGACGTGAAGAATCTCTGATCCCACTGTCCAACAAGGACGTAAAGAATCCCTGATCCTACTGTTCAACGAGACGTGAAGGACCTCTGATTCAGCCGTTTTGATTGCCGGGCGTGCTGCCTTACAGTTTCTTCTTCTGAATCAGAACCACGCCGCCCGCAAGGCAGAGGACGATGCATATAAGGACGATAACAACCGGCATCGTAAAGTCCGACGGCTTCGCGCTTCCCTGAAGAAGGGACAGGCCGCCGGTGAGCGCGGTGGGAAGCTTCGCGGGAAGTTTCGGAACGAGCTCCAGGAAAGTCACCAGGAAGAATACTCCGCCGACGCCCAAAAGCACCTGCATCGTTGTCTCGGCGATTGCGGAGAACAGCCCTAACATCGCGAGAAGCCATACGCCGTACAGCCAGTAAAGCGTAACGGCCAACCCGATATGCTTCACCGTTCCGTTGCCCCAGTAAAACTCCGCGTAGCCGTAGAAGATGCCGAGATACAGCGCGTATCCGGCGGTCCAGACGAGCACTGCGGTGATCATCTTCGAAACGAAGATTCCGGTGCGGGATAATCCCTTCGTTACAAGCGGGATCAGGGTATGCTTCTGATACTCTCCCGTGAAGGAGCCCGACCACAGAATGATCACGACGATCAGCGGGATCGACGCATTCTTAAAGAACTGCGTCCAGGCGTCCATAATGGTGGATTCCTTAATGTCGTACACCATTCCGCTTGCGGCAAGCTCGTCGGCGAACATTTCCATGATCGCCGGCATCAGCTTGGCCGTCGCAACGCCCAAAAGCGCAAATGCGGCGAACAGAATTCCGAGAAGAAGCACCCGCTTTCTTCGAAACTGCTCCAGAATTTCTTTCTTCAAAAACGGAATCATGCGTTCACCTCCGTTTCTTTGCGGGTCGCCTCAAGGAACAGGTCCTCAAGCGAAGACTCCGCCCAGGCCACCGAGCGGACACTGAGGTCCCGCTCCGCAATGAATCCGAGAACGCTCCGGAAATCTTCCCGGTTACCCTGTTTCCATATAAGCTGATACTCTTCCGCAACGGGTTCCGCAGGCTTACTAAGCTTCGGAAAATGCGACACCAAAGCCTCATACGCCTCCTTGTCGCCCGCCTCCACAACGAAATCGGTTCCTGCCTTTCTCGCATGCAGCTCTTCCATTGTTCCGCTTAACACAACCGTACCGTTATGTAAGATTGCAGCGCGGTCGCAGATCCGCTCCACATCCGACAGAATATGCGTGGAGAACAGAACCGTTGTCTGCGATTTCGCGGCCAGAAGCGCGTCTAAAATCTCCTTCCGGCCCATCGGGTCAAGCGCCGAAGTCGGCTCGTCAAAGAG
>DBWJ01000091.1:161-6011 GCA_002308955.1 Lachnoclostridium sp. UBA1241 | reverse complement strand
CCCGATTTGTTCTTCGAAGCCGCCCGCCAAACTTTTCCGCGCCCTTTACTGCTTGTAAATCTTACTCACGCGCATCGAAATGTCGCAGACAAGCTCATAGTTGAACCGGCCTGACAGGTCCGCAACCTCTTCCGCGGAAAGGAAGGCGTCTCCGTCCCGGCCGAACAGCGTAACGATATCCTCGGGCTTCACGTCCTTTATGTCACTCACGTCAACCATCATCTGGTCCATGCAGACACGCCCGAGGATCGGCGCGGACTGCCCGTGGATCAATACTCTTCCCTTGCCGGAAAGCGAACGCGGATAACCGTCTCCGTAACCCACGGAAACCGTCGCAATGCGTCTTTCCTTATCCGTCACATAGGTTGCGCCGTAGCTGATCCCGCAGCCGGCGGGAAGCGTCTTCACATGAATCACGTGCGCCTTCCACTCCATCACGGGCTGCAGGTTCATGCTTTCCTTCTTTACTTCCGCGGAAGGAAGCAGACCGTAGGTAATGATGCCGCTTCGCACCATTTCGTATTTGGCTTCCGAAAGATCCATTATGGCCGCGCTGTTGTAGCAGTGCCGGATCGGAATCTGAACGCCGCGCTCACTAAGCCGGTCGATGAACCAGTCGAAGTGCGCGATCTGGGATTCGGTGTAGGATTTGTCGGCCTCATCGGCCTTTGCAAAATGCGTAAACACGCCCTCGATTTCAATACCCGGAAGCGCCGCGATCTTCGCGACGGTGTCCGCATTTTCCGCACTCGGAATAAAACCGATGCGTCCCATTCCGGTATCGACGGCAATGTGAATCTTCGCTTTGGTTCCGAGAAGCAATGCGATCTCCGAAAGCTTCTCGGCCGCATCATACGTATAGACCGTCGGCGTAATGTTGTAGGCAAGAAGCTCGCCGTATTCCTTCGGCGACGTGTACCCGAGAATCAGAATCGGCTTTTTGATGCCGCCCTCACGAAGTTCCACCGCTTCACTGAGGCAGGCAACCGCATAATAATCCACCAGGTCGGCAATCGCCTCGCTGACCCGGACGGCTCCGTGCCCGTACGCGTCGGTTTTCACCACCGCAAGCAGCTTCTTTCCGCCGATTCTGGCTTTCGCCTCCTTGAGGTTGTGCCGAACGGCCGAAAGGTCAACGGTCAGAAAACTCCGATAATACTTCTCCATAATCTCCTCTTTCCGCGGATAACCGCTTACTCTATGCTCTTCATCGACTCCGCCATATTAATCCGGGACAGCTTTCTGAGCATGACCAGATCGGTCAGAACCGCGAAGGCAAATGTGAACGCGATGCTGATCAGAAAGCTCTTCGCCGTGATGCGGAGCGGAAAACTCACAAGATCCACCTGAATCTGCGACATGACGAACCGGTTCAGAAGAATTCCGCCGGGAATTCCGAGAAGTGCTCCGAATGCCGTCAGAATCATATTCTCGCGGAATACGTAGAGCGCCGTCTCCGCGCTGTAAAACCCGAGCACCTTGATGGTCGCGATCTCGCGGATCCGCTCGGTAATGTTAATGTTCGTAAGATTATATAATACGATAAACGCAAGAAGCGCCGCGCAGAATATCACCAGAACGACGATGTCGTCAAGGCTCACAAGCATTGCCTCGATCCGGTCGCGGAACTCCTGATTGATGCTTACCGACATGACCGAATCAAGCGCCATCAGCTTCGCGCCTGTCTCGAAAACCTGATTCCGGTCTTCCGCTTTGGCCATACAGTAGCGGAATTCCGACGCCTCGCCGGTTCCCGTCTCATACGTCTCGCGGCTCAGAATCACCGTATTGCCGACGTAATTCCTGAAAACACCGGATACCTTCACCGTAAACGAGCGCCCACCTTCCTTGCGGCAGGTCACGGTATCGCCGGTTTCCGCGCCGATCTGCTCTGCCATTTTCCGGCTTAAAAGGCATTCGCCTTCCGCGGGAAATGCTATGGCTTCCCCGTCCTCATCGGTCAGATTAACGTACCGCAGGTATTCCTCCGCCTTCATCGGAACGAAATAGTTCGGCGTCTTCGTTCCGTCCTTTCCGGTCACGCTCATGGTGCCGTAGTCAATAAAGGCCTCGGAGGAAAGCAGTCCCTCCGCCTCATGCAAAAAACCGACGCGGCTCTTCCCGTCGGTGAGCCGGATCAGATAATCGTAAACTTCAATCTCGTCATACTGCGTCGGCGCCGTCGACGTGATGGAATCGCGGATGCCGTGGCCGGTGATCAGAAGCGCCGTGCAGCCCGCAATACCGAGTACCATCATAAAGAAACGCTTCCGGTAGCGCACCACGTTACGAAGCGATACTTTATGCAGGAACGGGAGCCGCTTCCAGAAGAAGCCGACACGCTCCAGAAGAATCCGCTTGCCGCTCTTCGGTGCGCGGGGTCTTATCAGTTCCGCGGGCACCGACCGAAGCTCGCGGTTAATCGACACAAGCGTCACACCGACAGAGCAGAGAACCGAAACCGTAAAGCATATAGCGAAAAGCACGGGGTTCATCACATAGACCAGGTCGGTCGTGAATCCGTACATGATCCCGTACACCCGCCAGATGACGGTCGGAAAGATATAGTTACCGGCGAAGAAGCCGATCAGGCAGCCCGATACGGCGGCCGTGCCGGAATAGATGATGTATTTCACCGAAATCTGCGTAGCGGAGTAACCGAGCGCCTTAAGAATTCCCATCTGCGTGCGCTGTTCCTCCATCATCCGGTTCATCGTCGTCATCACGACAAGAACGGCAACTAGGATGAAGAACACCGGAAACACGCGTGCGATTCCCGCCACGATGTTCGCGTCATTCTCAAAGCACACATAGCCGATATTCGTATCCCGCCCGAGCAGATACGTGTCCGCCTCAAACTCCGGGATATAGGACTCATAATCAAAGTCCTCCGGAACCGGCATGCCGAGCTCCGCGTATTTCTCCGCGACCTGCCTTCTAACCTCGGGAAGCGCCGCCTCGCGAAGCTCGCTTACGCGGCTGTCCGAAAGATCATCAAGCACCCGCTGCATCGGCTCCGTCATCTTATCGACATGCGCCTTGTAGGCATCGCTGTATATCTTCTCGCCGTTATTCGTCCGGACATACAGGGACGAATACGCAGGGCTCCGAAACGCCTCCGGAATGATGTAAGCGTAAACGCTCACCGTGCCGTCAAGAAGCGTCGACGTGCCGCGTTCGTAATTCATGTAAAGCGGCGAATGACCGATTCCGACGACCGTATACTCCTTCGCTCCGAATGCGGAAAGCGTTTCCTCCGGATTGCTTTCGGAGAATATGACCTTCTTTCCGATGATCTTCTCCGAAAAACTCCGCGCCTCAAGCAGAATCTCATCTTCCCTCTCCGGAAGCCGTCCCGCAACAAGCTTAATCTCGTTGACGCCTTCGGTCAGCGAATGCACGCTCATGACCGCCGGAACGCCGTCCTCCGAGAAGGGTTCGTAGATGACGTCCTTCTGATATTCCCCGGCCGCCGCTTTCACTCCGGCCTCGCTTTGCACTTTCGTAAGTTCAGCATCGGTGAATCCGAGCGTCGAAACGAGGCGGAAATCATAGAATTTGAGTTCCTTCAGGTACAGATTGGTCTCCGCGATCATATCTTCGGTGGTTGTCCGAAGTCCGGCGAAAAATCCGACACCTAAAGCGATGATTGCGGCAATCGCCACAAACCGCCCGAGGCTTCCCGTAATCTCCCGGATGGTTGTCTTCTTCATGCTCCGTGTCATGCTACCACACAATCTGTTCCACCGGAACCACGGTTTCGTTTCGGTATTCCGAGCGGATCTGTCCGCTCGACACCTCCACAACACGGTCTGCCATCGCCGTTAGGGCGCGGTTATGCGTAATGATGATAACGGTCATGCCGGTCTTGCGCGCCGCATCCTGCAGGATGGAAAGCACCTGCTTACCGGTCTGATAGTCAAGCGCGCCGGTGGGTTCGTCGCATAGTAACAGCTTCGGACGCTTCGCAAGCGCTCTCGCAATTGCGGCTCTCTGCTGCTCTCCGCCCGAAAGCTGCGCGGGGAAATTCGCGGTCCTGTCCGCAAGTCCCACGAGTCCGAGTACCTCGGCCGCATCCATCGAATCCTTGCAGATCTGCGAAGCAAGCTCCACATTCTCAAGGGCGGTCAGGTTCTGCACGAGGTTATAAAACTGAAATACAAAGCCGATCTCATACCGGCGGTAAGTCGTAAGCTGCTTTTTGTTGTATGCGGAAATCTCGCTGCCGTCAAGGAACACCTTGCCTTCCGTAAGCGTGTCCATGCCGCCGAGAATGTTGAGAATCGTCGTCTTGCCGGCGCCCGAAGCCCCGACAATTACGCACACTTCCCCTTTCTCCACGGAAAATGACACATCCGACAACGCACGGATGGAAAGTTCTCCCATTTTGTAATTCTTCCCGACGTGGGAAAATTCCACATAACTCATTTCGTTACTCCGTTATTTGTAATACGGTTCGAGGCCGCGGAACCGCTCGATCAGATAGCCCTGATTCGAAAGTCCCTTTACGCCGTCGGTCCATTTCTGTACATAGCCTTCGAGTTTTTCCATATATTCCGTCTCGGAGATGCGTCCCTCCGCGACGCCCGTAAGCCCCTTCTCCCAGCTTGCCGTCAGTTCGGCGTTCAGAAGGGAACGGATGGAAGCCGCAACGATTTCGTAAATCATCTCGCCCTGTTTCGTGGGCGTGACAATCTGCGTCTTGCGGTTCAGATTCAGATACATGATCTTCACGAGCTTGTTAAGGATTTCGGCTCTTGTTGCGCTTGTGCCGATTCCGCTTCCCTTAATCTGCGCCCGGAGTTCTTCGTCTTCAATCAGCTGGCCGGCATTCTCCATGGCGAGAATCAGCGAGCCGGAATTGTAACGCTTCGGCGGCTTCGTCTCGCCTTCGCGGATTTCAATCGACGAAACAGGAAGACGCATGCCCTTCTTTAATGTGCTGATCTTCTCGAACATGTCGGCGTCAAGGATTTCTTCCTTTGCTTCCTCGGGCTTGTCCTCGTCCTGCGAGTCCTTTCCTTCCTTACCCTCTAAAGCATCCTTATCGTCCTTCTTCGCGGGCTTCTTCTCCTCTTCGTCTTCGGCGTTTCCGTAAAGAATAAGGTATCCCGGGTCCTCAAGAACCTTCAGGTTCGAGAAGAAACGCTCCGTCCCGATCGCAAGCGTGATCGCAAGCTTCCGGTATACGGCGGGCGGATAGAAAATCGCCAGAAATCTTCTTACGATGCGGTCGTAGACGCCGCGTTGCGTCGCGCCGAGCGAGCCGAGCGCGTCAAGTCCCTGTCCGGTGGGAATGATCGCGTAGTGGTCCGTGATCTTCTTATCGTCGGTATATTTCGTATTGGCAATCTTCGCGTACAGTCCGAAGCCCTGCACGTCCTTTACAAACTGCAGGTAATCGGGAATCTTCGCAAGACCGCCCAGATTCTTCGTAATTTCCTTCGCAACCGCGGTGGACAGCACACGGGCGTCGGTACGCGGATACGTGACCAGCTTCTTCTCGTACAGTTCCTGCACAATCGAAAGCGTCTGGTCCGGGCTGATTTTGAACCTTCTGGAGCATTCGTTCTGAAGCTCCGCCAGGTTGAATAAAAGCGGCGGGTTCTTCTTCTCGGTTTTCTTCTCAACGGAAGCAACCGTCGCCTCCGTGTCCGCCTCGTTCATATATGCTATGCATGCCTCGGCATCCTCGCGCTTCCGGAATCCGTTCTCCTTGTAGAGAAGCGGCGATTCGAAATACTTCGAGCCCTCCACGGCTCTCCATTCGCCGTCAATCCGTCCGCCCGACAGGTCGAACGCGCCCACAATCCGGTAGAACGGCGTCTTGACGAAGCTGCGGATCTCCCT
>DBWJ01000091.1:0-137 GCA_002308955.1 Lachnoclostridium sp. UBA1241 | reverse complement strand
CCGAGCACGCAGGTCATGACACGGCCCACCGAAATCGCGCCGCGCTTCTGGGCGCGCAGGTAATCCTGCACGGTGTTGCCGTACTTAAGCGTAAGCACCCGGGAGAAGTTAATTCCCATCAGGTAATCTTCCTTGGC
>DBWJ01000073.1:6868-12419 GCA_002308955.1 Lachnoclostridium sp. UBA1241 | reverse complement strand
GAATATAACTGCGCATTTGCCAACTCGGGCAAAACGGATATGGTAACGGCACTCGCCGGCAAGCCAATCTTCCCGCGCATCCATGTGGAAGGGGAAGGCTCCGAAATCATTACCTACGCGGTCTCCTGCAGACACTGCACGAATCCGCTCTGCGTCAGAAGCTGTATCGCGGGAGCGCTCTACAAGGAGGACGGCGTCGTAAAGATTCACCGCGAGCGCTGCGTTTCCTGTTACACATGCGTGCTTGTATGTCCATATGGCGCGCTGACCCCCGGCGAAGACGGCGCGATGCAGAAATGCGAGCTATGTCTTACCAATTCCTGCGGCGCCCCGGCCTGCGTAACCGGCTGTCCGAACCGTGCCATAGTCTACGAAGAGCGAGGTGAGTGACATGAAACGATATGTGATTATCGGGAACGGCGTAGCAGCCGCCGGCTGTATCGAAGGCATCCGCTCCGTGGATACCGAAGGCGAGATTACCGTCGTATCCCTTGAGAAGCACGAGGTCTACTGCCGCCCGCTCATCTCCTACTATCTGGAGCGAAAGACGGACCTCACGAAGATTGCCTACCGCGCTCCGGACTTCTATGAGAAGAACGGCGCCCGGGTTCTGTACGGCGTCTCCGTAACGGAAATTCATCCAAAGACCTCCACGGTGCTTCTTTCCGACGGCTCTTCGCTTCCCTATGACAGCATCTGTGTCGCTACCGGCTCAACGCCTTTCGTCCCTCCGATGGAAGGTCTCGATGCCGTTACGAATAAGTACTCCTTCCTGACGCTCGACGATGCGTTGGCGCTTGAAAAGGAACTGGATAAAGATGCCCGCGTTCTGATTGTCGGTGCCGGTCTGATCGGCCTCAAATGTGCCGAAGGCATCTACGGCCGCGTAAAGGACATCACCGTCTGCGACCTTGCGGACCGCGTCCTCTCGAGTATCCTCGATAACGAGTGTGCCGCGCTGATGCAGCACTGCCTCGAAGAGCAGGGCATTCATTTCCTGCTTGGTGACAGCGTGGCGAAATTCGAGGCGACTGACGCCTCAGCCGCTGACACTTCTTCCGAAGCATCCGGTTCTTCCGAAGCTTCCTCCGGCAAATGCTACGTCGCTCACATGAAGAGCGGCGCGGAAGTTCCCTTCGACGTTCTGGTGCTTGCCGTGGGTGTCCGCGCGAACATCGGTCTTGTGAAGGCAATCGGCGGTACCGTAAACCGCGGCATTGTGGTAGATGAAAAGCTTGCGACTTCCGTTCCCGGAATCTACGCGGCGGGCGACTGCGCGGAGGGATATGACTTAAGCATCGGTGCAAACCGCGTGCTTGCGATCTTCCCGAACGCGTACATGCAGGGACACGCAGCCGGCGTCAACATGGCAGGCGGCGAGGAAATCTTCGACCGCGGCATGCCGATGAACTCCATCGGGTTCTTCGGACTTCACGCGATGACCGCAGGCGCTTACGAAGGCGAATGCTACGAGGAGAAAACCGAGAACTCGATCAAACGTCTCTACATTAAGGATGACCGTCTCAAAGGCTTCCTGCTGATCGGATGCAAGGAACGGGCAGGCATTTACACGGCTCTGATTCGCGAACAGACGCCGCTTTCGGAACTGAATTTCGAACTTTTGAAACGCGCGGCAACAACCGTAGCATTTTCCGCGGAAAATCGTAGAAAAAAGTTTGGAGGTGTGGTATAACTATGACAACGATACATGCACAGGGTTTGGACCATAAAGCATTGAATGAAGCCATTCGGGCCGCTTCCGGCGACTGCACCGTGGACGGATGTCTCGGTCAGCGGTTCATCGCATCCGGAATGTCCGGCATTTCGCTTACACTTGAAGGCGTTCCGGGAAATGCGCTCGGCGCTTATCTGAACGGTGCGACGATAAGCGTTTCGGGCAATGCGCAGGACGCCGTCGGCGACACCATGAACGAAGGCCTAATCGCGGTACACGGGGACATCGGCGACGCTGCCGGTTACGCGATGCGCGGCGGCCGGATTTATGTACAGGGTAATGCAGGATACCGTGCCGGCATTCATATGAAGGCCTACCACGACAAATTCCCGGTTATGGTGATCGGCGGTCACGCGGGCAGCTTTCTCGGAGAGTACCAGGCGGGCGGTATCATCGTCGTTCTGAACCTGAAGAACGACGGACGGATCGTCGGAAACTTCCCCTGCACCGGAATGCACGGCGGAAAGATGCTCCTGCGGTCCGACTGTAAGGATATCACATTTCCCGCACAGGTAACGGCTCGTCCCGCAGAGGAAGCGGATCTTGCCGAGCTGAAGCCCTATCTTGATGATTATTGTAAAACCTTCGGATTGTCCGCCGAGGAAGTGCTTTCAGCGCCTTTCACGGTTGTGACGCCGGACAACCGGAACCCTTACCGGCAGATGTATGTAGCAAATTAAAAAAGACCGCTGCGAGCGGTCCGCATAAGTCAGGGCCTTCGGGCTCTGAGGAAGAAGGAGGCCCCTAATGAATTACACCATGGACGAGGTTATCCAATACATGCGCGAGGAGGATGTAAAATTCATCCGCCTCGCTTTTTGCGATGTATTCGGCAGACAGAAGAACATTTCGATTATGCCGGATGAATTGCGAAGAGCTTTTACGCAGGGAATTGCCATCGACGCATCCGCTATCGCGGGCTTCGGAGATGAGTCGCGAAGCGATCTGTTCCTGCATCCGGAGCCGGAGACGCTTACACCGCTTCCGTGGAGACCGGAGCACGGCCGCGTTATGCAGATGTTCGCTTCGATTACCTGGCCGGACGGAACGCCGTTTGCGTGCGACACGCGGACGCTTTTGAAGAAAGCCGTTGCGGACGCGAAGGAAGCAGGCTATGAGTACAGCTTCGGCGCGGAACAGGAATTCTATCTCTTTAAGCTGGATGAAAACGGGGCTCCCACGAAGATTCCCTACGACAACGCAGGTTACATGGATGTTGCTCCGGATGACCGCGGAGAGAATGTGCGGCGTGAAGTCTGCCTCACTCTCGAACAGATGGGGATTCAGCCGGAAAGCTCGCACCACGAGGTCGGCCCCGGGCAGAACGAGATTGATATCCGCTACTCCGATCCGGTAGCCGCCGCCGACAACGTCATGATGTTCCGCCGTGTCGTAAAGACGATTGCTGTCAGGAACGGGTTGTATGCGGATTTCTCGCCGAAGCCGATGGAACAGGAACCGGGCAACGGCTTCCACATCAACATTTCCCTGAAAAACAAATCCGGCGAAGCCGAGGTATGCCCGATGCTTGCCGGAATCTTGAAACATATGCTGCCGATGACGGTATTTTTTAATCCGACCGAGGAATCCTACCGTAGACTCGGACGGAGCAAGGCACCCGGTTATGTCAGCTGGTCCATGGAAAACCGTTCCCAGCTGATTCGTATCCCGGCCGCGGAGGGTGAATACCGCCGCGCGGAGCTTCGCTCTCCCGACCCGGGCGCCAATCCGTACCTTGCCTTCGCGCTTCTGATCTATGCGGGACTTGACGGAAACCGCAATCATCTGGAACTTCCGCCGGCTGCCGACATCAACCTCTACACCGCTAAGGCATCCGACCTTGCCGCTTATGAGAAGCTCCCCGAGAATCTTCCGGACGCCTGCCGTCTTGCCGCGGAAAGCGACTTTATCCGCGCGCATGTTCCGGAAGAGATTCTTGCAATCTACTGCGAGAGGTAAGCGCTTTCTTACTGCAAGAGGTGATTTCTAAAACTCTTTGTGATTACTGTGAGAGGCTGCGTTTTACTACACGAGTAGAACGCCTTGCCTGTTACATTTTCCGCCAATATTCTAAAATAGCCGGGACACCCGGAGAAAGGAGTGCGTATGAGCCTTAGGGAACGGATTTACAGTGTTCTTGTCGTTTCCGCAAAGTCGCCGGTCAATACGGCGCTTTCGCAGCTGTTACCGGATGCGCGCTACTCTCCCGTCCTGAGCGTTCCGAATATCAGCGCCGCAAGACGCAGCCTGAATGAGCAGCATTTTGATTATGTCATCATCAATGCGCCGTTAAGCGACGAGGTCGGCACCCGTTTTGCCATCGATACCGCACAGTTAAACGGCACGGTGGTCCTCCTGCTCGTTCCTTCGGAGCATCATGCGGACATCCGCGAGAAGGTTGTCGAGCACGGTGTTTACACGCTCTCAAAGCCGACTTCACAGCCGCTCCTCAGTTTAGCGCTTGAATGGATGCAGTCTGCCCGCGAGCGGCTTCGTAAACTTGAGAAGAAGACTCTCTCCGTCGAAGAAAAGATGGAGGAAATCCGTCTTGTAAACCGCGCCAAATGGCAGCTCATCTCTTCTCTTTCCATGGACGAACAAACGGCCCATCGCTACATTGAAAAGCAGGCGATGGACCGTTGTATCTCACGTCGTTTGGTTGCGGAGGAAATTCTCCGCACGTATCAATAAATCTCTACCGGATTATATTTCTACCAGACTTAAATTTCTATTTCTACCAGACTTTCTTCTTGAGCGCTGCTGCCGTTGCAAAAGGTCCCGGAAGGACGTTGATGCCACGCTTGTCTCCGAAGTAATCCCGGTCAAATGTAATCGTAGATCCGTCCGGATTCTCGAACCGCTGCTCGGGCTGGAATGCCTTGCCGAGCGTATCGCTGTCGATAACGCCCGCGGTGAAGTCTCCGATCACGTCGTACAGGTTCGTTTCGAGCGTGTACTTACCGTTCTTCTCCTTCAGCTCGATCTTAATCTCTGCCTTGCTGTCTACGAGGCAGTTCTTTTCCTTCTTCCACTTCTTCGCGCCGCCGAGATAAGCGTTACCCGATGCCCAAACCGGAAGATGCTCTTTCTCATGCCATTGGGCAAGCTTCATCATGCTCGGCTTCGGATTGTCCAGTTCGAAGTTCGGAATCCACTCCTCATAGGTCGGATAATCGTCAAACTGCCAGGTTCCGACAAGGGAATCCTTCTCCTTCTTCTCACCGGTTTCCTTATCCACGATAATCGGGTATTTCTGGACGAAAATGTTATTGTAGAACCGGTCGTCACCGTGCAGAATCGTCATGAAACCGGCCACTTCGGTCCTGTGACGGATGTGGTAAGGCGTGTAACGAAGTCCCGTGCCGCCGCCGACATTCAGGAATGCGCCGAGCACGAGGTTATGAACCATCGCCACGCTTTCGGTCGCAATCATCAGCGATGCCTTTGAAAGCATAATGTTGTTGTCGATAAGCGTCGGGCCGTGGCCGACCTCAACGAAGATGTCCTGGCTGCCCATGCCGCCCTCTGCCCATGTGCAGAAGTCCGGACGCTGGTTGTCATGTAAAAGGTTCTGCGAAATCCGCGTACCCTGTGCCTCCCAGTCGCACCAGATGCCCATCGTGCTGTGATGGATGTGGTTGCGGCGGATTACAACGTCGATAGCCGCATGCAGCTTGATGCCGGAGATTTCCGCTCCGCCGAGCTGCTGCATGTTGTTGATGTTATGGATGTGGTTATCCTCAATCAGCGAGAATACGGCGCCCATGCGGCCTACAATACCGGTCTGCTCGCAGTTGTGGATATGGCAGCGGCGGA
>DBWJ01000073.1:871-6847 GCA_002308955.1 Lachnoclostridium sp. UBA1241 | reverse complement strand
CCAGCCGTGATACTGTCCGCGGCATACGGCGTCACGCTCCATCTGCGTGGGGCTCTTCATATGCTTCGTCGTAAAGTAGTGATCGTTCTCGGCGTCGTAGTATTTGCCGAGGGAGATGCCGCAGCACTTACTGTTGGAAATCTCACAGTCCTCGATGATCCAGCCCTTGCTCCAGTGAGGGCCTACCATGCCGTCCTGGAAAGCTGCCGGCGGCGCCCAAGTCGTGGCGGCCTTCTGGATATTGAAGCCGCTTACGGTGATGTAGCCGCGACCGGTCTTGTCCGGGAAGAAGCAGCGTCTGCGGACGTTAATCTCGACGTTCTCCTTGTTCGGGTCAGCTCCCTGGAAGTTCGCGTAAAGAACGGTCTCGTTGCCGTCCTGCTCGCTGTACCATTTGTAAACGGAGTACTCGGGCTCCCAGGAGGGCTTGTAAACCTCACCCGCGATACACTCCTCCAAAGATTCGGTCTCATAAAGCATGCGGTCGTTCAGATAAACCGCGCCCGTGTGGCGTACGGCCGGCGCAAAATACCAGTCGCCGTACACTTCTGTGGTGTACGGATTGTAATTGCCGAAAATCCCGTTCGGGATACGGACGGTCCACACGTTCTTATATCTCTTATACTTCTTCCAGCCCTTCACAACCTCCGCGCCGGTGATGACCGCCCCAAGCGGTTCCTCCGACCGGTACGTGATGCGGGCATCCTTCGTGCCGCCGCGGAACGGGTTAACGTACTCGCGGTACACACCCTTCGCAACAATGACTTCATCGCCGGGCATCGCGACTCTTGCCGCGTCCCCGATTCTCTTAAACGGCCGTTCCTTGCTGCCGTCGCCCTCGGTGAGGGCTGCCCCGTTTACATAATAGTTCATACTGTCCTCCTCTTGTTATATATTGTTATGACTGATTTTTTCCGTCAAATGTGAAAGACTCTACCGCACGATCTTATAGCCGAGGAACCGTCCGACCGAAGCGTTCAGGCGGAATACCGCGTTGTCCACCTCCGTATAGAGCGGCTTGATGGCGAAATCCTTTTTAAAGAAGAACGGCGCGTTCAGGAACCGGAGCTCTTTCGCTCCTTTAATCCGCATCGTAATCGAGGCGTCGTGGTTCTGTGACGTCACATAGGAATAGATGACAAATGTGTCGTTGTCATACGGGAACAGGCTGATGCCCTGCGGTCCTTCCCATGTAATGCCGTTCACTTCAAATTCGGAACGGAGCCTGCTGATGACGGGTTCCGGAAGTTTGTAAAGCTCCGGGAAGGAGTCCGGAACCACCATCGTCAGCATTTGACCTTCTCCGTAGGTATCACGCGCGAGGAGTGTGTAGCTCTCTTCGTTCTTTCTTGCCTTAACGACTGCGCCCCAGGTGGCGTTGTTGCGGAATTCGAGCACCGGAATTGTGATACCCGCCGCACAGGATGACTCCTGCGTGCCGTAGCGGCCGTTTCTCTGCTCCTGTGTGAATTCGTTGACTGTGACTACCCTTCCGCGGTAACGAATCGATGTGAGCCGTTCTATGCCCTCTCCGAGCATCTCGGTGACGAAGCCCGAGGTAACGATGACTTTGCCG
Source organism: Lachnoclostridium sp. UBA1241 (assembly GCA_002308955.1). Taxonomy (GTDB): domain Bacteria; phylum Bacillota; class Clostridia; order Lachnospirales; family Lachnospiraceae; genus ISDg. Next base: position 5,271 of record DBWJ01000073.1, on the reverse strand, counting down.
CCGGCTGCCGTGTAGGCGTCCAATTTGTCGAGGATGTCCTCATCATAAGCCGAGGATGCCGTCAGCAGAATCGTATCGGCGTCGTCCTCGAAATAAGGGGTCGTACGAATCGGGAAGCCGCACATTCCGAGGAAATCCTGCAGGTTGTCCTCGCCCTGGGAGGCGTTCGGGATGTAGCACGGAATTCCGATCGGATTTCCGAGGTTATCCATCAGTTCGTCAAGCTTCTCAAGCTGGCAGCCGAGCGCCGGAATCAGCGGATTTTCAACCAAAGCCTGGAAGCAGAACATCATGAGCTCCTGCGGCTTCGCGAAGCAGGTCAGATACGCCTGCTCGAGGTAGTAATCCATCACCTGGCAGCTGAACGGGTCAAACCATCCGCCGCCGTTTCGTCCGGGGAGCACCTTATCCATATAGGTCATCAGCGAGTAGGACAGATACCGCGGCAGATGCTGGTCCGTGTGCAGCGGGTCTCTTGTTTCCGTGCCGGTGTAGATGCCGTCGAACAGATCCTTCTGCGACATCGGGTCATAGCCGGTTTCCTGGAAGGATTCCATCCAGTTCGGGTATTTGATGATAACCTGACAGTTCGGATTGACCGCCTTAGCGGCGTCAATCATGTATTCCTTTGAAATCTTCCGGAGTAAATCCACGCGGTACTCCTGCCAGCTGCCGTCCTCGATGCCATTTGCCGCATTGAAGGCGTCACGTCCCTTCCGGCAGGCTTCGCACGTGCAGTTTGAGAAGAAGAAGTCATCGATCATGAACTTGTCAAACACGCGCGCCGTCAGTTCCACCGCATCCTTAAGTGTCTTGAGCATCTTCGGATCGTTGTAGCAGAAGGTGTCAAACAGTCTCTGCTTCGGCTTGTCGCCTTCGGGCGTCGTGATTGCCGTCGTGATGCCGCCTTCCACCTTGATGCCGGCCTCTTCGAACGTTTCCTTCACCATCCGGACCTGCTCCTCGGTAGCGAAATCACCGCCGCGGAATGCCTCCAGATAAACCTTGTCAAGCTTCAGGTACCGCCCGAACCAGGCGATGTCCTTTTTAAGCTTTTCCTTGTCCGCCTTCACCGTTCCTCCGGCCACGAAGTACGTTGTCAGCTCAAAATTCCGATAATTCCCCATAAGTAACCAATCTCCTTTCGGTCCTTCTCCCATTGTATGAAAAACCACCCCTGCAGGCAATGTCATTTCCCGTCGTATTGGGGTGGTTAATGTGTATTATCCTTCCGAATAAATCCGCTCTATTTCGCCGGAAAATACCTGTGCAGGCAATACATCCCTAGCGCGGAAAATCGAACGGCGGTTCCTCGGCGAACTTGCTTTCCTCGGGTTCGGGAGTCGGATCAAGAATCTTCCGGGCATTTTCCTGCAAACTGATATAATGAAGTATCAATGCGCCCATCATCAGAAGACCTTCAAACGCCCATGCGGTGTAACGAATCGCGGGGAAGCCGTACAGTGTCGCGACACGCGATAGGAATCCGCCGAACAGCGCAACCATCATCAGAAGACCGCTGATATCGGTCTCACGGTGCGTGGTACGAAGGTCGGTGCGGCGAATCCATTCCGCCAGCACGAAGAAAACAGCGATAAGCGGCAGGAAGATATCCGCAAGGCGCGTCAGGTACTCACCCGCGTAGCGCGGCACGCCGTTCACCCAGAACGGAAGAAGGCGCTCAATCACGATAGCTGCCATGGACAGGTCCAGGAAAAGAACCGCAATCGTATCATACCGGAAGTCCCTCTTTCCGAGGCGTGTCATCTTCCCTTCCGGAACGCGTCTCCGCTTCCCGCCCTCACCAGTCTGAATCCGGATCGGAACAACCGCCGGACCACCGGTAAGCACAAGCACCAGAAGGATTACCAGACCGGGAAGGTCGGAAACGACATCCACCGGCATGTACTCGCCGACCACTTCCTGATCGACGAAGTCCTGCGTCTGTCTGCCGTAATTGTCATTGTATTCGTATATCGGATAGCGCTTGTTCGTCAGGATAAACACATCCAGCCAGATCAAAAGAAGCGCCGCCGCCAGAAACCAGAATCGTCTCATCGTAATCTCCTACCTTTTTGAAATCTTTCCCGCCGCCCCGCCACGCGGTTTCAGCTTATTGTATTATTATAGCACATTTCACCCTACATGAAAACAGAAAAATAGGGCCGTCGCACTAAGCGACGGCCCCTAAGCCATCAAAGAATGGGTTTACTGGTCGAATCCCGCAAACTCCTTCACCTGGCAAGCGCCGTAGAATGCCGGCTTCTTGTTGAAGCTCTTGTCAAGAAGAAGCGGATTATATTCCTTTCTCCAGGAAGCACCGTCGTTGATGCCCCAGAAGGTGAAGGAATCCATCTTCAGGGTGCCGTTGTCAACACGCTCGAAGATACCCTTTACAAGGTTGTAATAGAAACGTCCCTGCTCCGCGAGGTTCTCCTCGGTAGGCTGCTTAATCTTCTGCCATGCGCCGAGTCCGACATCGAGCTCGGTAATCTCGATGATGAGACCGAGCTTGCTCAGCTGGTCAACCGTCTTGAAGTAGTCGGTCAGGCTGTCGCCGGTGTAAAGGTGCGCCTGGAAACCGATACCGTCGATGAGCCAGTTGCCGTCCTCGTCCACAAGCGTCTTGATGAACTTCTCAAGCGCGTTCGTCTTGAACTGCTCGTTATAGTCGTTGTAGAAAAGGTTGATGTTCTCGGGCGCGTACTTGTTTGCGTAATAGAACGCATACCAGAGATAGTCGTCACCGATGATGGTGTACCAGTTGTTCATCTGGGAACGAATTGAACCGTCCTCCATCCAGGCCTCGTTAACGATGTCGTATGCGTAGAACAGGTCCGCATAACCCTCTGCCGTCAGCTTCTCAAACATCTGCTTAATCAGGCTTTCCATACGCTTAAGCATCTCGTCGCGGCCTACAAGCTTACCGGTCTTGTTATCGAAGTTATCGTAGAAAATCCACTGTGGCGTCTGGCTGTACCATACAAGCGTATGTCCGCGGACGGCCATGTTGTTCGCCTTCGCCCAGTCAAGCATCGTAATCATGTCATCGTTAAATGCTACAACCAACGAACCGGTCTCCTGACTCTTCTTCTGATCCAGGATGTAGTCGGGCTTCATCGCATTTTCCATGGTCACGCTGTTGTAGTTATCAAGAATCAGCTTTTCCTTTGCGGACATGCTGATCATCTGCGTCGTGAGACAGGTACCGACCTTCATGCCGTGTGCGCCGAATACGTCCTTCAGATATACGGTTGGCGGCTCGGGAACCGGACTCGGCGTAGGGGTCGGGGTGTCGGTGGGCGGAAGCGTTACTTCCTGTGTAGGTGTCGGCGTGGCTTCGGGCGCAGTCGCTTTCTTTCCGCAGCCTGCAAAGCAGCATACAAAGATTACTGCCGTGAGGATAAATGCCAAATACTTCTTCATGATATAAACTGTAACTCCTTAAACTTTCAAAAAAGATTTACTTCGTGAGCGGGTCGATCTCATGGTCGCCCATCCGAAGTTCATAGTAAAGATGATACTCGTTGTTCTCATCCTTCATTACGGCGATATACTCCGTAAAGTAGTACTCCTGAACCGGCAGGTGCTTCGTCGTCTTTCGGCAGTACTCCTTCACAAACCCGGTGATTTCCTTAGCGGTGAAATTGTCCTTGTCCGGGTTCTTGGTCCAGAATTCCGCGGGATCGCTCGGCTTAAAATCGATGCGGTCCAGTTCGTACTCAAGTGCTTCCCACGTACCTTTACCCATATCCAGGCGGATAATGTAGGTGTCCGAGGTGTCTTCCATGGTCTTGCTGACCTTATAGGAATCGAGAAGCCCTTTTTTCTGGCTGAATGCAATCTTCGGCATAATGATCGTCAGAACGACATATACGATCAAACCGAATGCTACAAGTCCGAGAAATGTCTTTAATTTTTTCATATTACTCCTCCTTCTTCTTCGATCTCCTTGGTCCCTTCTTGAAAAGGGCCCGTGCCGTCGGCGCGGACCCTTTCGTTACGTTGTTACTTTATCATTTGCCGAGAAGCGCCCATGCGTACTGCGGGTTCTCATCAGCAAGCTTCTTGAAGATGTTCTTCTTCTGCGCGATGGCAGCCTGTGCAGCGGCAAGGCGTGCGATCGGAACGCGGAAAGGTGAACAGGATACATAATCAAGACCGATCTTGTGGCAGAACTCTACGCTCGAAGGATCGCCGCCGTGCTCACCGCAGATACCTACGTGGAGCTTCGGGTTAACGGGCTTGCCGAGCTTGATCGCCATCTCCATCAGCTTGCCGACACCGGTCTGGTCAAGCTTTGCGAAAGGATCGTTCTCGAAAATCTTGGTGTCGTAGTAAGCGTTCAGGAACTTGCCGGCATCGTCACGGGAGAAACCGAACGTCATCTGCGTCAGGTC
>DBWJ01000073.1:0-721 GCA_002308955.1 Lachnoclostridium sp. UBA1241 | reverse complement strand
ATGATCTCGGGCTTAACGTTCCAGTCCGGATGCTCTTCCTTCACCTCCAGAGCGGCACGGATAACGGCCTTCGTCTGCATCTTGGCGATGGAAGGATACGTAACCGCAAGACGGCATCCTCTGTGNNTCGGGTTGAACTCGTGGAGAGATGCGCAGATAGCCTTGATCTCGGCTACGCTCTTGCCCTTCGCGTCTGCGAGCTTCTGGATGTCGGCGTCCTCGGTGGGAACGAACTCATGAAGCGGCGGATCCAGGAAACGGATCGTAACCGGGTTGCCTTCAAGTGCCTCATACAAAGCCTTGAAGTCACTCTGCTGATAAGGAAGAATCTTGTCGAGAGCTACTTCTCTCTCTTCCTCGGTATCGGAGCAGATCATCTCACGGAATGCTGCGATTCTCTCGGGATCGAAGAACATGTGCTCCGTACGGCAGAGGCCGATACCTTCCGCACCGAGCTCTCTTGCCTTCTTAGCATCGCGAGGCGTGTCGGCGTTCGTACGAACCTTCAGCTTACGGAACTTGTCCGCCCAGCCCATTACACGGCCGAAATCGCCGGAGATGGAAGCGTCAACGGTAGGAATGATGCCGGCGTAGATGTTACCGGTCGTTCCGTCGATGGAAATCTCGGAGCCTTCCTTGAAGGTCTTGCCGCCGAGCGTAAACTGCTTATTCTCTTCATCCATGTTGATGTCGCCGCAACCGGATACACAGCAGGTACCCA